>CAMATI010000128.1 GCA_945861095.1 Asaia bogorensis | reverse complement strand
GCGAGTGGGGCGCCGAGACCTATGCCGCCTTCCGCTCTGTCGTCAGCACGGCGAAAGCCAATCGCGCTTCGGTGTTGGACACCATTCGCTTCGTGCTCGCGGTCAAACTACCCGCCGAGCCGATCGCAGGGGTGGGGTGAGCAATTACTTCGATTCGCCGCCACGCCGCCATGCGGACGTCATGGCTCCCACACCAACACGACCGAATAACAACCGCAAGACCGCCCGTTCGGCGGGTGCAAGAATAGCTGCTGCATCTGGCGCCAGGGATGCAAACCCCGTCATGGTGGGCGCAGGCCCACCATCCACGACTTTGCTGATATCAACACCGCAAGACGTGGATGGCGGGTCTGCACCCGCCATGACGTGGAGAGACAGGTGCTCAACACCAGATGCAGAGCTTATTTCTGTGTGTCACCTTAGCGCGACGGCAGATTCAGCAACCGTTTCGCCAATATATTGCGCTGGATTTCATTGGTCCCCGCCCCGATCGTTGTCATCCGGGCCATGTAGTACGGCGCCAACAGGTCGATTTCCGCGCCGCCAAGCTCAAACGGGCCGGCCGCGGCGCCCAGCGCCCCTGCCCGCTCCAACGCGAACTCGGTGACGCGTTGCAGCGCTTCCATGCCGATGATCTTCAGGTAGGACACCTCATGGCCGAGCATTTCGCCGCGGCCGACGGCTTGGGCGTAGTGGCTGTAGAGGGTGGCCTGATCCAACAGGGTCAGGCGCAATCGCGTGTAGTCATCGACGAAGCCCTGATCTTCGAACAGGCCCGCCGCCCGGGCCATCGCGGTCAGACGGTTGAACGCCATCAGGGGGCGGTTGGGGCTGGCCACGCCCAGCCGCTCGAACCCCAGCACGGCCTTGGCGACGGTCCAGCCCTTGTTCAGTCCGCCGACCAGATTGGCGGCCGGCACGCGGACATTGTCCAGGAAGACGTGGCAGAACTCCTCATCCCCGGCGATGTTGCGGATCGGGCGCCATTCGATACCCGGCGTGTTCATTGGCGCGATGATGAAGCTCAGGCCTTCCTGTTTTGGCTTGGCCGGGTCGGTGCGACACAGGATGTAGATATGGGTCGAATCCATCGCCAGCGACGTCCAGATCTTCTGGCCGTTGATGACGAAATCGCTGCCGTCCGCGACCGCCGTGGTGGCGACGCTGGCAAGGTCCGACCCCGCGTTGGGCTCGCTGTAGCCCTGGCACCAGATATGCTCGCAGGACAGGATTTTCGGCAGGTACTCGGCCTTCTGCGCTTCCGTACCATAGCGCAACAGCACCGGACCCAACTGCCGCACGCCCTGGTCGGGGGCGCGCCCGACCCCATGGCGTTCCAGTTCTTCCACGTAGATCAGTTGTTTCGCCGGTGACAGCGCCATCCCCCCGGCCGACCGAGGCCAGGCCGGCGCGATCCAGCCGCGTTCGGCCAGTTTCAGATTGAAGTCCCGCACCTCCGCCCAGCGCACCCGGCGAGGCAAATGGCGGTATTCCGGCGGATAGTGGGTTTCGAAGAAATCTCGCACCAGGGCACGGAAATCGGCATCCGCCAACGCGTTCCACTCGGTATCAGCAGGCAATGACCGCACGCTGGCGTCGATGTCGGACCGGGCGTCATCCGTCGCCAGCACCGGGGGACGCAAGCTGGCGAAGCGCCGGCGGTGATGATGGGCCGAGCCAAGCGAGGCTGACAGCACCAGGATGCGTTTGACGCACAGGCTCAGATCGAGTTCGTCGGTGAAGCCCATGGCGCCGAACATCTGAATGCCCTCCCGCGCCACCAGCCCCGCCGCATCCCCACACCGCGCCTTCGCTCGGCTTGCCGCGACCGCACGATCCGCTGGGTCTGTCGTTTCACCGGCAACCTGTATGGCGTCCCGCAGCACCCCGCGCGCCATTTCCAACTGGGCGCCACAGTCAACCGCGCGATGCTGCAAGGCCTGAAAACTGCCGATCGTGGCGCCGAACTGCTTGCGTGTGCGCAGATGCTCCAGGGTCATGTCGAACGCCGCGGTCGCAACCGCCAGCATCTCCGCGCTGGCCAGGATCGTGGTCAGGTCCAGTGCGGCGGTCAGAACCCTGGCCGCGCGGTCCGGCCCGGCGAGCCGGTTGGCGACCGGCACCCGCACATCCGAGAACGACAGGCTGGCCGCAAACGTCCCATCGGCCAATCGATCCGCAACCACGGTCAATCCCGTTGTGCCGGCCGGTACCCACCATAACGCGGCAGACGGGCCATGTTGCGCCGCTACGATGAACCCGTCCGCACCGGCACCCGCATGGACGAAGCGCTTGGTGCCATTGATGGTGCCATTGGCGCCGTCTGTCGTGACGCGCGTCGTGCCGCCAGACGCATCGATGATGTTGGTGTCTTCCTGCCAGGCAACGGCCACGATGGTCTCGCCAGCCACCACGGCGCCCAGCAGATCGTCTCGCACCGCGCCTTCGCAGTCGCGCAGGATGGCCGTGGCCAGCATGGCGGACCCGCTGAACGGCTCGGGGCACAGGCTGGTGGCCAGACCTTCGGCGATGGCAGCGGCCTCGGCCAGGCCCAAACCCATGCCGCCATCGTCCTCGGCGATCAGCGTGCCGAACCAGCCGAGATCCGCCATCTGGCGCCAGAGATCGCGGGAAAACCCCGGCAGGCAGCCTCGCTGTTCGCGAATGCGCCGGAAGCTGGAATGCTGGGCGGTGAAACGGCGAACGCTGTCCCGGATGGCCTGTTCCGGAGTCTCGGCCGAGGCCAGCGGCTGGTCGTGCGGCATGGGGCGTTTCCTCCCCCGCCGCGCGCCATTCTTGTTTGGTCAGCGATGGGCGTCCTGCCGGCGGGCAGGAAGGAGTGTCCGCCTTCCCTCCCGCGCGCGCAACCGGCGCCGTGGGACGAGATTATCCGCCCAGGCGGTTGCCCAACGGGCGAGCCCAACCATGAGGATCGGGCGCGGTGCCGTATTGGATGCCGACGATGGTGTCATACAGCTTCTGCGTCAGCGCTCCGGTCTTGCCGTCACCGATAACGTAGCGCTCTCCTTTGTAGCCCAACTCGCCCACCGGAGAGATCACCGCCGCCGTCCCGGTGCCCCACATTTCCAGCCGCCCCGCACGCGCCGCGGCGGTGACCTCATCGATCGAGACCGGACGTTCGGACACGCGCAGACCCCAGTCGCGTAGCAGGGTCAGGACGGAGTCGCGGGTGACGCCGGCCAGAATGGCGCCGTTCAGCGGCGGGGTGATCACCTCGTCGTCGATCTTCAGCATGATGTTCATGGTGCCGACCTCATCGAGGTATTTGTGCTCGACGCCATCGAGCCACAGCACCTGCGTGAAGCCGGCCTTCTGCGCTTCTTCCGCCCCGAACAGGCTGGCGGCGTAGTTGCCGGCGGTTTTCGCCGCCCCCAGGCCGCCCTGCACGGCGCGGACATATTTGTCCGACGCCATGATCTTCACCGGGTTCATGCCTTCCTTGTAGTAGGCGCCGACCGGGCTGGCGATCACGTAGTAGAGGTATGTGTGCGAGGGATGCACCCCCAGGAACGTCTCCGTCGCGATCACCGTCGGGCGAATATACAGCGAGGTTCCCGCCATGCTGGGCACCCAGCGTTGATCGACTTCCACCAGCGCGCGGATCGATTCTTCGACCATCGCCGGGTCCATCTGCGGGATGCACAGGTAATGCGCCGACCGGTTCAGACGCCGGGCGTGATCGCCGGTGCGGAACAGCCGGATCTGACCGTCCCGGCCACGAAACGCCTTCAGCCCGTCGAAGATCGCCTGCCCGTAATGCAGCACGCAGGTCGCGGGATCGAGGGTGAAGGGCGCATAGGGCTCGATTCGCGGGCTGTGCCAGCCTTTGCCCTCATCATAATTCATCATGAACATGTGGTCGGAGAAGACCGTCCCGAAGGTCAGCGTCTCGTCCGCGGGAGGCTGCTTGGGGTTCGTGGTGCGGGTAATCGAAATCTGGGTCACTGGTTTCTCGCGCGCTGCGGATGGGGTGTTAAGGTCACGTTACGCCAGGGTGGCGTCGTCTCACAACAGTGGGCACACAGGGGGGTGGCCCAGGGGGGTGGCCAGCGGGTGGCCCAGGGGACAGCCCAGGGGATAGCCCAGGGGATAGAATTGTGGACCATAAGCAGGCGGTCACCGGCTGAAATCCGATCTATCGCCGCGGGAACGATTGCCCCCGACGCGCTCTTGCTGCAAACACGGCCAAGGCAGCATAGACGGGCGGCATCGGCACAATACCGGCTTTCCGCGCCGCCGCGTTCGCCCGACATAGGAGACAGGACGTGCCCGGTCCGGCGCGCGGCGGGGCCGCAACCATCAAGATCACCGATGTCGCGGCGGCGGCTGGGGTTGCCCCCATGACCGTATCCCGAGTCATCAACACCCCGGATCGCGTTTCGCCCGAGACCACGGCCCGGGTCCGCGCGGCCATCGAACGACTGGGCTACGTTCCGAACCTGATCGCCGGTGGGCTGTCGTCTCGCCGGTCCCGGATGGTTGCCGCGATCGTCCCCACCATCGCGCATCCGATGTTCGCCGGCCTGGTGCAGGCGTTCACCGACACGATGAGAGAGGCCGGGTATCAGGTGATGCTCTCGCTCAGCGGCTACGACAATGTCGATGACGAGGCACTGTTCCGCGCGCTGCTGGGTCGGCGTCCGGATGCGATGCTGGTGACCGGGGCCGCCTACACGGCGGCGGCCTGGCAGTTGTTGATCGACGCCCATATCCCGGTCGTGGAAGTGTGGGAGGTCACCGCCAAACCGATCGACATGCTGGTCGGTTTCGACCACGCGGAGCTGGGCGCGTCCGTCGCGGCCTATTTTCTGGCCAAGGGGCACACGCGCTTCACGGCATTTTCCGCCGCGGATTTCCGTGCCGTCGCGCGGACTCGCGGCTTCGTCGACGCCGCGAGGCGGGCGGGCGGGGAAATCGTGGCAACGGTCACCGTGCCGGCCCCGAGCACGATCGCGGCGGGGCGGCAGGCTTTGCGCGGCATACTGCCGAACCTGACCGAGCGGACGGCGCTGTTTTGCAGTTCCGATCAACTCGCCTTCGGGGCCATCACCGAAGCCCGGTTGCAGGGCGTCGCAGTCCCGGAGCGGCTGTCGGTGTGCGGCTTCGGCAACTTCGAACTCAGTTCGGCCAGCGAGCCGCCGTTTACGACCGTGCATGTGGAAGGCGTGGAAAGCGGCCGCACCGCAGCGGACCTGTTGCTGCGGCGATTGGCCGGGGAGCCGCCACGCGACATCGATCGCATCCGCGTACCGTTTCACGTCGTGGAGCGAGCGTCCACGTGATGGGATGACATCGACGCCCGGGACAGGACCGCGCCCGGTGGATTGCATGGCAATCCCCGGCGCATCGACGGTTCCGAACCAACCAGAAATTCGCTACCCTGCCGCAATCTAACGGAGAAGCCCGCATGAATTACGTCGAAGCCGGGGGCCTGCGCGTCGCCGGCACCCTGCTCCATTTCGTCAATGATGAGGCGCTTCCCGGCACCGGCATCTCCCCCGCCGCCTTCTGGCCGGGATTTGCCGCGCTGGTGGGCGACCTTGCTCCACGCTGCCAGGCCCTATTGGACAAGCGGGCATCGCTCCAGAAGCAAATCGACACGTGGCACCTGGCCAATCGCGGCAAGCCCATCGATCAGGGCGATTACTTGACATTTCTGCGCGGCATCGGGTACCTGGCAGCCGAACCCGCCGACTTCAGCGTGGGCACCACCAAGGTGGATCCCGAAATCGCCACCATGGCCGGGCCGCAGTTGGTCGTGCCGGTGACCAATGCGCGTTACGCCCTGAACGCCGCCAATGCGCGCTGGGGCAGCCTGTACGACGCCCTGTATGGCACGGACGCGATTTCGGAAGACGATGGCGCGACCCGGGCCGGCGGTTTCAACAAGATCCGCGGCGACAAAGTCATCGCCCGCGCCCGCGCGATATTGGATGAGGCCGCGCCCCTGGCCACCGGCAGCCACGCCGATGCCACCTTCTACGCCCTGGAAGGCGGCGCGCTGGTCGTGACCCTCGGCGGCGACCAGACCGGATTGCGCGATCCCGCCCAATGCGTCGGCTATCGAGGCGCCGCCGATGCGCCATCCGCGATCCTGCTGAAGCATAACGGCCTGCATATCGAGATCGTCATCGACCACACCCACCCGATCGGCAAGGACGATCCCGCCGGCGTGGCGGACCTGGTGCTGGAATCGGCGCTGACGACCATCCAGGATTGCGAGGACTCCATCACGGCCGTCGATGCGGACGACAAGGTTGGGGCCTACCGCAATTGGCTGGGCCTGATGAACGGCACCCTGGAGGACACGTTCGAGAAAGGCGGGCGGATGATGACCCGCAAGCTGAACGCGGATCGGCAATACACCAAGCCGGCGGGCGGGACGCTGTGGCTGTCCGGACGCAGCGTCATGCTGATCCGCAATGTCGGGCACCACATGTACACGGACGCGGTGCTGGATGCGGCCGGGGGGGAAATCCCGGAAGGGTTTCTGGACGCGGCCGTCACGTCCCTGATCGCGATGCACGACCTGAACGGCAAGGGGCCGATCAAGAACAGCCGAGCGGGCAGTGTGTATATTGTGAAGCCGAAGATGCATGGGGCGGAGGAGGTCGCGCTGACCAACGACCTGTTCGCGCGCGTCGAAGACATCCTGGGCCTTGCTCGCAACACCCTGAAAATGGGCATCATGGATGAAGAACGGCGGACCTCCGCCAATCTGAAAGCCTGCATCCATGCCGCGAAGGACCGGGTGGTGTTCATCAACACCGGATTCCTGGATCGCACGGGCGACGAGATGCACACCTCGATGGAAGCGGGTCCGATGATCCGCAAGAACGAGATGCGCAACACCGCTTGGATCAAGGCGTATGAGGACCAGAACGTCGATATCGGCCTGCAATGCGGGTTGCGCGGCCGCGCGCAGATCGGCAAGGGCATGTGGGCGGCGCCCGACCGGATGGCGGATATGCTGGTGCAGAAGATCGGCCATCCTCGCGCCGGGGCGAACACCGCCTGGGTCCCGTCCCCCACCGCCGCGACCTTGCATGCGCTGCACTACCACCAGGTCTCGGTCGCCGATCGTCAGACGGAGCTTGCGTCGCGGGTGCGGGCGCCGATCGGCGATCTGCTGACCATCCCGGTCGCCGATCGACCCAACTGGTCCCCCGACGATGTGCGACAGGAGCTGGACAATAACTGCCAGGGCATTCTGGGGTATGTGGTGCGCTGGATCGACCAGGGCATTGGCTGCTCCAAGGTGCCGGACATCCACGACGTCGGGCTGATGGAAGACCGCGCGACATTGCGGATTTCGTCCCAGCACATCGCCAACTGGCTGCATCACGGCGTGGCTTCAGAAGCCGAGGTCATGGAGGCGATGCAGCGTATGGCGCGGGTGGTGGACCGGCAGAACGCGGGCGATCCGGCGTATCGGCCGATGGCGCCGGCATTCGACGGTCCGGCCTTCCAGGCGGCCTGCGACCTGGTGTTCGACGGACGCAAGCAGCCCAACGGCTACACGGAGTTCGTGCTGCACCGCCGCCGGCGAGAAGCCAAGGCCGCGGGGTAACAAGCGATCGGGTAACCCGCGATCGACCGAGCGGCCGGTTCGGCGGAATGCCAACCGGCCGTCTCGAAATCGACACCGGACGCGGCGTTCCGCTTGCCGTCGCCCCCAACCGAGTGCAGGTTGCGGCGCAATCTCGGCCGGGAGCCGCGCACACATGACCCAGACCCTGGTCACTTGCATTCGTTACGCCACACTTCTGGTCGGCCTGCTCTGCGCCGTACCCGGCCAGGCCGAAACGGTTCTACGCCTGGGCGAGACCGCCACGGTCATGGTCACACCCGACGAACTCGCCACCACGATGCGGGTCGAGGCGTCGAGCGCATCGGCCGCAGATGCCCAAAGCCGGGTCAACACGATCATGCGCGAGGCATTGGCCCTGGCACGCCAGAACCCGGCGATCACCGTTTCGACGGGCGGATACAATGTCTGGCGCAGCGGCCCGACCCCACAGGATCGCACGGAACGCTGGCAAGCCACCCAGAGCCTGACCTTGACCAGCCTGGATGGTCCGCTGCTGCTGACCCTGGTCGGGGAATTGCAGAAGAAGGGCATGGTCACCAGCGGCCTCGGCTGGCGGTTGTCCCGGCAGGCCCATCGCTCGGCCTATAAAGAAGCCACCCGGCAGGCGCTGAGCGCGTTGCGGGGACGCGCCGAGGAAGCGGCTGACCTGCTCGATCTGCGCTTTGCCAGCTTCAAGGAAATCAACCTGGACAACACCGCGCCCACGCCGACCGCGCGCATGATGGCGGCGCCAATGGCGGCATCGGCGATGGCGTCGGGTCCTCCGCCCAGCGTCGCCGCCGATGATGTTCCGGTCAGCGCCACCGCGCAGGCCGACGCGATCCTGATGCCGCGCTGAGCCATGTCCTGGTCCGGCGGCCATCGCAACTGGTCCGGATCCGGCGTACCTGGCGCCGTGCAAGGTGGGCCGGACACGGACCCCGCCAAGGTTGTCGTGTCTTTCGGCCCAACGGCCGCGGCGGCCGCAACCGCGGCGTTGCCCGCGGGCGTCGATACCGCGCCGCTCGATACACTGCGCAACCTGGCGCACCAGACCTATGCGCGCGGCGACCTGCATGTGGCCCACGACCTACAGCGGCGCGTCATCGCCAATGCCAATGCAGCCGGAACACAGGCAGCGGACGATTACCTGTTCCTGGGCCTGATGCTCTACGGCATGAAACGGCTGGACGACGGGATCGCCGCCTTGCGCGACGGTCTGTCAATCGCGCCGGACAACGCCGCTTTGCATGAGAACCTCGGCGTTTTCCTGCTGGGTGTCGGCGATATGGCGGGTTCGATCGACGCCTGCGAGCGAGCCCTTGCCCGCGGTTCGGACAGTCCAAACGTGCATGACTGTCTGGCAGACGCCTATAACCGAATAGGACGCCTCGATCTGTCGGTGGACTCAGGCCGAGCGGCGTTGGAAGCGAAAGATCGCAGGTTCGGCACGCGCGCACGCCTGGTCGGCGTTCCCGACGGTTTGCCGCCAATGTTCAACACGCTGAACCCGGCCGAAAACGTCATTGCCTACTGCCTTTGGGGCAATGAGCCACGCTATCAGGTGCCGCTGCTGGAAAATGCGCGCATTCAGCCGCATCTGTTCCCGGCCTGGTCGATCCGTGTCTATCACGACGAGACCGTGAACAGGTCCTACCTGGCCACCCTCGCCAGCCGCGGTGTGCAACTGCGCGAAATGCGGCTGCCCGACGGCCAACCCGTCCATCGCAAGTTGCTTTGGCGATTCGACGTGGTCTCCGATCCGTCCGTGAAGCGCTTCCTCTGTCGCGACGCCGATTCCCTGTTGACCGTAAAGGAACGAGTGGCCGTCGATGCCTGGCTGCAATCGCGCTATTATTTCCATGCGATGCGGGATTGGTACTCGCATACCGATCTGCTGCTGGCCGGCATGTGGGGCGGGGTCGGGAACATCCTGCCCAATCTCCCGACTTTGTTGCAGGCCTACACCGCCTGGCGGATCGAAACCGACCATGTCGATCAGGACGTGCTGGCGGAAAGCGTTTGGGCGACGGTCCGCGACTCTATCCTGATCCATGACAGCATCTTCGCCCCCTGTCTGGGCAGCGTACCCTTCCCTCCGTTCGGCCAGTTACCGCCCGGATTCCATATCGGTCAGAATGCGTTCCTGCATTTCGCGCCGACGCCCTGAACCGGCGCTTTCTGGACCCGGCATCGGTCCCTCGCACGTCGCCCAGGCACGCGTGAGCATGCGAAACACCACCGTTCCCTCGGGTTGCAATTCGTGTAGCGTGCGGCGATGCTTTTACGAATCCTGATCCTGGGCGGTCTGCTGTTGTCAGGCATCGCCGCCGCTGGGACGGCCGGTTGGTGGTGGCTGACATCGGGGCAGCCGTTGTCCGAATCCGAAGCACCAATACTCCCCACACCGCCGTTGCCCTGGCGCATCAGCCAGGACCCGGACTACGAATTGTGCCTTGCGGCAGTGACAGAGGAACCATCCCAGGCTACCGCGCTGGCCGAAGCATGGAAGGCCCGCGGCGGCGGCGATGCCGCGACGCATTGTAGGGCGCTGGCCGAGATCGCCAGTGGCAACCCGTCCTCCGGCGCGACGCTGTTGGAGACGATCGCCTTCGGCCCCGCGACCGATCCGACGGTGCGGGCGACGGCGCTCAGCCAGGCGGTCCAGGCCCGTCTGCTCGCCAACCAACCCGCGCGCGCCGTGGAACTGGCCAGCGAAGCCCTGCAACTGAGCCCCGCCAGCGCCCCCTCTCTCATCCAACGCGCCATCGCCGCCAAGGCGCTCGGCCGGCGCGACCTGGCGATCGACGATCTGACCAAGGCGTTGATCCTCGATCCCAGCCGAGCGGATGTGCTGGTAATGCGCGCCGGTATCTTGCGTGCATTGGGGCGCCTTGCCCCCGCCGCAAAGGATCTGGAACAGGCGATTGCGTTGGCCGCGGACGATCCGGAAATCCTGCTGGAACGCGGGATTCTGCGTCAGAGGATGGGCAACGTATCCGGCGCCCGAGCCGATTGGAGCCGCATCCTGGAAATCGATCCGGACAGCGAGGCCGCCGATCTCGCGGAACAGAACCTGGCGCTGCTGGATGCCGGGCCGCCACGGCGCTGAGAATCCGACAATTCCGCGATGGACCGCGCTGCCCGGTCGTCGGAAACCAGTGACACCTCGTATGGCGTGTTGCTTCGCAAATGGAAAAGCGACTAGCCTCCATCTTAACGAGACGGTCACGTCCGAAAAAACGCCGCCCGGGGGTCCCCGGAGCGAAGCGAGGAGGTTACGAACGTATGACAAGGAATATCCTGTCCAAACGGGACGCCACGCGCCGGAAAATTCTGAAGTTCGGTGCCGCGGCATCCGTACTCCCATGGGTCCATATCCGCACCGCGGGCGCCGCCGGTAAGCTGAACGTCTTCTACTGGGATCATTGGGTTCCGGCCGGCAACGCGGTGATCAAGGCGCAAACCGCCGCCTGGGCCGAGAAGAACAAGGTTGAGACCAATGTCGATCTGATCACATCGATGGGTCAGAAGACGCTGTTGACGATCAACGCCGAAGCACAGGCAAAACGCGGCCACGACCTGTTCACCATCTCCAACTGGAACGTCCGCGACCACGCGGAGAAACTGGAACCGGTCAGCGATATCGTGAAGCGGCTGGAAGCTCAATACGGTTCGGCCGACCGGGTGTCGAATTACCTCGGCAAGTACAAGAACGAATGGTTGGGCGTGCCGTCAAGCTGGGGCACCCAGAACAAGGGCCCGGCCGCGCGCATCAGCATGATGAAAGAGTTTGCCGGAATCGATCTGGTCAAGATGTACCCAGCGGCGAACGTGCCGGAAACCGAGGAAGCCAAGGGCTGGACCCTGGACGCGATGCTGAAAGCGGCGGAGGCCTGCCACAAGGCCGGCAAGCCCTTCGCCATCGGCCTGGGCACTACCGCTGACAACGTCGACACCGCCGGGTCCATATTCGCCGCCTACGGTGCCGAACTGGTCGATGCCAAAGGCAAGATCGCGATCAAATCCGATGCGGTCAAACAGGCGTTGGAATATGCGACCAAGCTGGTGAAATGGCTGCCTGACTCCGCGGCAAGTTACGATGACGCATCAAACAACCGGGCCCTGATCGCCGGCAATTCCGCGCTGATCTGGAACCCGCCCTCGGCCTGGGCGGTTGCCGTGCGCGACGCGCCCGCGATCGCCGCGGACACCTGGCACTTCCCGGCTCCGTTGGGACCGAAAGGCCGGTTCATGCCGCACAGCATGAATTTCTTCGGCATCTGGGAGTTCGCGCCGAACAAGAGCGCCGCGAAAGAACTCGCCGAATATTTGATGCAGGCCAACAACGTCGACGAACGTTCGGCCGCCGTAATGGGCTACGATCTGCCGCCATTCCAGAAAATGGCGGACGCCAACGTGTGGGACAAGGTCGGCCCGCCCGAAGGCACGGTCTACAACTACCCGGTGCGCAAACAGCATAACCAGGTCGAACACCTGGCGATGATGCCGGCCCCACCGGAAATCGCGGTGCAGATGTACAATCGCGGCACCCTGCCCACAATGTTCGCGAAGATCAAATCCGGCCAAACGATCCCGCAAGTGATCGCCTGGGCGACCGAAGAGATCGAGGGCTTTCTGAGCTGACCAGCCTTGTCCGACCGGCCCCCGTGAAAATGGGGCCGGCCAGACGGGGATGTTACGTCACCGTTTTCTGGCGGAGACCCATCATGGCAGATACCACCAGCGCACCCGCTATCGGCATCGGGCAAGGCACGGCCAACCCGCCGGCCAGGCGGGTCGGCAGCTTGGCAAAGCTCGGGCGGCGAAAATCGGCAATCGCGGTCCTGTTGTGCGTCCCACTGATCGCCATCATTTTCGGCCTGAAAATGTGGCCGACCATCTACGGCATCTATCTCAGCATGCTGAACCGGAAGATGACCGAATTCATCTTTCTGGACAATTTCATCTTCCTGCTGGGGCGCAACACGTTCCAGATGGTGATGTTTCAGTCCTGTCTCTTTGCCGTCACCGCCGTCATTCTCAAGGCGACCTTGGGCTTTATCCTCGCCCATCTGATGCACAACATCCACGGCAAGCATGAGCGTATCTGGCGTGGCCTGTTGCTCGTGCCCTGGGTGATTCCGCTGTCGCTCTCCACGCTGACCTGGTGGTGGCTGCTCGATCCGTCCTATTCGGCGTTGAACTGGACCTTGCAATGGATGGGGTTCAGTCCGATTTCGTATCTGGGAGAGACCTGGAACGCCCGTATCGTCGTGATCCTGGTCAATACCTGGTTTGGCGCGCCGTTCTTTATGATCATGTATCTGGCGGCCCTGAAGTCGGTGCCGGAGCAGTTGTATGAGGCTGCCTCGATTGATGGCGCCAATGCCTTCCAGAAACTGATCTATGTCACGCTGCCGATGATGCGGAACATCATCTCCATCACGATCCTGTACAGCATGATCGTCACTTTCGCGGACTTCGACATCGTCCGCATCCTGACCAACGGCGGACCGCAGGACTCGACACATCTGTTCGCGACCTACGCATTCACCATCGGCATCCAGTCCGGCAACATCCCGCGCGGCGCGGCGGTCAGCCTGTTCATGCTGCCGATCCTCGCCACCTTCGCCTTCCTGATCCTGCGTGGCGTGAACAAGCGGAACAAGGAGATCGCCTCGTGAGCACCACAACCGCCGACAACGCGGCCCGGGCACGCGCATCCGCCAAATCCGGCAGCCTGAGCCGACAGCGCAAATGGTCGCTGTGGGGCAGCTACACGGCCCTGACCGTCTTCGTGATCATGTTCCTGACGCCACCGTTCTACATGGTCATGACCAGCCTGAAGACCTCGGCCGAGATCTCCGCCGAAAAGGGCAATCCCTGGATCGTGCAGAATCCGACCATGCAGAACTTCGTCGAACTGGCGTCGAGTTCCAGCTTCCAGCGCTATTTCTTCAATTCCGCATGGGTCACCACGCTGGTCGTGATCATCAGCATGTCGATCGCGATCCTGGCGGCGTTCAGCCTGGCGCGCATGGGTTTCAAGGGCAGCCAGACCATCGCCACCAGCGTGTTCCTGACCTATCTGGTACCGCCGTCGTTGCTGTTCATCCCCTTGTTCCAGATCGTCGGCTGGCTTAATCTGATCGATACGACCTGGGTGCTGGTGCTACTGTTTCCGACGCTTGCGGTGCCGTTCTGCACCTGGATCATGATCGGCTATTTCGGGTCCATCCCGAAAGAACTGGATGAGGCGGCGCTGATCGACGGGGCCGGCTACATGCAGATCCTGTTCCTGATCTTCATCCCGGTGGCACTGCCCGGCATCATCGCCGCGACGATTTTCGCTTTCACCGTCGGCTGGGGGGCGTTCCTCTATCCGCTCGCGTTCCTGTACAAGGGCGACCAGTTGGTGCTGACGGTCGGCATCGTATCCGAACTGATCCGCGGCGACGTGTTCGCCTGGGGCAAGATCATGGCGGCCTGCGTCATCGGCGCACTGCCACCGATCCTGATCTACACCTTCCTCATGGATTACTACATCGCCGGGCTCACCGCCGGCGCCACCAAGGGATAAGCAAAAATGGCCCAGGTATCTCTGAGGAATATCGTCAAGGAGTATGATGGCGGCGTGCAGGCGGTGAAGGGGATCGAACTGGAGATCGCCGATCACGAATTCGTCGTCCTGGTCGGCCCGTCCGGCTGCGGCAAATCCACCACGCTGCGCATGATCGCGGGGCTGGAGGAAATCACCGGCGGCGAAATCTGGATCGGCGGCGACGTTGTCAACGACGTGCCACCTCGCGATCGCGACATCGCCATGGTCTTCCAGAATTACGCGCTGTACCCGCATATGAGCGTGTTTGATAACATGGCGTTCGGCCTGAAACTGCGCAAATTCCCCAAGGATGAGATCAAGCGCCGGGTCGATGACGCGGCTCGCATGCTGGACATCACGCCGCTGCTGGATCGCAAGCCCCGGGCGCTGTCCGGCGGGCAGCGTCAGCGTGTCGCCATGGGACGCGCCATCGTGCGCAATCCGAAGGTGTTCCTGTTCGATGAGCCGCTGTCGAACCTGGATGCCAAGCTGCGCGTGCAGATGCGGACCGAGATCAAAAAGGTGCATCAGCTCGTTCCCACCACCACCGTCTACGTGACGCATGACCAGGTGGAGGCGATGACCCTGGCCGATCGCGTCGTGGTGATGAACCACGGCATCATCGAGCAGGTCGGCGCTCCGCAGGAACTCTATCACCACCCGGCGACACGGTTCGTGGCAGGGTTCATTGGCTCTCCGGCGATGAATTTCCTGCCCGTGCGCATGATCGATGAGGGTGGTCTGAAGGTTCAACTGGCGGACGGAACCAAAATGGCCGTCCCACCCGAGCGCGTGGCGCGCTACAGCCCGCACACGGGCAAGACCATGACCCTGGGCATTCGGCCGGAGCATCTGACCGAAACTCATGCGACCGAGAAGCCGGGCGTGCAACTGATGCACGCGCCAGTGGACGTGGTGGAGCCGATGGGAATGGAAACCCTGGTGCATTTCTTTATCGAAACCGTCGCGGTTTGCGCGCGCGTCGATCCGTCAACCGTCGCCCGCCCGGGTGAACGACTGCCGTTGGCGGCGGATATGAACAACATGCACCTGATCGACGATAAGACCAATCTGGTGGTTTGATCGGCGGAACTTTGCCCGATGGCATTCACACAATTGGTCGGTCACGCTTGGACAGAGAAGGGTTTTTGTGGAGTAGGGTTTGCCGGCGTCGACATCGCGTTCACCGATAGGGGCCGGGCTTGACCCGGCCACCCACGCAACGGCGAAAAAATCCACGTTTGCAAATGTTTAGCCACACCCCAGGGGACGGGTAGCCGGGTCACGCCCGGCCATCACGGTGAGGGAAGGCGTCTGCTTCAAGAAAATCCCTCTCCCAACCCTGGATATGGGAATGCGCCAGGGCCCCCGCCCCGGTTGACCCCCAGCCGCCTGGGTGGGAACATTCCGATCGAAACGTCCCGCGAAGAAGCCGCCACCATGGATCACCCCCTCCCGACGGCCCCCACAACCGGTTGGCAGCCCGAACTTGACGAGTTGGCCGAACGCAAGCGCATCGCCCGGGAGATGGGCGGCGCGGACCGTATTGCGCGCCAGCATGCCGGAGGACGACTGACGGTCCGGGAGCGGATCGACCAGGTGCTCGATCCCGGCTCGTTCCTGGAAATCGGCTCGATCGCCGGGAAGGCGAAATACGACGAAACGCAGCGCAAGATGGTCGATTTCATGCCGGCGAACGGCGTGTTCGGCCGTGGCAATATCGACGGCCGACCGGTGGTGATCTTCGGGGACGACTTCACCGTCCGCGGCGGATCGGCCGACGCGTCGATCAAGGGCAAGTACCAGATGCCCGAACACATGGCCGGCGAATATCGCATCCCGCTGATCCGCATGATCGAGGGTTCGGG
>CAMATI010000127.1 GCA_945861095.1 Asaia bogorensis | reverse complement strand
GGAGATCGGCCGGTTTGCAAATCCACTCCCTGGGCGGGCAGGACGATTGTCTTTGACCTGTGGCGGATCGGACTCAGCGAACACTCGCCTATCGCTCATCGCCGGACGGGAATTGAGATTGCGATTCGTCCGCATTGAGAACTGATGACGCACCTCACAAGAGGCTTTCTTTCCGCGACGATCGCGGTCAGATTGCCTCCCCATGCAAGGCGGGCAGCGCGTTCACGGAAGCTGCGTATCCAGGGACGGCGAAGCGGTACTCGTGACCGGGCCGCCCGGGTCGGGAAAATCCGACCTCGTGTTGCGTCTTTTGACCCGAGGATTTTTGCTGGTGGCAGACGATCAGGTCGATATCCAGGATGGGCATACCAGTGCGCCGCCGCCTCTCGCGGGGCTGCTTGAGGTGCGCGGCCTTGGCATCATGCGTCTCCCGCACGTCCACATGGCGCACCTGGCCCTTGTCATCCGCCTGGTAGAGGGAGGGGGGCCGCGCTTGCCTATGCCGCGGCAGGACCCGGAACTCGGAGTACCCATGATCGACCTGGACGGGCGTATGGCGTCTGCACCGGAACGCGTCATGCTCGCGCTGGATTGCGTCCTTGGTCGCGTCGAGCAAGTCGCCGGAGCCTTTGCCGCATGATGGAATCCGACCGTCTCCGTGTGGTTCTGGTGACCGGCCTGTCCGGTGGCGGTAAAGCGTCGGTACTGCGTGCGCTGGAAGACATCGGCTATGAGGCGGTCGACAATCCCCCATTGAGGATGGTCGATGAGATGATCCGCCGCGGCGAGAAGCGCCTCGCCATCGGCATCGACGCGCGGACCCGGGGCTTTGACGCCGATCTGGTCATGGAGACCGTGGAACGGCTGCGGGTGAACCCAGCCGTGCGGCCAGAGTTGATCTTCGTCTGGGCCGACGAAGCGACCCTGTTGCGCCGCTATACAGAGACGCGCCGGCGCCATCCTCTGGCGCCGCAAGGGCGGGTGATCGACGGCATCACGACCGAACGGGCGATGACCAACCGGCTGCGCGAAGGCGCCGATCTGGTCATCGACACCTCCAACCTGCCACTCGCCGCGCTGCGGCGGTTGATCGAGCAGCATTACGGGACCGAAGGTACGTCCGATCAAAGTCGCATGGTTGTTTCCCTGGTCTCGTTCGCCTATCCCAAGGGGCTGCCGCCCGAGGCGGATATGGTTTTCGATGCACGGTTTTTGCAAAATCCGCACTATGATCCCATATTGCGCCCTGGTACCGGACTCGATCGGGCGGTCGGCGAATACGTGGCCGGCGACCCAGATTTCGAAAACTTCTTCGCTCGCCTGACTGGCCTCGTCGAACTGGTCTTGCCTAGATTCGTTCAAGAGGGCAAAAAATACGCTACGATCACGGTCGGGTGTACCGGTGGGCGTCACCGGTCGGTCTATCTGGTCGAAAGACTGGCATCGCATCTGGCAGCCCGCATTGCCGCCGACCTCGTTCATGGCGGTCCTGGAGCTGACTGGCGGCTGCATGTGACACATCGGGAACTCGTCCAGGAAGGACACATACTCGCCGATTGGACGGAACGCCCTGTCCCGCGCCTGGACGCTGACGACCAACATGAGGCCGCGCGGTCCTCATCCGTTCAGGCACAGGAGGCCTGAGATCACACCATGAGCAACCCGAAAGCCTATGGGCATAAAGACAGCGGGCTCCCAGGTTTGGAAGCCGGTAGGGACGTACCGTTCCGTCCATGATTGGCATGGTTCTGGTCACCCACGGACGCTTGGCGGATGAACTACGCTCCGCCATGGAACATGTGGTGGGCTCGCAGCGGAACGTTGATACGGTCTGCATCGGCCCCGAAGACGATATGGAAAACCGACGCGCGGAGATCGAGGCATGTATCGGGCGGTGCGACACCGGCGACGGGGTCGTGCTGCTGACGGATATGTTCGGTGGAACGCCGTCCAATCTCGCAATCTCCATGATGGAACGAAAGGGTGTGGAGGTGATCGCGGGGGTGAACCTGCCGATGTTGGTCAAGCTGGCCAAGGTCCGCTCCAGTCAGCCATTGGCGGACGCCGTCAATTGCGCCGAGGAAGCCGGACGCAAATACATCGCCGCAGCGTCTCATGTCCTGCATGGCTGCCGTACCAACGGCAAGTCTGGCTGCGCCGATGGCCCGGCCGCCGAACCGAAGGGGTGATGACACCCGACACGCCGACATCGGACGATGACGCGCCAGGCCCCGATCAGGCTGGCGGCTCCGTCCTGCGTCGGATCGTCGTCATCCCCAACAAGCGCGGCCTTCACGCCCGCGCCGCCGCCAAGTTCGTCACCCTGGCCGAACGCTTCGGCGCATCCGTCGATGTGCAACGCGACGGACAGACCGTTTCCGCCCGATCCATCATGGGCTTGATGATGCTCGGCGCGGGGCGCGGTGCCTCGATCGAGCTGCTGGCCGAAGGCTGGGACGCCAAGGAAGCGTTGGACGCACTCTCGGGCCTGGTCGAGGCCGGATTCGATGAGCGGGACTGAACCACCGCCGCCCCAGCACAGACGCCTCGCGCGGCCGGCCTCTACTCCAGAACTCCGAACCGAACGCCGATTCACCGGCATCGGCGTGTCTGCCGGCGTCGCCATCGGTCCCATCTTCGGCACCACCGAGCCCGAAGCCACCATCACCCGCCACAAAATCCAGGCCGCCGATATCGCCGCCGAAGGCGCCCGGCTGGACGCCGCCATCATACAATCCCGTAAGCAGCTTACTAAACTCCGCGCGCGTCTCGGCGTGCTGCCGGAAGAAAGCCAGTCCGAGATCGCCCCCCTCATCGACGCCTACATCCGTATGCTCGGCCCCTCGCGGCTGGTGCGCGGCGTCCGCCACCGGATTGAGGAAGCGTTGCAGTCGGCCGAAAGCGCCGTTGTGTCGGAGGCGGACGCGATTGCCACGGCGATCATCGCACAGGCCGTCCCCGGCCTGCCGGCCGAAGATGTGGCTGGTTTGCGCCGCCGAGCGGACGAAATCCGAGAGATTGCGCGCAGGCTCGTCCGTAATCTGACCCGTGCACCATTCCGCAGTTTTGCCGGGTTGCCCGATGGCGCGATTCTGGTCGCGGAATCGCTGCGCCCAGCCGATGCCGCGCTGCTGGATCCGTCACGTCTGGCTGGAGTGGCCACGGAAGAAGGTGGGGCCGATGGCCATACCGCCGTCATGCTGAGAGCCTTGGGGGTTCCCGCTGTTCTGGGCGCGGCCGGATTGGCACACGCGATCCGCCCTGGTGACATCGCGGTGGTCGACGGCATTACCGGCGTCGTCACCCTCAACCCCGCTCCTCCGACAGTCGCAGCCGCACGGCGCGCGGTCACGGCATTTGCGCGAGAGCGCCAGCGTTACGCACGCCTGCGTCGGCTGCCAGCGGAAACCGAGGACGGGGAAGCCGTTGAACTGCAAGCCAATTTGGAATTGCCGCTCGAACTGCCTCTGATCGCGCAATCCGGCGCCGTCGGCATAGGTCTGCTCCGGACGGAATTCCTGTTCATGAACCGGGAAACCGTGCCCGATGAAGACACCCAGACTGAATCCTACCGCACGATCGTAGAGGCCATGAACGGCGATCCGGTCAGCATCCGCGTGCTCGATTGGGGTGGCGAGAAAGACATCGAGGCGCTCACCAATGCCGGATTGGTGCCCGAGATCGCCGATGCAAACCCCGCGCTCGGCGTGCGTGGCATTCGTCTGCTGTTGCGCAAGCCGGAATTGCTGGAAACCCAGATGGCGGCGATCCTCCGCGCTGGAGCGTTCGGGCCGGTGCGGGTGATCCTACCGATGGTGACAAATGTCGCCGAAGTGCGCGCCTCGCGCGATATCCTCGAACGAGTCGCCCGACGGCTGCGCCGGCGTGGTGAACGCATAGCCGACAAGCTGCCGCCTTTGGGTATCATGATCGAAACCCCTGGTGCCGCCCTTTCGGCTGACGCGTTGGCATTGGAGGCGGATTTTTTTGCGATCGGCACCAATGACCTGACCGCATACACGCTCGCCGTTGACCGCGCCGACAGCGACGTTGCCGCGCTTTACGATCCGATCCATCCCGCCGTCCTGCGCCTGATCCAATTCGCGACTGAAGCCGCATTGCGCATGCGTATGCCGGTCAGCGTCTGTGGAGAAATGGCCGCCAATCCCCGCCTGACGCCCCTCATGCTCGGCCTGGGCCTGCGGTCGTTCAGCATGAGCGCCTCGGCGATTCCGCGTGTGAAGCAAGCGGTCCGCATGGTTGAAATCGACGCATGCGCGCGCTTCGCCCGCCGCGTGATGGAGCAATCCGACCCAGCCAGGATTGCCCAACTGGTTGCCGAGTTCGGGCAGCCGGCCACGACGCCACGCGCCGACTGATCGCGCCCTCCCATCGCTGAACATACGAAGGTTTGGCGGTAAACAAAATTTACTGAAATACCAATAGTAAAAATACGCAATACCAGATGCGGTATTTGTGAATATTTTTCATGAGAAAAATATTTTTTCTAATTGGTTAAAGAGTCACCCAGGAAACCCATATAGGTGCGATACAATATTAACCGTCGACATTCCCGTTTACCGATATCCAGTTCGGGTGTCGGTGGATTGGCATACAGGGATGGAAACCCGCCCCGGGCCAGGTGGCCAGTCCGCGGTGACGGGATGGTCGGACGAGGAATCATCCTCTGTCCGTCTGGGAGAAGACACATGGTGAAAATGAATGGCGACTGGATCAGGCCGCGGGCGGTTGGTGCCATTTGCGGCGCCGTTGCGATGACCATCGCGGGATTCTGGGGACTCGGGTGGACCACGGCCGGCGCGGCGGAACAGCGCGCCCGGGTGCAATCCGAGGCCGCCGTCGTCAGTGCCATGGTACCCTACTGTGTCGCCAGTGCGCGCCGCGATCCGGATGGTGCCAAGCTGACCAAGCTGGGGACCGAGACATCTTCCTGGACCCGCGCGCAGTTCGTGCGTGACGCCGGTTGGGCGACCATGGCCGGATCGAGCGTGCCCGATCACCTGATCGCCGAAGCATGCTCCGAAAAACTGAAAGTCGCCAAGGCCGGATAACGCGCCGCCGGGCGAGGTTCGGTCAGTAAGCCTACCTGGCTTGTCGCCTGCTCATGGTCGCGAACGCGCGAGATTGCATAGCCTGGGGCGTGACGATTGACCGAACGGTGCCTGAAGCGCCCCGAAGACCCAGAAAGCATTTTTTCCGCCCGATCGATTTGTCATGAGCGCCGTGGATCAGCCGATCCCCCCACTCCGTCTCTGGCATGACACCAACCGGCGCAACCATTGACCTATCGGCAGCGCGGCGCTGCCATGCCCGGCGAATGCCCGGTATCCAGGCCTTTGCGGGCCTGGCCTCCCTTCATCATGACGGTAAAGCGCGGCCGGCAGAGCCAACGGTTCCGCCATTTGGCATGAGTGATCCGAGGGCCTGATCGCGCCAGGCGGTCACTCCAACTGTGTGCCGAGCGCCTTGACGACCGGGCCCCATTTCTCGCGCTCGGCCTTGACCAGGGTTGCGAGCTGCGCGGGCGTGGCGCCAGGTGTCGGTTGCAGCCCCATATCGTGCAGGCGCGCCACAACAGTCCGGTCGGATAGGGCGGCGGTCAGTACCTCATGCAACCGGCTGATGATTCTGTCCGGTGTCCTGGCCGGGGCAAATACCGCGAACCAATTGTAGCATTCAAAGCCCTTCAGCCCCTGTTCGTCGAGCGTCGGAACGTTGGGCAGGGCAGGATCGCGGGTCAATGGTCCCGCTCCAACCGCACGGATCGTGCCGGCGGCGATCTGCGGCAAGGCGGTCGACGGCGTTGGGAAGCTCATGGATATTTGGCCAGCGGACAGATCGTTCATGACCGGACCGGCACCGCGATAGGGCACATGCGTGATGTCCAACCCGCCCGCCATGGTTTTCAGCCGCTCGGTGCACAGATGCGGCATGGAACCGATGCCGGGAGATCCGTACGTATATTTCCCCGGATTGGAGTTGACGGTCGCGACCAGGCTTTTCAGGTCCGTTGCCGGCACCGAGACATGCACCGTCAGGATGAACGAAGAGGCGATTGCCTGCCCGATCGCTGCGAAGTCCTTGACCGAATCATACGGTATGTTTTTGTAAAGCCATGGGTTAACGCCGAACGACGAAACCTCTCCCAGCAGCAGCGTGTAGCCATCGGGAGACGCTTTCGAAACCAGGTCAGTCCCGATTACCGCGCCCGCGCCCGGACGATTGTCGATAAGGATCTGCTGGCCGAGGAGCTCGGTCATTTTCGGGGCGATGATACGGGCTGTGATATCGAGCCCGCCGCCAACCGCGAACGGGATGACGAGCCTGATCGGTTTGATCGGATAGGCGTCCTGAGCTTGGGCCAAGCCCGTCACTGCCACGCAGCACGCCATGGCCGCCGCCAGACGAAACATCATTGGCCTATCCTCCCCTTTCCTGGGCGGTCTTCGCCGACCGTTGGTATCTTGCGATGCGGCGCCTGGCTGTGCAACGCATGACCCTGGGCAACTGGCGTCCCGCCGCGGCGGCACAAACGCCATGCCATCATCTTCTTATGCGTCGCCATCGACCTGCACAGGCTGCGTCCGATTGCAGCGTCGAAACCGGAGAAAGTATCCAATGCATATCGGCCTGCTGTTGTTTCCACGCCTGACCCAGCTCGATCTTACCGGCCCGTTCGAGGTCTTCGCGAACACGCCCGGGGCAACGGTGCATCTGCTGTGGAAATCGCTCGACCCGGTGCGCGCGATCACCGGTATGGCGATTGTTCCCGACACGACCTTGGCCGCTTGTCCGCAACTGGACGTGATCTGCGTGCCCGGTGGCTCCGGCGTTGCCGAGGTCATGGAAGATCCGGAGGTCTTGGATTTCCTGCGACGCCAGGCCCCCGGCGCCCGCTATATCACATCGGTTTGCACGGGTGCCCTGGTGCTCGGCGCCGCCGGGTTGCTGCGTGGCAAACGCGCGACCACCCATTGGGGATCGCATGATTTCCTGGGGACCTTGGGTGCGATCCCCACCCAGGGCCGTGTGGTGCGGGATGGAAATATCTTCACCGGTGGTGGCGTTACCGCCGGGATCGACTTCGCGCTGACCCTGGTAGC
Organism: Asaia bogorensis; assembly: GCA_945861095.1. Taxonomy (GTDB): domain Bacteria; phylum Pseudomonadota; class Alphaproteobacteria; order Acetobacterales; family Acetobacteraceae; genus Rhodopila. The sequence goes on along the minus strand of CAMATI010000127.1, from coordinate 8,980 downwards.
CGAGATGTTCGGCCCCGAGGTCGCCCAATCAATCCAGATGCAGATCGAATATGCGCCCGAGCCGCCGTTTGATGCAGGGTCTCCCGAAACCGCACCGTCCTCGGTGTTGGCCATGGCCCGTGCCCGGGGGGCAGGAATGCGCTCGCAGCGGGAGGCGTTGATGAGCCGGGTCGCCGAACGACTGGGGGTTTGATCCGACGGATTTGTCGTTGGCGGTGTGATGGATTTGAAGGGACGGTCGGGTAGCGGCCGCTCCCTGGGCGGGATCCCACGAAATTCACGCATCTCGGTAATGGACAAAATCCTCCACCTTTCGTTGCGGAGGGCAGAGTGAGGGGGATTGTCACACGAAATACCGCGGCCCCCCGCCCCAAAGTACACCGGCTACCGAAAACGTGCCGCCGAATAGGGTTGCAACGCGATCGACGGTGTCTGGCCCGCCACAATCTCCGCCACAACGCTTCCCGTCCTGGCGCCGGCCGTCAGTCCGACATGGCCATGCCCGAATGCGTGCACCACATCCGCGCAACCGGACGCCGGACCCAGGCACGGCAACCCGTCCGGTGTCGACGGACGGTGTCCCATCCACACCTTAACCTGATCTGGCTGAATGGACGCCGGCAAACCGGGATAGACCTGGCGCGCGAACGCCAGCAGAACCTCGGCGCGTTTCCAATTTGGAGCCGCCTCCAGCCCAGCCAATTCCACCTGCCCGGCGATCCTCAACCCCCCTTGCGTCATCGCAAACGCCATTTTCCCATCGCTTGGCATCATCGGATAGCGCGGGTCGATACCCGGGTCGCGGATCACGGCATGATAGCCACGCTCGGTTTCCAGTGGCACCGCATCACCGGCCGCGGCCGCCAAAGCGCCGGATCGGGCGCCTGCCGCGATCACGGCTTTGTCGCAGACGATCTCCCCATCCTCGGTTTCGACCGCGCGCAACCGGCGCGCGTCGATCCTGAATCCGGTGGCGCGAGAGCGACGCAGTTCGGCACCGAGGGAGACCGCGTGGCTGACCAGTGCCGCGACATAGGTGCCGGGATCGCGGCATTGGCCGTTTTCTTCGACCAACACGGCAAATTTGTAGCGCCGGTCCAAGGTCGGTTCGCGCTGGCGCAGTTCGTCCTCATCCAGTTCCAGCCACGTTGTGCCCGTTTCGCGCCGCAGTCGCCAGGACAGGGATTCCGCCGCAAACGCCGCGCGATCGGGGAACGCGAACATCACGCCCTGGCGTACGATCAGGTGGCCGACACCGGCTTCCTCGGCCAGTTTGCGGTGATATGCGGGTGCGTCCGCCAACAGCGGTGCCAGAGCGTGGGCGGTGGCAGCGACCTTTGCCTCGGTCGACCCGGCACTGACGAAGCGACGCAGCCACGGCAGCAACCTGGGCAGATAACGCCAACGGATGGTCAGCGGTCCCAAGGGATCGGCGAGATAGCCAGGGACCTTCTTCCACAGACCCGGGGACGACATCGGTATGACCGAGCTTGGGTTCAGCAAGGTGCCGTTGCCGTAGCTGGCCGCCTGCTCACCGCCGGGTTCGCCCGGTTCGACGATGGTGACCTGGTGGCCGCCACGCAACAACTCGATGGCGGAGGCCGCGCCGACGATCCCGGCACCGATGATCACGACATGATGTGGCATGGTTCCTCTTTCTGCGTTTCCGGGGCGACTGCTCGACGGCTCCCTGTCGGCCGATTCCTGGCACCAAGGTTCCGATTTTGCGATCCGACCGGCGCTAGAGCGGTTTCACGCTGACTTGAAACCGCAAACCGCTCTAGCTCCTTGTCTGATCGGATGATTCACACGCTGTTACGTTCCGCTTATCGTGATCATGCTCTAGTCCCGACTGACGTTCCAGAACACCGGATATTGGGTCCTCGGCAGCCCTTTCAGGTTGGCTCGATGGGCGATCGGGCGGTGGATCATACCGGTCGCGATGTAGGGGAACACTTCGTAGAAGCGTGCCTGGATCGCCTCGACCGCGATCATTTTCGCGGCCGGAGACGTGGCGTCCAGGAAGTCTTCGGTCATCAACCGGTCGAGCGTCGGGTCGCAGGGCCAGCCATACAGGTTCTTGCCATCGCAACGGGAGATCAGTGGAGCGTTGCTGATCGGGCTGGACAGTGACAGCCCGCCCCAGAAAGTGAAGGCCAGGTGCCATCCGTTGGGGTTACTGCCCGGCGATTCGCGCACGTTGCGGCGGGTGAGCACGGTGGACCAGTCCATCGTCTGCACCGCGACATTGGCGCCAATCCGGCGCAACTGATCGGCGGTCACCAGTGCCAGCGTGTGGATATCGGCCTGGTCGGCGGGGTCCAGCAGCACGATTGGCTCTCCGCGGTAACCGGATTCGGCCAGCAGGGCCTTGGCCTTTTCCAAATTTGCGTGGCGCCAGGGCCCGGCCCCAACGTCCGTTGCATAGGGAGTGTCGCACACGAACACGGCATGGCACTCCCGCGCATGGCTGGCGTCGCCGGCGATGGCGGCGTTGTACATCGGCTGGTCCATCAACAACTGCAGGGCCTGGCGAGCGCGTGGGTCGTTAAAGGGGGGGATAAGAGAATTTGGCCGGATTGTGCCGATCACCCCGGCGGTGTTCAGCACACCGACGGTCACCGCCTTGTTGGCCCGCAGCAGAGGCAGCAGGTCGGACGGCGGGGCGTCGATAATGTCGACCTCGCCCTTCTGCAGCGCCTGCGTCACGGTGGATGGATCAGGCAGATAGCGCCACTCGATCGTGTCGACTTTGACGACCTTGCCGCCGGCATAGCCGTCGGACGGTTCGGCGCGCGGCACATAGGCGGCGTTGCGGCGATAGACGGCGCGGTGGCCCGGCTGATGGCTGGATGGATCCCATACGAACGGGCCCGAGCCGATCACTGTCTTGACCTGGTGAAACGCATCGGTCGTCGCTTCCTGTTCGCGCATCACGAACGGGGCGAGAACGGGGGTCGCCAACACTTCCATCACCAGGTTGAACGGTCGGCGGAGCGAGATGCGCAGAGTGCGATCGTCCAAGGCATCGATGCTGGCGACCCGGGTCATCATGACCTGGCCGGTGGAAACGCGCTTGGCCCAGCGCAGAATGGACAGGACAACATCGCGCGCCTTGACCGGCGTCCCGTCATGGAAGGCGAGGCCGGGGCGCAGCACGAACGTCCAGTGCATCCCGTCCGGGCTGGTTTCCACGCTTTCTGCCATTTGCAGGCGTGGCTTCAAGGTCGAATCCATCGTGACCAGCACATCGTAGACGAGCTGCGCATGCGTGACGGTGATGGCGGCGCTGGTCCAGATCGGGTCCAGCACGCGCAGATCGCCAGCGGGGGCATAGCGAATGACCGTTTCTGCCCTTGCGTCGTTCGCCGCCAACAGGACGGCAGGCAGGCCGAGCAAACCAAGCGATAATCGTCGTGCCATCACACACCCCATTTGCCGGTCCAACCCTGGTCATCCCCTCGGCACGATCAGGTCACCGCCTGAACAGCGCCGGGTCGGCCTGGCCTTGTTCCCGTCAAATCATCCGAACCGGAGAGAATTGGCTCCGTCGCTTCTGATCGATTTATGATCGTGGCCACCGCGGGCGCGGTTTGGCAAGGATCGTGCGGGATGCGCGGGTGTCCCATGGGCACGCCGATTCCGGTGGTTTGACCTATCCGTTCGGCCGATCAGGGCGCGCTTTCCTGCGTGCCGAATTGTGCGCCCAGGAACGCGATCAGGGCCCGAACCTTCGGCGCCACCGCGCGATGGGCCGGGCAGACGATGTCCAGGGTTGCCGGAGCCTGATGGTAGTCCGGCAGGATCCGTATCAGGCGCCCGATCTCGATGTCTTCCTCGACGAGAAAGGCGGGGGCGAGCAGAATACCCGCGCCGGCGCGGGCAGCGCTGCGCCGCAGCAGGCCATTGTCGGTTTTCAGATGGCCGGTTACCGATACCTCCATGCCGCCGCGGGCGCTGGCAAACCGCCAGATATCGCCGGGGTGACGTGTATCGGTCAGGCAGGTGTGTCGCGCCAGATCGGCGGGGACCAGCGGCGTCCCGTGGGTCGCAAGATAGGACGGCGCGGCGCAGACCATGAACTCCATCGTGGCGAGCGACTCCACGACATGCCCGGGTTGAAGCGGCGGATCGTCGCCCTGATGGCCGATGCGGATGGCCAAGTCGAAACCTTCCTCGATCACGTCGACGGGGCGATCGCTGAGGACGACAGTCAGCGACAGGTCCGTGTGCTGTTGCATAAAGGCCACCACGAGAGCGCCCAAGCGGGTGCTGCCGAACGCGACGGGCGCGCTTACTCGCAGCGCACCGCGCAGCCTGGCGTCGGGTTTGCCGGCCTGCCGAGCGGCTTCCATGTCCTCCAGGATGCGGATGCATTGGGCATAAAAATTTTCACCTGCCGCGGTCGGGCCGACGCGACGCGTGGTCCGATGCAACAGACGGGTGCCGATCCAGGATTCCAGCATCTGGACATGTTTGCTCGCCGTGGCTTGGGAAATTCCCAGGTCGCGGGCGGCGGCGGAGAAACTGCGTGTCGCGACCACGCGCGCGAACACGGTCATGCTGGTCAGACGGTCCACGGAGCCCCTTTTGCTGTGGCCGCGTTGCCGGATACCGACGTTAGGACGGGATGATCATCCGTTGCCGGAAAAATTCAAGGACAGAGTCTGTGACACTGTTTGGTAGCCCCGGGGATTGGTAGCCCCGGGGATTAGATACCCCGGGGATTGGATACCCCGGGGATTGGATACCCCGGGGAATGATAACTTCGGGATCACCGTGTGCTCTGGGATCCATGGTGGCCCCGGATTCGGTCGCCGTAGAGGTTGGCTGTCCCTCACGCCTGTCGGCTACGCCGCGCCGGTTCTTGGCGCCGTTGGCCCGGAGATTGGGCATAATCCAGATCCATCGCCTCTGTCAGCCCGTGTTGGGCGTCAATCGCATCCAGGCCGGGATCGCCGCCGTCAGTGTCGAGTCGCCGCAGACCAACAGATCGTCCACGGCATCCATCCGCACCAGGGCCAACCCGGACTGGTCCCGCCCGGACCGCATCGTGCCAACGTCCTGGCCGTTGCGCAGGATCGGCGTGCCGGGGACGGGCAGGGGGCCATGCACCGATACCGGAACCAGACGCCGCTTGACCAATCCGCGGTACTTGGTGCGCGCGGTCAGTTCCTGACCCATATAGCACCCCTTGGTCCAGGAAATGCCGCCCAGCTCGTCGAACCCGGCTTCCAGAAGGATCGATTTGTCGGCCTCCATGTCGCGGGATCCCTCGGGCAGGCCCAACGCGATACGGTGGCGATCCCAGTCGGTTTCGAACGCCGTCGTCGGCAGTGGCCCGTCCGAGATCAGACGCCAGCCGGCGGTTGGCAGCCTCGGGTCGGGTGACATGATCGTCGTTGCCGATGGTTGTCCGTCCCATGCGACATGCACGTGCAGTTCGTCGGCGGCGCGCAGCGTCACTTTCGACCGCAGACGAAAGCGTGTCAGCCGTTGGATCAGCATGGGCACCTGATCCCGCTCGCAATCCAGTAACAGGCGTTCGTCGTCCGAAAAAACAAAAAAATCGGCCAACCATTTGCCTTGTGGCGTCAGCAGCGCGGCCCATACGGCCTGCCCGCGTTCTGCCAGCGCGACGTCGTTGGACACAAGCCCCTGGAGGAAGGCCACCCGGTCCTGCCCATCCACGGAAATTACGCCCCTTCCGGGCAATGCCGCCAATTTTGCCATAGTCGGAAGGTAGGGGCTGCACGATCCTGTGCAAGGCATGACCGCCGAACTGAACGGCACAATCAGAAGCAAACGGCAAAGCGCGCGACGTGGTATGTGGCGCAAGGAATGGGTAGCCGAATCGATTCATGAAAATCGCGCATATCATGGCAGGTGCCACCACCGGCGGGGCCGAATTATTCTATGAGCGGCTGACGATCGCCATGGGCCTGGGCGGGGACGAAGTGCTGCCCGTGATCCGCCGCGACCCGGGGCGAGCACAGAGGTTGCGGGCGGGTGGACTGGCTCCGCGGGAATTCGGTTTCGGCGGTCCCCTGGACGTTCTGACAAGGCCGCGCCTGACCGCGGAATTGCGCCGGTTCGCGCCCCGGGTGGCGGTGGCATGGATGAACCGTGCAGCCCGTTTCACGCCGGTGGGGGACTGGGTGCTGGCGGGCCGGTTGGGTGGGTTTTACGACCTGTCGTATTATCGACTCTGCGATCACCTGATCGGCAACACGCGAGGCATCGTCGATTGGATCGTCAGCCAGGGCTGGCCCGCGGAACGAGCGCATTATCTGTCCAATTTCGTGCCTGACATGACAGGGGCGGACCCGGCGGTGCTAGACGTACCCGTAGGCGCACCGATCGTGCTCGCCCTGGGCCGACTGCACAGCAACAAGGCCTTCGACGTGCTGGTCCGCGCGCTGCCGCACCTGCCGGGAGCCCATGCTGTTATCGCCGGGGATGGGCCGGAGCGCGCCGCGTTGTTGGAACTGGCGCACCGCGAACATGTCGCCGATCGGGTGCATCTCCTGGGCTGGAGACAGGACACGGCAGCGCTGCTCGCCGCGTCCGACGTCCTTGTCTGCCCGTCCCGCCATGAGCCCCTGGGCAACGTCGTGATCGAGGGGTGGTCGTCCGGCCGCCCGGTGGTCGCGGCGGCGTCGGCGGGTCCCGTCGAACTGATCCGCGACGCCGTCGATGGGCTGTTGGTGCCGGTTGACGATGCGACGGCGCTGGCTCGAGCGCTCGATCGAACCTTGAACGATCAGGATTGTGCTATCTCATTGGCGCAGGCCGGCCGGATTCGCTACGAAGCCGACTTTGCGCAGGCGTCGGCGGTGGCGCGCTGGCGCGAGTTCCTCGCCACGGTGGAGAAAGCCTGATGTGCGGCATTGCCGGCCTGATCCTGTCGTCGGGCGCGCCGCCTCCCGATCCCGTGACCTTGACCCGCCTGATCGAGGCGTTGCGCCATCGCGGGCCGGACGGCAACGGGCGGTCCGTGGTCGGGCGGGTGGCGCTGCTGCACAACCGGTTGTCGATCATCGACCTCGTCACCGGCGATCAGCCGTTCTTCGCCGGCCCTGCAGCCTTGGTGGCAAACGGTGAAGTCTACAACTACCTAGAACTGCGGGACGCCATGCCGGGTGTCAATTTCGCCAGCAACAGCGATTGCGAACCGCCTTTGCATATGTGGCTACGATACGGCGCCGACTACGCGGAAAAACTGCGCGGCATGTATGCCATCGCGATCCACGAACGGGTGAAACGCAGTGTCACGCTCACGCGCGACCCGTTCGGGATCAAGCCGCTCTATATCGCGCAGGTCGATGGTGGGCTTGCTTTCGCGTCCGAACCCCAGGCCCTGCTGGAAGCCGGCCTGGTTTCGCGCGTCGTTCGCCCCTCGGCGCGCGAGGAACTGTTGCAGCTTCAATTCACGACCGGTGCGGACACCATCTTTCAGGGCATCCAGCGGCTGCTGCCGGGAGAGACGCTGACCTGCGCCGACGGCCATATCCTGGATCGCCAACGGATATCGTTCATCCCGGAAGGCGGACCGGAGACGATTGACGAGGACACCGCGTTGACGCGCCTGGATCGCGCGCTGATGGAAAGCGTCGATCTGCACCAGCGCAGCGACGTGCCCTATGGCATGTTTCTGTCCGGCGGTATCGACAGCGCCACCCTGATCACCTTGATGGCGCGGCTGAACAGCGAGCCGGTGCTGGCGTTCACCGCCGGGTTCGACGCGCCCGGTGCGGCGGATGAACGCGAACATGCCGCGGTCGTCGCCAAGGCCGTCGGCGCGCGCCATGAATCGATCGAGGTGAATGAGGCGATGGTCTGGCAACACTTGCCGGAGATCGTCGCCGCCATGGACGACCCCGCCGCCGATTACGCCATCATCCCAACCTGGTTCCTGGCCAGGCGTGCCCGCCAGGACGTGAAGGTAGTGCTGAGTGGCGAGGGCGGGGACGAGATTTTCGCCGGCTACAGCCGTTATCGCAGTGCCATGCGGCCCTGGTGGCTGGGCGGGAGGGCGATGTGGGCGCGCGGCAGCTTCGATAAGGTCGACGTGCTGCGAACCCGCCCGTCCAGTTGGCGTGACGGGATCGCCGCGGCCGAGGCGCGGGCGGCGGAAGGCGGTCGCGGCCGTCTCGCCGCCGCGCAGTGCACGGATATGGCGGACTGGCTGCCGCACGATCTGTTGCTGAAGCTGGATCGCTGCCTGATGGCCCATGCGGTGGAAGGGCGGACGCCATTCCTGGATCGCGGCATCGCCGAGGCGGCATTCCGGCTGCCCGATGGATTGAAGCTACGCGACGGAATGGGCAAGTGGATCCTGCGCAAGTGGCTGGACAAGAACCTGCCGGTCGCGCGCCCCTTTGCGCCGAAGCAGGGCTTCACCGTCCCGGTTGGCGCCTGGATCAAGGGACAGGGGTCGAGGTTGGGGCCGCTGGTTGCCGCGCAGCCCGGGGTTGCCGAGATCGCGCATCCGGATCGGGTGATTGCGCTGTTCGGCGATATCCGCCGCTGGCGGCACGGGTTCGCCTGCTGGAAGCTGCTGTTTTACGCCTTGTGGCACCGCCGGCATATTCTGGGCCTGCCCCCGGCGGGGGATGTGTTTCAAACCTTGGCCGCGCGGTAGCGTCCCCCCTCGGGACGGTCCCCTTGCGCCCGGTCTCCCTGGGCGCCCGGTCTCCCTGGGCGCGCGCCCCCCCTGGAGCGCTGCCGCGCCCGCTGGCAGAATCACTCTTTCATCGACCGTAACAATGCGTCGAGGTCCATCGTCGCAAAACAGGAAAATGTGTCGGAAACAGCGTAAGGCAGGATGATCTTACCCCATCTTTAGCGTTTTTTCCACCATATACCGTAACGACTACGGAAAACCCCTGATATACAGTCGACCGCCCCTGGAATCTTCAATGTAGTGCCATAATTATTCTATAACCCCTTGACGCCACGCGCCGCCACGCTCACCTTC
>CAMATI010000126.1 GCA_945861095.1 Asaia bogorensis | reverse complement strand
CCATTCATCGATAGACGGCGGCATCAGGAAGCCGGTTAGGCGATCGGTGGGGCGGAAGTTGCTCATTGGCGGCATCCGGGGAGGGAGCGAATCGACGTTACGATTCTAACATGAGCCTCCGGTGGGCGTAAGTCCGACAGGCTGCTAGCTTCTTGTTTGATCGCATGATTCACACGCTGTTACGTTCCGCTCATCGTGATCATGCTCTAGACCGAGACGTTGCCACACCGGTCGGGCCTGTGGTCTGCTTCCCGGAAAGGGAGGGGTAAAGCATGTCGCAAATCACACAATTTGTCCGCCGAGCGGTGCAGATCAGGGCCAATCAGCCCGCCACCATCAATGGCGACCGGACGCGCACCTGGCGGGAGTTCGACGTGCGCATGCGCCGCCTCGCCGGAGCGTTGCATGAACAAGGTTTCAAGCCCGGCGACCGGATCGGCATTCTGGCGTTGAACAGCGACCGCTACCTGGAATGCCTGTTCGGCCTGTCGCATGGAGGCTTCGTCTTCGTCCCCATCAACACCCGTCTGGCGCCACCGGAAATCGTGTTCTGGCTAACGGATGCGGGATGCGCGGCCCTGTTCGTCGATGACGCGTTCATTCCCATCCTGCCTAAGATCCTGCCGGAAACCCCGGACCTGCGCCGCGTGATCTATATCGGCGACGGCGCAACGCCGAGCGATCTGATGGACTATGAGGCGATGCTGGAAGGGGCGGAGCCGGGGCGGGACTCGATCGGGTCCGGCAAGGACCTCGCTGGGATTTTCTACACGGGGGGCACGACGGGGCGGTCCAAGGGCGTCATGCTGTCGCATGACAACATCGTCGCCAACGCCGTGAACATCCAGCACTACACGGTGATCGACGAACTGACGCGCTATGCGCACCTGCCGCCGATGTTCCATCTGGCGGACAACGCCATGACCTTCGTGGTCACCGGGCGCGGCGGCATGCATTTCTTCGCGCCCCGCTTCGATCCCCTCGCGGCCCTGAAGTTGATCTCTGAACAGCGGATCACCCACCTGCTTCTGGTGCCGACCATGATCAACATGCTCGTCCACCATCCGGACGTAGAGCAATACGATCTGTCCAGCCTGGAACGCCTGCTGTTCGGCGCGTCCCCCATGCCGGACGCGGTGGCGAAGCGGGCGGCGGAGATCATGCCCGGCACGAAACTGGTGCATGTGTATGGCCAGTCCGAGGCATCGCCGCTGATCACCGCGCTCGATCCCCGCTATTGCGTGTTCGAGGGGCCGATGGCCGGCCGGTCGAAGTCCGCGGGCCATGGGGTGCTGGATATGGAAGTGCAAATCCACGACGCGGACGACAACGAGGTCCCCCGCGGCACCGTCGGTGAAATCTGCGCCCGCGGATCCATGGTCATGCTCGGCTACTGGAAGCAGCCGGAGATGACGGCCCATACGCTGCGCAACGGCTGGCTGCACACCGGTGACGGCGGCTACATGGACGACGAAGGCTTCGTCTACGTCGTCGATCGCGTGAAGGATATGATCATCAGCGGCGGCGAGAACATCTACTCCGCCGAGACCGAGGAAGCGATCTACAGCCACCCCGCCGTCGCCGAGTGCGCCGTGATCGGCGTGCCCGACGACAAATGGGGCGAACGCGTGCATGCCATCATCCGCCTGAAGCCCGGCATGGAGGCGACAGCGGCAGCGATCATCGCCCACTGCCATGAACGCATCGCGGGTTACAAATGCCCCCGCACCATCGACTTCCATACGGATCCCCTGCCCCTGTCCGGCGCGGGCAAGATCCTGAAAACCGAACTGCGCAAACCGTTCTGGGAAGGGCGGGAAAAACGGGTCAACTGAGCAGCCAGACCGCGTTCGCGCTTGCCCGCTACATCTGTTAGGCCGTTGGTGAGGGGATGGCCGGTTCGCGTGCTCGGTGAGCAAAGGGGGCCACGGACACGCCGGCAGTCCTTGCCCGGCATCCAAATGGGGCCTGTCCGGGCACATGATGACAGGACCGTGCGACCGAAGCCGCTACGCCAGGTCCCGGCCCCTGAGCGCGGCCCTTGCCGAGAGTTGCGGTGGGTCATAGCGTGACGGTGGCGGCTGTCCGCGGGTAGGCGCGTGGCGCGGGATGGCGCGGGCCTCCCGTTTTGGTGGGCAGAAAAAATGATGAAAGACAAATAACAAGTAAAAGGGGAACACCAATGATTTGTCGTCGAGGTTTAATCGGCACCGGCTTGGCGGCTGGGGCAGTGGGCCTGACAGGTGCCGCCCACGCGCAGGATTTTCCACGCCGTACGATCCAGTTGATCGTTCCCACGCCACCGGGAGGACCGACGGATATCGGTGCGCGCATCGTGGCGTCCATCGTTGAGAAGGACATCGGCCAGCCCGTTGTCATTGTCAACAAACCGGGAGCGGGGTCGCAACTGGGGCTGACGGAACTGACCCGTGCCCGCCCGGATGGCTACACGATCGGCTTCGTCACCATGCCCGGGATCAGCACGATCAGCCTGGATCCCGAGCGCAAGGCTTCGTTCACGATCGAGAGCTTCGCCCTGATCATCAACCAGGTGTTCGATGCGGGTGTGATCTGGGTTCGCGCCGACAGCCCGTTCAAGAGTCTGACCGATCTGGTGGAGGCGGCGCGGAAGGCCCCTAGCAAGCTGACGGCATGCACCACCGGGCCCCTGAGCGATGATCATCTCGCGATCATGATGCTGGAGGAGACGGCCAATATCCGTTTCCGGATCGTGCATTTCGACGGAGCCGCGCAGCAGTTCACCGCGATCCTGGGCGGGCATGTAGATGTGGCGTTCGACAACGTGGGCAGCGTTCGCAAGCGGGCCATGTCGGGTGAGGTACGCGTGCTGGCGGTGGCCGACAAGGCCCGAACCAAGCTGATGCCGGACGTTCCGACAACGGCGGAACTGGGCTACCCGACCGTGATTTCCAGTTCAACGCGTGGGATCGCCGCGCCGAAGGGCACGCCACCCGCGATCGTTTCCTATCTGGCCGAAGCGTTTCGGAAGGCCATGGAGAACCCGGATCATATCCGCAAGATGGAGGATGTCGGGCTGGAGGTGCGCATCATGACGGGGGATGACTACACGAAATACCTCGACGTTCAGCACGCCATGGCGATCAAGTATATCGAGTGGGCGAAGAAACTTCAGTGACCTGATTCGGTGTAAACCAACGCCCATTGCGAAGTCCGCCGCCGCGCTGGCTGGGTGTCACGCCTCCGTGGCGGGATCCAGGCTGGCGCGGCTGCGATGTTAGCGCAACGCCAGAATGTCCCCTCGGCACCCACGGCCGAGCCGCCAGAAAGGGCTATGGGAAGGGGTGCGCGTGGGATCTTCAAACCCCTCCTGGCAAGGTGGAGGGGGTGTAGGTGCCCTCCTGGGCGGCAAAGCCTGTGGCATCAGCACTTCCCGAGGGGCGAAGGGGACATTCTGGCGTTGCGCTAACAGGGCCACGTCCCGGCCCCTGGACGCGATGGCGACGCCCGTCCAAGGTCAACCCGCGAGGTCACCGGGACCGCGTTCGCCCGGGACCGCGTTTGCCCGGAACCGCATTTGAATGGCGTTGCCCCGCCTATCCCCGCGTCGAAATGTCACAAGCAAAGGTTGTTGCAATGGAAAGCGTCTACCGCACCCCCGACCACGCGTTTGCCGGTCTGACGGATTTTCCCTACGCGCCCAACTATCTGGAATGGGACGGGCTGCGCACACACTACGTCGATGAAGGTCCGAAAAATGCCCCCGTTGCGCTGCTGCTGCATGGCGAACCGACATGGAGCTATTTGTATCGCAAAATGATCCCGCCTCTGCTCGCGGCGGGTTACCGCTGTGTGGCCCCGGATCACATCGGGTTCGGCCGCAGCGACAAGGTGACCGATGACAAGTGGTATGTCATCGACCGCCACATCGATCGTCTGGGCGAATTGATCCAACGCCTGGATCTGCGCGACATCACCATGGTCGTGCAGGATTGGGGCGGCCCGATCGGCCTGATCAATGCGGTTGCAACGCCGGATCGGGTCTCTCGACTGGCCATTCTGAATACCTGGCTGCACCATGACGGCTATGAATACTCGGCGGGGATCCGGGCATGGCGGGATGCCGCCACCAACCGCCATTGGCTTGCTTGGATGCGCGGCGATCTGCCGTGCGGGACGATCGTGCGCCGAGCATGCGTGCGCCCTGTCGCCGACCCGGACGCTTTGATCAGCGCCTACGAGGCCCCTTACGCCGGCAACGTTAAAGCCAAGGCCGGTGCTCGCCGGTTCCCCTGGTGCATCCCGTTCGCCGAACCCGAGGCCGGTGCCGCCACGGGTCAGTCACGCGCATTCGCGGCTCTGAAGCATTGGTCGAAACCGGTGCATGTGATCTTCGGCGCGTCCGATCCGATCTTCACACCGGACTGGGGAAAGCGATGGGCGGGCATGATTCCGGGGGCGACATTCGATGCGATCGAGGACGCCGGCCATTTCTGCCAGGAAGATGCCGGTGGGGAGATCGCGGCGCGATTGTTGGAACGCATAGCCGAACAGGGGCGGACAGGCTTTCATCCCGCTGGGGCAGCATGATCGCGCATCGAGGGGCCACCGTGCGGATCGGCCCCGAATGCGCTATGGGGGTCCGATCGTTCCACCGAGCCTGATCGCCGGTGCAACAACCGTATGGGAGCGAAACCGATGAAAGACTTCTCTGGCAAGATCGCCGTTGTTACCGGGGGCGGATCGGGCATGGGGCGCGAACTGGTGCGCCAACTCGTGGCCGAGGGCTGCAACGTCGCCATGTGCGACGTGTCCGCGCGCGGCATGGCGGAAACCCAGAGCCTCTGCCAGGCCGCGGGACTGCCGCAGGGTCTGCGCATTACGTCGCATGTCGCGGACGTGTCCAACGAAGCCGACGTGCTGCGCTTTCGCGACGATGCGGCGGCCCAGCATGGCACCGACCGGGTCCATCTGCTGTTCAACAACGCCGGCATCAGCGGCGGCGGCAGCATGATCGTGAACGAGCGAGAAGAGTGGGAGCGCACCTTCAACATCTGCTGGGGCGGCGTCTACCTCAACACCCGTGCCTTCCTGCCGCTGCTGCGTGCCGCGGACGAGGCGCATATCGTCAATACCAGCAGCATGAACGGCTTCTTCGCCTCGGTCGGTCCCGAATCGCCCCACACGGCCTATTCCGCCGCGAAATTCGCCGTGAAAGGCTTCACTGAGGCCCTGATCGCCGATTTCCGGATGAACGCGCCACACATCAAGGTCTCGGTCGTCATGCCCGGGCATATCGGTACGGGCATCCGGCTGAACTCCCTGAAGGTGCAGACCAGCAACGACTCCGACGACATGGACCCCAGGCAGATGGCGCAGGCCCGGGCTCGCCTGGCATCGATGGGTCAGGATACCTCGGCACTGTCGGATGCCGATCTAAAGAGCATGCTGGCCGAACGGGCGCGCCGTTTCGTAACGGACGCCCCGACCAGCTCGGCCGAGGCAGCGACCATCATCCTGGACGGGGTCAAGGCCGACCGGCTGCGTATCCTGGTCGGACCGGATGCCAGGTTGATCGACGAGATGGTCCGAGCCGATCCGGACCATGCCTATGAGCCGGAGTTTTTCGAGCGTTTCGCCGCCCAGGCGGGGTGGTATCCCGGGCGCTGACCGCAACGGCCGAGCGGTTCCGGGGGGCGGGGTTGCGCTGTCCGCTGGAACCGCCGGGATACCCATGCACGGTGGTTTTGACTGGCCTGACAAATCGTCAAGGAGCGGGGATGCCCCACCCGAATGCGAGCCGGATTTGGTCCGGTCTTCGGACGGAGCAAAGTCGATAGTGAAAGTGACCGTACGCCGCTACGAGTAACCCGTCAGACCGCGCAAGCTATGGCCGATCGGTTTTCGAAACAGGACGCAAGGCGCCGGGTGGGCACGGGCTGATTACCGGGCGCCCGAGCGGAACAGTACAACCCAGACCGTGGTAAGCAGGATTTGCAAATCGAGCCGCAGGGACTGATTGTGGACATAGTGAAGATCGTAGATCAACTTGGCCCGCGCATCCTCGACCGAAGCTCCGTATGGATAGTTGATCTGCGCCCACCCGGTGATACCTGGCAATATGACGGTTCGATCATCGTAATGGGGAATGACCTGGACGAGTTGTTCGACGAAAAAGGGCCGTTCGGGGCGCGGCCCGACCAGACTCATTTCTCCTCGCAGCACATTCAGCAGTTGCGGGATTTCATCGATCCGAAAGGCGCGGATGAATGCGCCGATCCGCGTGACCCGTGTATCGCGTTCGGCTGCCCATTGCGGTCCACCCGCCTCTGCGTCGATCCGCATGCTTCGGAATTTCAACAGATTGAAGGGCCGTCCATTCATTCCGACGCGCTGCTGGCGATAGAGCACCGGGCCGGGAGAATCCAGCTTGATCAGGCAACCCATCGTCAGCAGGAGCGGCAGGCTGAGAGCAAGCAAGGTCAGGCTGCAGACCACATCGCGGCCACGTCGCACCGCGCTGGTCAGCGGTTCGGCCCAGTCCCGCGCGATGATTCGGGGGACAATTTCATTGATCACCATGCGAAAGAATCCTTCCCTCGGAATTGACCGGATCGGCCCGACCTGTCGTCAGTCGTAATGCCGGCCAACACCCCGGGTGCGGTCGACATCGACACGGTGGCGCCGGCAACGACCAACGCGGCCGGGATAGCATAGGAGAAGCAACGCGCAATTCCATGGACCAGTTTCGTATAGCAACGGTTTCGCGCATCGCCATGCGTTTATCATGCCACGCGGTCGCTTTCGGAAATCCTGCCACCCGGCCGCATCGATGACCGATGCGCCACTCTCCCCCCCGTCATTGCCGGGCTTGACCGGCACCCGACGCCCCAACGGCGCCGGACGGGTCGCCCGATCTAGTCCGGCAATGACGGTGCGGCGACACTTGGGTGATTGTTACGGCCGGTTGTAGAAAAACGCTGTTCGGCGCCGCGCGCCACCGTCCGGCGGCGGAATGCCAGCCGCCCCATCATGCCGAACCCGAGAGGTGCCATGGACGCGGGTTCCGGAACGCGATGGCGACAATGGCGCAAGCCAGCCCCAAACGGTTCGCACATTTTCCAATCATCGGAATACCCTTTCAACACCAAGCCTGGCTGCCGCGGGCATCGACCATTCCGTCCCAGCGACGTCAAACTTGCTGCGCGTCCAGTAGCGGGCGAGAGCCACGGCACATAGCGTCGGAAACTACTCACTTTCACGCATGCAACGGAAGAAGGTGGAGATTCGTCCCAATTACCCCGATTTTTCTACTTAGTGCGATCAGGGCGTCACTGGAAATTTGCTTCCGGATGTCGAGGCGAAAAATTGAGTCGCGTGCGACGGACCCGACGATCAACAAGCGCAACGGACCTTGGCGCCCACTTTCCGCTGCTCTGTTCACCCTCCAGAGTGTTCCGGAAACCGCCTGGTGCCTCTGCACGGTGATTATCACCGGAAGCGCCGCGCACCACGAAAAATGAGAATGTCATCCATTCAATGTCAGAGGGGTGGGATGATATTTTCAAAAGAACTGCATTCCGAGAGTCCCCAATACTGTGGGGGCGGATTAGAATGACGCAAAGCCGGACGACAGCGGCGGCCCATATCGATGGAGGATACCGACATGACCCAGGTTTCAGACTCAAAAGGCGAATATCGCGGCACGACAGTCCGCGACGATGCCGCCCTCGCCGCGTGGTTGGCCCAGCGCACCGAAGCGGCGTTGGAGCCGGGCCTGCCGATCATCGACCCGCACCACCATTTCTGGGATTCACCGCATCGCGGCAGCTATCTCCTGCCCGGATTGCTGTCCGACATCGGCGGCGGCCACAACATCGTCTCGACCGTGTTCCTGGAATGCCGAGCGATGTATCGGAAGGAGGGACCGCGGCATATGGCGGCGGTGGGGGAGGTCGAGTTCGTCGCCGGTCTGGCCGCCATGAGCGCTTCGGGCGGTTATGGACCGTGCCGGGTGGCAGAGGTCATCATCGGCGGCGGCGATCTGACCGCAGGTGCGGCGAATGTCCGCGAATTGATGGAAGCCGAGATCGTCGCGGCCGGCGGCCGGTTACGCGGCATGCGCCACGGCGTCGCCTGGGATGAGCATGAGGCGGTCAGCAAATTCGCCTCCCGCGCCGTGCCGTTGCATCAGGTGATGGACCCGAAATTCCGGGAGGGCTTTGCCCAGCTCGCCCCGCTCGGTCTCAGCTTCGAGTCGTGGCAGTATCACCCGCAATTGCCGGACGCGATCGACCTTGCGCGGTCATTCCCGGATACGTCCATCATTCTCAACCACGTTGGCGGAATCCTGGGAGTTGGCCCCTATTCGGGCCACCGGCCGGAGGTTTTCGCGGGTTGGAAGGCCAACATCACCGAACTCGCGAAATGTCCGAACGTCACCATGAAGCTGGGCGGCCTGGGGATGGTGTCGGTCGGCTTCGACTTCCATGAGCGCGATCTGCCGCCGTCGTCCGAAGATCTGGCCGCGGCCTGGCGTCCCTATATCGAGCATTGCATCGAAGCGTTCGGCGTCGATCGCTGCATGTTCGAGAGCAACTTTCCCCCGGACAAGCAGTCGGGCGGCTATACGGAGTTGTGGAACGCGTTCAAGCGCATCACCGCCAAGGCGTCGGCGGCCGAGAAAACGGCGCTCTACAGCGGCACGGCCGCGCGTGTGTATCGGATGATCGCCCCCTGATTGCGGCCGATCTAACCCATCGACCGTTACGTGTCCCCACGCCGTCATGGCCGGGCTTGATCCCCCTACCCGCCCCCTGCGATTGAAGCGCGGGTTGCTGGGTCAAGTCCGGGTATGACGCGGGGGCGCGGCGCGTCGGTCAATGGTTACGTCGATTGTGAGACACGGGGAGCCTGATCGTCGCCCCTGATCCCACTGCAACCTTCAGGATCGACCGCCGCCAGGCGATTACCCCCCTGCCCGCCCCCAACCACACAGCCCCAAATCACACAGCCCCGGAACAGGCGACCCCAGATCAGGCGACCCCAGATCCGGCCGCCAGAGCGGGCCTGCGTTGCAGCCAAAGCCAGACCACGGCCAGGAATGCCACCATGACCAGCACGAGACCCGCCAGGTTCAGCACCACCCAGCCCATCCGATCCTGCAGGAATCCCGCCAGGAAGCTCGCGATCGCGGTCGTGCTGAAGATCAAGAAGTCATTCAGCGCCTGCGCCCTGCCCCGCTCGGACGGCCGGTAGCAGGTGGTGACCAGCATAGTTGCCCCGACGAACAGAAAGTTCCAGCCGATGCCGTTCAACGCCAAGGAAATCCGGAAGTTCCATGCGTCGATCCCAGCGAGCGCAACCAGGATGCCGGCGAACAGGATCGCCGCGCCGGCGGCCATTACCTGAACCGTGCCGAACCGGGTAATCAGATTGCCGGTGAAGAAGGACGGCACGAACATGCCCATGACGTGCAGGAAGATCACCACCGGCGCCTCGGTCGGCGGCAGGCCGCAGCCAACCACCGCCAATGGAGAGGCGCTCATGAGAAACAGCATGGTTGCCCAGGCCGCCATGCTGGACAGGACGGCGGCCGCGAACCGCGGCTGCCTGGCGATTTCCCATAGGGACCGCTTCGGCCCTTCCGCCTGCGTGGCTTTCGGCATCGGCGGGAATCGGATGAACGACAGCAACACGAAAACAACAAGATGGATCACGATCATCGCGACGTAGGTGCCGAGATACAACGGCATCAGCACATCGTAGGTCAGCCGCGTGATAGACGAGCCCAACACGCCGGCGACCACCCCGCCGGCGGTGACCCATGAAATGGCGCGGGCACGGTACGGCAACGGAACCAGTTCCACCGCGGCAAAACGGTACATCTGCAAGCTGGCCACGGCATAGCCCAGCAACAGGCCGCCGAGGCACATCAATGCAAACTCGCCGATATAAAGCCCCAGACCACAGGACGCGGCGCCTGCCATGCCGAACAACGAGCCGATGCGGAACCCAAAGCCACGGCCCATCCGCATCATCAACGCGGCTGCCGGGAAAACCGCCAGCATAACGCCGATATGCTGCAACGTCGTGGGCAAGGTCGCGAGATCGCCGCGCGGGTAGAACGTGATCACCGACAACGCCGTGGCGCTGAGCATGATGATGTTCCCCGCCTGACCGATCGCTTGGCAGCAGGTCAGGAGAAACAGATTTCTCCGCATTGCCCCACTAAGGGCATCGACGGTCTCTGAAGGTGTTTCCATGTAGGACGAATAACCCACGTGAAGCAACACGTCTCGCTTCGATGGGCAGGGCTGCCATGCGCTTGCGGTATCGCCGGCCGGGATCCCAGACCGGCTCCAAGCAGGACCGCGCCGGGACACCCGGGTCGGGGTCAGACAGACAGTGGACTATCTGCTCATGCATCACGCAGTCACCAGCGCCTTCGGTCGGCGATCGCTCGCACGAAGCCACGGTGTCCCACGGCCCCTGCCCTGCCCGACCCTGATACCATGACAGCCCGTCAGGTCAGTGCATCTGCTCCATCCCCGCGACAGGCAGAGCCGCCGGACCCGGACGCCGATCCGCGAGCAAACGCCGAGCGTCATCGAGGCGCCCGGAGCAGGCGTAGGCCCGCAGCAAAGTGGCCTCCATCAGGTCCACCTGCGCTCGGCTGCCACCCATACGCTCCCGCTCGGGCAGGATGGGCACAATCAGGTCGATGGTCGCGCCATGATCACCCCGCTGGAATGCCGCGAAAGCGCGCGCCGCGGTGGGGATGATGGACCCGGACGGATAACGACCAGCGGCCGCCAGGTCCTCGATTGCCTGGACCCATGCTTCGAACGCCGCCTCGTCACCAGCGGCGGTATGCGCCAGCGCGATGTGCCAATCAGCGAGGGACATGCCCGGGCGGGGAAATTTCGCCCGCGCGAACGCCTGGATTTTCGCCCAGCGGGCGTGATCGCGCGGATGCCCCGCCAGTTCCGATCGCCACAGGAAGGCCACGGAATCGGCGAGCTTCTGATGCACTGCGCCACGATGATCATCCGCCGAAAAGGCGTCGTTGTACAGTCCGAATCCCGCGTCCAGATGCCCCGCGTGCAGTTCGAACAGACCGAGATGCCAGGTCAAATGACCGAACAATCCGCCGTCGCGATCATATAGCGGCAGCCAGTCGCGCATGAAGGCGATGCCGCTGTCCCGCTCTCCGGTTTCGTAGCACAGATGGGCGAACGCATGAGCGCCATAGGCGTTGCGCCGGACCTGGGCCAAAGAGCGTTCGATCCGGGGACGGGCGGCGTCGTGCTGCCCGATCTCGGACAGCGCCATGCCGTAATGGCAGTTGAACCACCAGTCCTCGCCATATTGTGGGGCGAGCGTGCCCAGGAAGTCGACGAGTCCCTGCTCCCGGCCGGACAGGCCGGACATGCCGATCAACCCGCCCTGGTTGGCGGCAAGGCTCAACACCAGCGCGTCGCGCGGCCAGGTGTCCATATGGGAGCGGATCGCGGCCAGCGCGGCGGCGGGCTGACCGGCGAACAAGTGTCGAAACACCGCGATGTGGCTAAGATCGCGGGCCGCTGCGCCCTCGCCGAGATTTTCGGCGGCGGCAAGGGACCCACGCATGGCCGGCAGGTCGCCTGCGAGTTGATGGGCACGTGCCTTGCCGATATGGGCCAACGCAAAGCCTGGGTCGGCGGCGATGGCGCGATCGAAGGCCATTGTGGCGCCTGGGTAGACGGTCAGAAGAAGGTCGACCCCTTCGACATAGGCATCCCGCGCGGCGGCGGCGGCGGTCGACACGGTAAGACCGTAGCGGTCTGTCAGCATAAGGGTCCCCCCAGCGAGTTGGGATCGAGCGGTTGTGGATGGTTCGGCGGTGCCGGTCGCGCGACGGTAGCCGTCTGATCACGCGATGGACAAGGGTCTTGCTCCTGCTCGCCCGGCTGCAAGCCAGCGGGGGCCAATTCGATCCTGCGATCGGCACCTCGACGACCAGCAGCGCCGGCGCTGTCGGCCCGATGCAGGTCAAACCGGACACGTTCGCTGGTATCGCGCGGCTCCATCCGTTCCTGGGTTCGACCGACGTCACCGACCCAACGCGGAACGTGACCGCCGGCGCCACGCTGTTTGCCCATCTGCTGCGCAAATACCGCGACGTCTCGCTGGCGATCCTCGCTTACCACGATGGCGAGACACGGATCGACCGCATGCCTACCGGCGCCGGCGCGGTGTCGCCCTCGCAGGATGCGCTTGACCAAGCACGGCGCGTAACGGCGGGGTATGACGCCACCGGGTCGCGGGCCGATGGCCCGTCCGCTCCGCCGGCGCCCGACCTGACGGTGCCACCGATCCCGCCATGGACTTTGGCCACGGCGGTTGGAGCCTCGCTGGGTGACATGCCGGCAAACTGGCCTCGAAAACTGTGGATAGAGTGCATCGGCGGGGCCCCGGGGGCGGGTCGGGGGACGGGTCGGGGGCGGGTCGGCACGGTCGCGCAGCGTTGCGACCACCGGCGGCGCATACCCGTTACGCCGTCCCCACGACATCCTTGATCGCCTGAGCCAGGCGTTCACTGGTAATCGGCTTGGTCAGGAAACCCACCATGCCGGCTGCCAGGCAGGCATCCTTGTCCTTCGATTGCACATTGGCGGTCAGGCCGATCACGGGGATCGCGGCCGCGGCGAGACCGAGCGCCCGGATTTCACGGGTGGCTGTCAGGCCATCCATTTCGGGCATCATCACATCCATCAGGACCAGGTCGTACGGGATGGTCTTGACGGCCTGGACTGCCTCCAACCCGTTCGCGACCCCGTCGACGTGTTGGCCCAGGCGCTTCAGGATACTGATGACGACAATTCGGTTCGTATTGTTGTCCTCCGCGACAAGGATGCGCAACCTTGGCAGCGCGACGGCTGGCTCAGGATCACGCGCCTCAACGGGATCGCTGGCAGCGGGCGCTTCGTGAAGCACGACATCGAACCGGAACGTGCTGCCAGCACCAGCCCCACTCTCGACCTCAATCCGTCCCCCCATCTGCTCCACCAGCGCTCGGCAGATCGCCAGACCCAGGCCGGTGCCGCCGAACTGGCGCGATACGGAATTGTCGACCTGCGAGAAGCGCTGAAACAGGAACGGAATCTTGTCGGGCAAGATGCCAATGCCCGTGTCGGTCACACGGAAATCCAGATGCACCAGCCCCGGTTCGGCCGAACGGCGGGAGACATGCACCGTAATGCCACCGGCTTCGGTAAATTTTATGCCGTTGCCAATCAGGTTCAACAGTATCTGCCGCAGCCGGCCGGGGTCGCCGCGGGCCATGCGGGGAACGGACGGATCGATGCGCGCGCCGAGATCGAGCCCCTTGTCCCGGGCCGAGGTCGCCAACAGCTCATTGGCGCCCGTGATCATGGCCGGCAGTTCGAAGGCGACCTCCTCCAACTCCATGCGGCCCGCATCCAGCTTCGAGAAGTCCAGGATGTCGTTCACGATCTGCAGCAAGTGGTTGCCGGAGTCCCGCATGATCTCCAGATACTGGCGCTCGGTCGCATCGGGCTTCATTTCGAGCAGCAGGCCCGACACGCCGATGATGCCATTCAGCGGCGTGCGGATCTCATGGCTCATGACGGCGACAAACTCGGACCGCGCGCGGGATGCCGCTTCGGCCGCGTCGCGGGCCATGGCGAGGTCGGCTTCGGTTCGCTTGCGGTCTGTGATATCGGTGAAGGTGCGAACCGCGCCGCCGTCCGACAGACTTTGGGTTCTTACCTCCAGGACCGTTCCGTTCGGGCGCGCGCGCTCATACACGGTGTTTTCCGGCAGGATGCCGCCGGATCGCAACACGGTTGCCAGCTTGTCGTCCCAGTTGCCGGACGGGCCGAATTCGCGGGTGCCTAACTGCCAGTCCAGGATGTCCCGAAAAGGCGTGTTTTCGCCGACAAGCTCGGGCGGCAATCCCAGCAGATCGAAGGCCCGCTGGTTGATCACCGGCACCCGGCCATGGGAATCGATCATGAGGATGCCCTGCGACATGTTCTCCAGGGTCGCGGTCAAAGCCTGGCGGGATCGCAACAGCCGATTGCGTTGCAAAATGAGAAGCATTCCGACTGCCAGGATCGCGCTGGTGGCGACAAGACCCGCTGTGAGGAAATACGGAAGGTTGTTTCGATAGACGGCGATCGCATCCTCGACCGACAGACCGATCCCGACCACAAGCGGATAACCCTGCACACGCGCGACGCTCGCGATGCGCTCGACACCATCGATGGGGCTGATCGTTTGAAAGCCGCCGATCGTGGCGGTCCGCCGCAACCGCTCCACCAGGTCGGCTGGCAGGGGCTTGCCGATCGTTTCAGCCCGGGTCGGGGCCCGCGCCAGAAGGATGTTGGTAACCGGATTTGCCAGGAACACCTCGCCATTGCCGATGTCGAGGGATTCGTAGAACCGGGACAGGTAGTACGGATCCAGCGACATCACGACGACCCCCGCGAAGGAGCCATCAGGCGCGATGATCTTGCGGGTGAACTGGATCGTCCATTTGCCGGACACGCGGCCCAGCACCGGGCTGCTGATGAACAGCCGGTCCTCGGCGGTGCCGACATGCACCCTGAAATGCTCTCGGTCCGACAGATCGATCCGCGCGGAAGCCGTCCCCAGGTTCGATCGCAGCATGATCCCGTCAGGCCCGATCAAGGCGATCTGAACCGCAAGATCGTTCAGGAAGGCGCGCCGCGTGGCCCAGGTACCCAGGTCCAGGCTGGCGCCGTCCCGCGCGACGGCTTCCCGCACCAGCAGCAGGGTCTGGTCCACGGATTCGACGGTGCGCGTTATATTCTCGGCGAAGGCGCGCACCAGGTTGCGGCTGTCGTCCTGGGCCGTTTGCAGGCCCAGCGCGTGCTCCCGCCACAGATTGAAGCCGAGGCCGGCCCATAGCAGCAGAATCGTGATGCCGATCAGTATCCCATGGACCAATGGCATCTGCGCGAACCATCCACGGACGCCACGCGGAGACCCCGGTGTCATGCGCGTCATCACCTCATGCTCCACTCTTGCGCGTTCTTGGCACGCTCATTGCGTTGTCTGCCCCAGACAAAGCAAGGATCATCGCAATGGCACGATACGTTGTAACCGGCGGCGCCGGATTTATCGGCTCTCATCTCGTGGACACGCTGTTGGGACGCGGCCACGGCGTGCGCGTGGTGGACGACCTTTCCACCGGCAGCCGCGACAACCTGGATCCGCGCGCCGAACTGATCGCGGGCGATGTGGCGGATACGGCGACCATGCGGCATGCCATGAACGGCGCCGCGGGGTGCTTTCATCTCGCGGCGGTGGCCTCGGTCACGCGCTGCACCGAGGATTGGGTGACGAGCCATCGGACCGACCTCGGCGGCACGGTCGCGGTGCTGGACGCCGCGCGGTTCCATGGCCGAGTGCCTGTTGTCTACGCGTCGTCCGCGGCGGTCTACGGGGAGCAGCTTCGCCTCCCGATCCGGGAGCAAGCCCCCACCGCCCCGCGATCCAGCTATGGCGCGGACAAGCTGGGCGGGGAATTGCAGGCGCGGGCGGCATTCATCACGCATGGCCAACCCAGCATGGGATTTCGGTTTTTTAACGTTTACGGGCCACGCCAGGAGCCTCGGTCGCAATACAGCGGTGTCATCTCGGTGTTCGCCAGCCGGTTGATGGCGGGGCTTCCGATCACCATTCACGGCGATGGTGCCCAAAGCCGGGATTTCATCGCGGTGCAGGACATCGTGCGCTTCCTCTGCACGGGGATGGAGACGATCCGCAGCCATCCCCAGGCGCGCATCCTGAATGCCTGCACCGGTCGGGGCACCACCGTCAGGGACCTCGCCCGCATCATGGGAACCGCGATCGGTGTGACCGCAAACCTGGTGCCGGGCCCTTCCCGTCCTGGCGATATCCGGGCGTCGATCGGTGATCCCAGCCATGCGGAGAACGTGTTGGGCATCCGCGCCCAGATCGAACTCGGTTCCGGGTTGCGCGGCCTGTTCAGCGCCCCGCTCGCCTTTCCCCGCGCCGCCTGATCCTGGCCCATCTTTAGCGTTTTTTCCACCATATACCGTAACGACTACGGAAAACCCCTGATATACAGTCGACCGCCCCTGGAATCTTCAATGTAGTGCCATAATTATTCTATAACCCCTTGAC
>CAMATI010000125.1 GCA_945861095.1 Asaia bogorensis | reverse complement strand
AACCGCGAGGTGATCCTGGCGGCCGGCGCGGTGAAATCCCCGCATCTGCTGGAACTGTCCGGCATCGGCCAGCCGGAACTGCTGCAATCCATGGGCATCCCCGTGCACCACGAACTGCGCGGCGTGGGCGAGAACTACCGCGATCACTACGCGCCCCGGATGAACTGGCGGGTGAAGCTGCCGGTCACGCTGAATGAGCAGACCAGGGGCCTGTCGCTGGTCAAGGAAGTCATCAAATACTACACCCAGCGCAAGGGCATCCTGACCTATACCGCTGGCATCGTCTATGGCTTCGTCAAGACACGGCCGGAGCTGGAAGAACCCGACGTGCAGTACCACTTCGCCCATGCCAGCTACGCCTCGGCCAAGGACCGCGTGCTGGATAAGCAACCCGGCATGACCCTGACCGTGTATCAGTGCCGGCCGGAGTCGAAAGGCTCTATCCATGTGCGGTCCAAGGACCCGATGGCGAACCCGGTGATCCGGCCCAATTACCTGGCCGATGAGATCGACCGGCGAGTCCTGGTCGATGGCATGAAGATCGGTGCCGCCATCATCAACAACCGGGTGCTGGACAAGTATCGCGCCTATCGGATGAACCCGGCGGAATCCGTGCAATCCGACGACGAATGGCTGAATTTCGCGCGGGAGAATGGCCAGACCACGTATCACGTCACGGGCACCTGCAAGATGGGGCAGGACCCGATGGCGGTGGTGGACGACCAGTTGCGGGTCCATGGGATCGAGGGGTTGCGGGTGGTCGATGCCTCCATCATGCCGACGGTGGTTTCGGGCAATACCAACGCCGCGGTCATCATGATCGCGGAAAAAGGCGCCGACATGATCAAGGCCGCCGCCGCCGGAAGCGCGCGGGCGGCCGCCTGACATCGTGGGCGGGGATCGCGGGTGGAGCCCGCGATCCTCTGTCAGAGAGGCCGGCGTAACGGCGCCGCAGCACACATAATCAACGGCCTGGCGTATTTTGTCGTGGCCTCGTGGACGGATTGGCCGCGATCGGATTGATCCCGCTGCCATGTCCGAACGGCGTCGGGAAAAACCATTCTCCGCAACGAAAGGCCCTGCGCCGCCTTCAACGTCAAAGCGACCGACGTTCCCATGCCATGAGCGGGCCGACCGCCAGGCCATTCCGATAGCTCCTTTTCCCATGTCCTTGCTCCGGGTCGCTGCCCGGCGTGGTGGGACCGGGTATGTCCCGACAACTTGTAGCCAGAAAAGGCGTGCGAAGGGCTATCGGTGGGTCATAGGCCGGGTTGACAATATGTTATAGTATAACATAACATTTTGGCATGATCGCTGTACTCGCCGCACGCCATCCCACCAGACCGGCCACACCATGCCGCGACAGAGCGGAAATGCGCGCGCCATGAGCGGGTTGGTCGTCGAATCTTTCCCCCGGATCGGCCCGGACGGTCTGCCCGACAGCTGCGTCACCGTGGCATCGAGCGATCCGCGCATCCTACTCTCGGTGCATCGGCCGGAGGTGCATCTGGCGATCTGGCATCGGTATCTGCCCGACAGCCTGTCAGGGCGGAAACTCCGACCGCTGATGGATGCCGCCCCGTTCACCGCCATCGCCAACGCACCGCCCGCGGCCGTGTCCGATCGGCTGGCGGAAGCGCTGCCCGCGCCGGCGCCCGCGGATCTGCTGCTCGACATCGCCGATCTCGCACTGGCCTTCACGATGCTGGACGGGCATCGCGGCGCCGTTCGGGTCAGGCTGGAAGCGTTGACCCATGACGGCTGCTCCCGCTGGCACGCCGACGCGATCGGTCTGCGCCTGTTATGCACCTATCGCGGTCCGGGCACGGAGTTCCTGCCGCTGGAAGGTGGCGCGGCGGCGGCGCGCGCCTTGCCCATTGGCGCACCCCACCACGCGATGGGGCAGATCGCCACGGGCGCGGTGGCGATCATGAAAGGCGAGCGCCATCCCGGCGCGGCTGGCCAGGCCTGCATCCATCGCTCCCCGGCCGCCGGCCCGGGCCAGCGCGCTCGCCTTTTGCTCTGCATCGATCAACCGGAATGGAACCTGGACGAATGACCACGGATGGACGCCTCGACGCCGGGCTGGCCGATACCAGGCTGCCTGTCACCGTGCTTTCCGGCTTTCTCGGCGCCGGGAAAACCTCCCTCTTGAACAACATTCTCGCGAACCGGGAAGGACGGCGGGTCGCGGTCATCGTCAATGACATGAGCGAGGTGAACATCGATGCCAGCCTGATCGCGCAGGGCAGCGACCTGTCCCGAACCGAGGAAAAACTGGTCGAGATGACCAACGGCTGCATCTGCTGCACGTTGCGTGAGGACCTGATGCAGGAAGTCGCGAAACTGGCAAACGAAGGCCGGTTCGATGCCCTGGTGATCGAAAGCACCGGTATCAGCGAACCCATGCCCGTGGCGGCTACGTTCGACTTCCGGACCGAGGACGGGTTCTGCCTGGCCGATCTGGCGCGACTCGATACGATGGTCACCGTGGTCGATGCCGCCGCGTTCCTGCGGGATTATTCCAGCACCGACTCCCTGGCCCGTCGCGGCCATGTCGCCGGCGAGGGCGATACCAGGATGCTGGTCGAACTGCTGGTGGAGCAGGTCGAGTTCGCCGACGTTATCGTCATCAACAAGGCCGATCTGGTGCCGCCGGAGGCGCTGGGACAACTGTCCGGCATTCTTGCCACGTTCAATACCAAGGCCGAGATCATTGCTTCCGTGAACGGCAAGGTGCCGTTGAAGCATGTGCTGGACACCGGCCGGTTCGACTTCGCCCAGGCCCAGCAGGCTTCGGGATGGGCACAGGCGTTGTCCGGGGAGCATGTGCCGGAAAGCGAGGCGTTCGGCATCACCTCCTTCGTCTGGCGGGCGCGTCGGCCGCTGCATCCCGCGCGGTTCAAGAAGGTGATTGAATCCGACTTGCCCGGCGTGATCCGGACCAAGGGATTCTTCTGGCTGGCCAGCCGGATGCCCTGGGCGGGAAGTTGGCAACTCGCCGGAAGTCTGGGCAAGCATGAGGCGGCGGGCCTGTGGTGGGCCGCCGCCCATCCCAAGATGTGGCCGCAGGACGCGGATGCTCAGAAGGCGATTAAAGCCAATTGGCAGGAACCGTTCGGCGATCGCCGTCAGGAAATCGTGCTGATCGGGGTCGGGATGGACCAGGCGGCCTTGCGCCGCCGGTTGGATGCCTGCCTGCTGACCCCGGCGGAGATGCGGTCCGGGGTGAAGGCCTGGGAAAAACTGCCCGATCCTTTTCCGGCCTGGGGCACGGACTGATGGAAGTTGGCCAGTTGGTTCGAACCGCGGCCTCGGGGACGCGGACCTGGATGCGCGTTTCCCGGTGCTGATCCCCTGATACCCGCGGCGAAACGTGGTTCCGCAACGCCGAGCGGTGAGGGTATCTTCTCGGAGGGGACGTCGGATGGGCCGATCGCGGCTTGATTCGATGTGCTATATCAGCCGACGGAACGATCGACTGTCCGACAGAGGCATCTCCATCATGGCGGCCGACATCCACCGCTTTCCCTGGCCGCGATAATGGAAGGCGTGGATGGCGGCCGCCATGACGGGGGCGCGGCCGGTCGGTCATTGGTTCCGTCAGTTGGTATTACGAACGCCAGGACCGACGTTCGGCTTCCCTAAATCCCGTTGGCTCGCCACAATCCCTCCTTTCACCCGGGCTTGCCTCGGGCGATCATGGGCGGCTGTTGAAAAAGGGGCAGGGCGTGGACTTCCAGATCACCCAGGAACAGTTTCGGTTGCAACAACGCTGCCTGGAACTGGCCGCGGACTTCGCCACCCGTTCCGCCCAGCATGACCGCGAAGCGTCCCACCCGCTCGAGAACTACGACCGGTTGCGCGCTGAAGGCTTCCTCCATCTGACCGTCCCCAAGCAATGGGGCGGCACCGGTCACGACCTGCTGACCCACACGATCGCCTATGAGGCTCTGGGGCAGGGCTGCCCGTCCACCGCGCTGGCGTTCAACATGCACGCCTCCGTGGTCAATCCCCTGCTGGAAAGCCCCGAAGTCACCGATGCGGCCAAGGCCTATGTCGCGGATCTGGTCGTCCGCCAGGGCAAGATGATCGGTGGCAACTTCTCCGAACCGACCCATACCTCGATCATCGGGGAACGCCCCTTGAGCGTTCGGGCGCGCAAAGTCCCGGGTGGCTACAGCATCACCGGGCGCAAGATGTTCGCATCGATGTTGCAAGCCACGGACTACGTGCTGGTGCTGGCCTATCCGGACGAATCCACCAGCCCGCGGGCCGGGATGCTGCTGCTGGTGCCACCCGACGCGCCGGGCCGGTCGGTGAACGCCAACTGGGACGTGCTGGGGATGCGGGCCACCCGCAGCGACTCCCTGATCCTGGACGATTGCCGCGTTCCGGACAGCGCGGCCGTTTTCCGGACCGAGGATTTGCGCAACTTCCGCCTGTCCTACTTCAACTGGTTCTGGGGCTCCTACACCGCCGTCTATCTGGGTGTTGCCGTGGCCGCCTATCGGGAAACGATCCGGGTGATGAAGGACCGCCAGCCCCCGGGCTACGCTCAGTCGCTGGCCTATCATCCCGATGTCCGCCGCCACGTCGCGGCAATGAGCGTCGATCTGGAAGCCGCGCGCCTGATCACCTATCGTTCCGCCTGGCTCAGCGCGACGCAGGGGGCGACGCCGGAGACAACCGCCGCCCTGTATCGCGCCAAATATATGGTGGGGGAGGCGGTCGGCCGGATCACCCGCATCGGCCTGACCCTCGGCGGCGCGCACGGTATTTTCAAGGGCACTCGCATGGAGCAACTGTTCCGCGATGGGGCGCTCGCGCCCATCCAGCCCCCGACGGCGGATTTTTGCCTCTGGAGCATGGGGACCCACGAATTGGGTCTGGACCCGGATGACCTGTTGCCCCCCATGCGCCCGGAGTGACGCGACGCCCCCATTTGCCCCCCGATTGACCCCCCATTTGCCCCCCGATTGACAATGACCGGCGCCCGTTCGGGGCGTAGAACGGCCCGGTGACCTTCCCGCATCCTCCCGAAGCCGCCCGCATCGCCATGGACGCCCTGATCCGTCAGGACCCGGACCTGGGCGGTATCCTGACCCGCGCCGGTCCGCTGCCGTGGCGCGCCCGGCCCCCCGGGTTTCCCGGCCTGTTGCAGGCCATCGTCGCGCAGATGATCTCCAACCAGGCGGCGGCGGCCATTTGGGGGCGCTTGCGGACCCTCCCTGGAGCCCTGGACCCCGCCGGACTGCTCGCACTGCCCGACGACGACCTGCGCTCGGCCGGTCTGTCCCGGCCTAAAGTGTCGCATGTGCGCTCCCTGGCCACCGCCTTCCTCAATGGGACCCTGGATACCGCCCGCCTGGCCAGCCTCGACGACACCGCCGCCATAGCAGCCATCGCCTCCGTCAAAGGGCTCGGCCCCTGGACCGCCGAGGTCTATCTGCTGTTCGCAGAAGGTCGCCTGGACGTGTTTCCGGCGGGCGACATCGCCCTGGCCGGTGCCGCCGCCGCTCTGAAAGGTCTGGAAAAACGGCCCAACCCGGTGGAATTGCGCGCCCTGGCCGAACAATGGCGCCCGGCGAGAGCCATGGCCGCTCGGCTGTTATGGCATCATTGGCGCCACCTGACCGGACGCCCGGCGATGGATGACTTTCCCGCGGCTTGACCCGGCCCCCGGTCCTGAGCAGCCTCCACCACTGAACCCATGGGCGGCCACCGTCATTGCGAGCGCGGCGAAGCAATCCAGGGGCCTGGCACGATCGGTCCGGTTGGTTGCCCTGGATTGTTTCGCTGCGCTCGCAATGACAGTGGCCGTTGTCGCCAGGATCACTGGCTCGGTCGCGTCGTCTGAGTAGCCGCCAATCCGAACAGCCCCAAAACCAAACGGCGAGCGCCGGTCGCTAACGGAATCTTTACCAGACCTCGCCATCCTACGTATGTGTCCGCAATCAATCTGCCTCTGACCCAGAGCTATCATCCGACCAGCTTCGCCGAACGGGGGGTCGCCGTGCCGGTGACGACGCCGGCGCTGCTGGGGGCCCGCATGCGTCCGGCGCAGCGGACCGGCACCGAATTCATCATCCCCAACCCATCGGGCGGCCGCGGCGTTTACATTCTGGACTGGGGCGGCGTGCGTCAGTTCTGCCGCCCGACGGTGCATGACACGTTGCTGCACCAGCGGGTCGGGCGTCTGCCGATGATGACTCCGGCAAGCGTGCGCCAGGTGGCCCGGGATATCGCGGCCGAGGGTCTGGCGGGCCGGGACGCTCGGCGCGCGGCGGAGATGGCGGCGCAGGCCGATACCAAACGGGTCCTCCTGGCCAATTTCCTGCTGCTGATGACGCTCGTCGAACAGGTCGAACCCACCGGTATGGTGATCGAGGAAGCGATGCCACGCACGGCGGAATTGGAGTTGCGCGCCAAACACGCCATCCGGCAGATCGCCCCACGCGTCCGCACGGATCCGGCCACGATCGTCGCCGATCTGGAGGCCCTGGCGGGACTGTTTGCGCGCGGCGGGTTGGACCCATGGGGGCGGTCGCCCCGGCTGATCCGGCTGCTGGCGCGCATGAGAGAATTCCGGGACCGGCTGATCAGGGACGCCGGTCCAACCCTGGATGGATCCGGCGGCGGGCTGGCCGGGTCGCTGATCGGCTCCGTCGCGACCTTCATCCGGAGTGCCGACAGCCTTATCGCCAAGGCCCACGGGCACCTATCCGACGTGGTCGGGCTGCTCGGTGACTGGCGCACAAATCCGGGCGGCATCCAAATCGCGATCACTCGCCCTGACTGGCTGCTGGACGGCTGGGAACAGATCTGTCTGCTGGCGGAGCTCGCGTCCGACGCGCAAGACTCACAGGCCATCGCGCGGGAGGTGGCGCAGCTCGTGCCGCTGCTGCCGAAAGAAGCGATGGATTGGCTGGGGGACTCATTGTCGCAGGATGCGTTGGAACCGTCCCAACGCGCGACGGAGCAACGCTCCTTCGCGCGCCAAACCGGGGCGTCGTTCGGCCTGGTTGCCCGCAATGAGAAACTGCGCGCGATGTCGGCGTAGAGATGCTTGATGACGCATCATTTCATCGGCTCCGCATCCGCGGCGTTCCGCCAAATAAAGCCTAGGCAGGGAGGGCGAGCGATCGGATGACACGTCAGTCAACGCGCCCATCGGACCCAGCGATCCGGGCGATCTCTCGCACGCTGATGGAAGCGGCGGACGAGCGGGTCCTGCAGGTCGTTCGCATGATCGACTCCATGGCGAACCGTGGCCCCGCCGACGACATGATTGCCGCGCTCCGTCCCCGTCTGGCCCGTTTGCGGCCGGCCCGCCCGTTGACGCTCGACCGGCTGCTGTTCGCGATCTTCGATCCGATCATCGTCCCCGCCACCCGTTGGCGTCCTGGGGCGGCGGCCTTGCCGCGGACCGTGTTGCGGTCCCTCGCCGCCACGGTCCGGGCGGGACTGGGGGACGAGGCGCGGGCGATCGAGGTCATGGTCAAAGGCCATACCGTGCATGACCGCGACGTCGCCTTGCGTGTCGGCGGTGTGCTTTGGCCACGCGCGGGCGAGATCATCTTCGCCGCCCCAACCCCGGTTGAGTGGGAAACCACCGGCCTGAGCGTTGGCATTTACCCGCCGCTGGCCCGCATGGTCGGTGCCCTGCTGACCGAGGCGGTGGCTCTGGAGGCCCTGCTGGGCGACCGCGATCGCGACCCTGACCCAGGGACGACAGCGGCGTTGCTGGAAAGGATCGGCGCGCGCGATCCCCAGGCGCTTCCGGTGGCGATCGTCGTTGCGGCGACTCGTGCGCCGAGCCTGGTGGCCGCTATCGCGCAGATGGCGGCGGCGACGTTGGTGGGAGCGGATTTCTCCCTCCGCCCCGCCCTGGATCAGGCGATCGAGGCGTTGACCGCGCGGTTGGAGGAGGACGGCGCGGTGGAGGCACGCATCCACGCCGTCAGTCTGACCGATGTCGGCGCCACGGTGCGCCGGGTTTCGACTCTGTTGCAGCAACTCGGGGATGATTCCGCGCCGGCGCCGCGGCGGGAGCGGATCAAAGCGATCCGTCGCCAGTTGGACACGAGTTGCCGGAGCCGGTTCGCGGAGGGGTTGACGACCGACTTCATTGCCCCGCTGCGGTCTTCGCTCGGTGCGGCCGGGGATGATCCGGTCGAACGGTTGGAGGCGGCGGCCAGGGGGCTGCGGGCGCTGGAGATCGAGGCACGTGGTGTGGGCGGCGGGGAGACCTACGACAAGCTGTTGCGCCAGGCCGCGGAGATCGTGCGCCAGACCCCGGGCGCGGACGGGATCGCCCGAGCGGATCGGGTGCGGCTGGTGGAGATATTGGCGGGACCGGAGGTGGCCTTGGCGATGCTGGAGGCCGTGTCGTGATGTTCCCCCGGTCGAATTGGGCTGGTTCGAATTGGTCTGGTTCGAATTGGTCTGGTTCGAATTGGTCTGGTTCGAATTGGGCCGGGGCGGATTGGGTCGGGTCTGGTTGGCGTTGGTGCGGCATCGCCGGCCGACGCCCCGGTCAGGCCGGCGCGGCGACCGGGGATGGAAGCCGACGCGGCAGGTTTGCGACCACGGCGATGGTCAGGGCCGCCGCGATGGCCAGGATATGGAACAGCGTGTCGAAGCCCCAGCGATCGTGCACGAAAGCGATCAACGGCAGAGCGGCGGCCAGCACGGTGAAACTGACGACGTAGCGGACTCCATAGATGCGTGCTCGGAACGCCCCGCTGGCCATTTTCCCGATCATGTAGTCGTTGATCGGGATCTGGCCGAACGCGCCAAGCATGAACCCGAAGGCAACCGCGAGCGCGACCGCATCGTTCAATCCGGGCATGATGGCAAAGAATACGAGCTGGATCGCGGCCACGGTCAGGAACACCGGCCGCGGGCCGTAATGGTCCAGCATCTTGCCCACGATCAGTTGGGCCAGAGATGCCACCGCGAAGACCAGGAAGGCGAACATCCCGACGACGGTGGCGACATCCGCCCGCACCGGGATGCCGACGACGCGGGCCCAATCCGAGACAGCATGGGCAAGCCCCTGTAATCGTTCGTCGAAAATCTTCGGCAAGGCGAAGGTTGTCGACTGGAAGATGATGCTGGATATTGCGGTCGTGGCGAACACGATGATGGAAACCCGGACCAGCAGCGCCTTGTGATCCGCGGCCAGGGCGGGTGTCGCGGCGGTTGGGACTGCCTGGGGCGTGGCGTGCTCGCCGGCGATCTCTGGCCAGCGCAGCAGGGCATAGGCCACGCCGACTGCGATGGAGAACATGCCGGGGACGACGAAGGCCGTTCGCCAGCCGCCATTGTCGATGAAATACCCGGTGAGCAGCGCGGCGCTGGCCACCCCCAGGTTGCCGAACACGCCGTTGACGGCGATGCGCATCCCGGTGTTGCGCCATTTCCCGGTCACGATCGCCAGGCCCACCGGATGGTAGATGGCGGCAAAAATCCCAACCACGAACAGGCCGATGCCGATCTGCAAGGGCGACTGGGCGAAGGCGGTGGCGATCGAGGCAAGTCCGATGCCGACGAAGAAGACGCACATCATCCCCTCCCGGCTCCATTTGTCCGCCAGCCAACCGGCCGGCAGGGAGAACAGGCCAAAGGCCAGAAATCCGGGGGTGGCATAGGCCAGCAACTCCCCATAGCTGAGACCCCATTCGCGACTGAGGGCCAGGGCGGCGACGGTCGCGAAGACCAGGCTGAGCAGATGGTCCAGGAAATGGCCGACATTGAGCAGCAGGAAATGCATGCGATCGCGGTTCATGGCGCGTCCCCCGACGGTTGTTATGGCCATCCTAGGATTGGCAAGGATACGCCGTCCTGCCAAGAAATGTCGAGAAACCGCCAACCCGATGAGCGATCAGCGCCATGTCCGGGCCTCGCAGCACCGATCCGTTGGACTACCAGGCCGTGCCGCGCCCCGTGGCGGCTATGGCGAAGGACTTTCCGCACGGCTTTCATATCGCGCCGCACTCCCATACCCGCGACCAGTTGCTGTATTCGGTGTCGGGCAGCATGCGGGTGCATACCGGTCGGGAGACCTGGATCGTGCCGCCGGATCGCGCGGTCGACATCCCCGCGCAGGTCACCCACGCGATCGAGATCCGTGGCGAGGTCGCGATGCGGACCATCTATCTGGTCGGCGACGTGTCGGACGGGATCCCGGCGGCGCCGACCGTGCTGGAGGTGTCGGACCTGCTGCGTGCTCTGATCCTGGCGCTGATCGCCGAACCCGTGCTGTATGACGAAGCCGGTCGCGGCGGGGCCATCGCCACCCTGATCCTGTCGGAGATCGCGACGGCCCGCCCTCTGCCCCTGGTGTTGCCAATGCCGCGCGATCCCCGTTTGCGGCGGGTTTGCTCGGCGCTGCTGGCCGATCCATCGCGTCAGTCCGGGCTCGACGCCTGGGCCGACATGGCCGGCGCCTCGCCCCGTACCCTGGCGCGCCTGTTTGAGCGCGAACTGGGTTTGACCTTCTCCGTCTGGCGGCAGCGGGTGCGGTTCCATAATGCCCTGGAAGCCCTGGTGAACGGCGAGCCGGTCGGTTTGATCGCCAAACGGAACGGCTATCGCAGCGTCAGCGCGTTCTCGGCGGCGTTTCGCAGGACGATGGGGTTTCCTCCATCGACCTTGCGTGATGGCATCTGACCGCGCGTGTCAGGCGGCGGCCCGGGCCAGGTCGCCCGCATCCGCCAAAGCTTCCACGTCCCAAGATTTGCCGACCAGTTCGCGCGTCCTGGCCTGTCCGATCACCGGTTCCGCCAGATCGATGAATTTCCGCTCCAATTCGGCGTTGGTCATCGGGCGGGCGGCGCTGCCGATCCCGTGCTCGATCTTGCAGACATGGCGCCTGCCGTCGGTCATCGTGACCGTCACCTGCGTCGAGTCGGCGGCAAAGGCGGGGTTCAGCGTGGCTTCGACCTTGTCCTGAAATGCCATCAACGCCGGATCCTTGACCGCGGTTTCGGTATCCATGTCCTGAATGCGCGCGGTGCCGCGGATGAAGGCGACGGCGGTCCAATGGTGCAGGCTGACATGGGCCTGCATCTCATCCTTTGGGTTGCGCCGGTTGCACAGCGTCATGGCCCCGGGTGACGCCTCGATCGACACCGACGAAATCCGTTCGGCCTTGATCGACCGTTCCTTCCGCAACTGAAGACAGGCATCGATGATGGGATGGATGACGATGCCGCAGGGATAGGGTTTGTAAGTATTGCGCAGGATTTCGAAGCGCTGACCGAGATCCCCCGCCAGCGCGTCGTTGTCGGGGGTTTCGCAGAACACCGACAGGAAGCCGAAATGGCCTTCCAGCCCGGTCTGCGACGCGGTGAAGCCGTGTTCCGCCAACATGGCCGCGCGCAGGCCGGTCTGCGCGGCATGGGCGGGCATCATGGGGGTCACCATTGTGCCGTGCATGGCACGAAACCCGGCGGCCTGGGACAAAGCGATTCCCATCGCCTGGCGCATCGTCGCGACATCGAGATGGAGCAACTTGCCCGCCGCCACCACGGCGCCAAAGCCACCGGTGAGCCCGGTTCCCGACCATGCCATGGTTCCTTTTGCGGGCGGTACGGTCAGCGCCTTGCACAACCGGCATTCCAGCTCCACCCCCAGCATGAACGCGTGCAACAGATCGCGCCCGCTGGTCGGCCGCAGTTCCGCGAGCGCCAGCGCGGCGGCCGCGACCGGACCCGCCGGATGCACCACGGCCTGTTCGTGCGTGTCGTCAAAACTGTATATGCTTGAGGCGAGACAATTGACGAGCGTGGCGTGCAGGATGTCGGCGCGCCGGCCGCGTCCGAACAAGGTTGCCTGCGGCGGTCCGGCGAATGGCCCGATGGCTTTTTCCACCAGGTCGATTCCCGCATGCCGAGCGCCGCCGACGGTGCAGCCGACAATATTGAAGAAGGAGCGCAATGCTTCCTGTCGGACGGAATCAGGCATATCGGCCGGACGGTTGGATATCACGTAATCCGCCAGGCGCGCGGTAACCTCATCAGGAGCATAAGTCATGGCAATTCCTTTCGTTTACAACGACCGCGTCGCGCCGCCGTCGATATCGATGATCGAGCCTTGAATGAAATCAGCCTTTTCCGATGCCAGAAAAGCCGCTAAAGCGCCGATCTCGTCGGGTCTGCCGACTCGCGTCGTGCCGTGGGAGGATAACAGATGCGTGAGCGCATCTTCGCGGTTACATGACCGATCCCGCATCGTGCGTTCCACGTTGCGGCTGAATCGGTCGGTTTCGATCAATCCCGGGTTGATGGCGTTGACGCGCACGCCTTGCTTGACGCCGATATCGGCCATGGCCTTGGTGAAGTTCAGCAATGCAACATTCACCGAGCCGCCGATGGTGAATTCGGCTGAACCTGCACGCGACCCGATTCCGACGATATTGATGATCGATCCTTTTGACTGGCGCAGATGCGGCCAGGCGGCGCGGGTCAATCGCACGTAGCCGTGGAACTTCAGGGCGAATCCATCCTGCCAGTCTTCTTCCGAGAGTTCGAAAAAATCGGCTCGTTTGGTTGCGCCCGCGTTATTCACCAGGATGTCCAATCGGCCAAAAGCCGCGATGGCGGCCTCAACCGCAGAGGTCGCGGCGTCCGGCTGCGTCAGATCGGCGGCATGAACAGCGGTGCGCACGGCGGCTGTATTGGTGATTTCGGCAGCGACCTCCTGCAGCTTTGTTTGGTCTCTGGCAACCAGGCAGACATGGACTCCCTCCCGGGCGAATTCGGCCGCGATCGCCGCACCGATGCCACGACTGGCGCCGGTGATCAGCGCTACTTTCCCGTTCAAGGCCAGTTCCATGAAATCCTCCCGACACCATTGACGGCTATCTTGGCCGTCATGGCGCCCGGCGGCAAACATAGAGTCCGGTCACGGGGAACGTAACGGCGTGTCCAACATGCGATCGAACAAAGCGCCGCTTCCAGTCGGGGTGAAACCAATAGAGTAAGTGTCCACGCAATCTTAACGTCTTCTGACCTGCGCGCCGCCTCCCGGATCAGGTCGCGTCGCATTCCGCATCATGTGTGCTGGGCGATCATCTCCCCGAACGAACGCGGGAGCCGAATTCACTTTCAAATTGCGCGATAAGCCTATAGCAATACAGATATTGATGGTCTAGATTACCTGGACTGGGTTGCAGGAAAGCAATATATGGCAGATGATGTGTTGGGCCTAACCGCCCAGATCGTGAGCGCGCATGTTACCAAAAATGCGGTCGCGGTCGACGAATTACCGTCCCTGATCCGGGAGGTCTACAAGACGCTGGTAAGCGTCGGCGAAGTTGTCGCTGTACCGGAAGCGCCGAAGCCGGCGGTTCCAACCACCAAGTCGGTGTTCGCCGATTACATGGTGTGTCTGGAATGCGGGAAACAGATGACCATGCTGAAGCGGCATCTGATGACCGAACATAACCTGACCGTCGACGAATATCGCGTGAAGTGGAGCCTGCCCGGCACCTATCCGATGGTCGCGCCGAACTATGCCGCTACCCGTTCGGCCCTCGCCAAAGAAATGGGACTCGGCAAAAGCCGCAGTGCGCCAATGAAGAAAGCGGGCCGTAAGGTTGGCGGTAAGCGGTCAGCCAAGGGTTAAACCCGGCGACCGTGGTCGATCTTGGTTTGTCCCGCGCAGCTCTGTTGGGGGCCGCGCGGGACTGCCGGGTAGACAGTAAATTAACGGCCCTTGAACGCGCGCGGCTTGCGCTTTTCCTTGAAGGCAAGTGCCGCCTCGTGGAAATCTTCCGACAAATACAGCTTCATCGGCGCTTGCTGGAACGCGGCTTCCCGCGTGTATTCGCTCAAATACCAGCGACGCGTCCGCACCGTGGCCCGCACGGATAGCGGTGGATTCGCGGCAACGCCACGGGCCAATTCCTGCGCCACCTCCATGAACGTCCCCTTGGGGGCAACGCGGTTGATGATGTTGGCGGCGAGTGCTTCTTCCGCGGTAAAATAACGACCAGTTAACGCAATTTCATCGCCGAACGCCCCCGCCCCGCGGAAGTGGAACTGCGCCCAGTGCTTGGCCGCCCCAAGCCCACGCGATGTTTCGGTCAACTGAAACCGGGTGCCTTCTTCCGCCACGATCAAATCGCAGTCCAACACCATTCCCAGCCCCAACCCGAGAACGTAGCCATGGGTGGCCGCAATAACGGGCTTCCAGTTGACGGACTGCGTCAACAGATCGCCGGAATTGGCGCCGTGGCCTTGCGGACCGCCGAGTCGCTCGAACTCCTCCCGAGAGCGCAATTGCCGCTGGTGCACGTCGGCGCCACTGCAAAACGCCCGTCCG
This sequence comes from Asaia bogorensis, assembly GCA_945861095.1. Taxonomy (GTDB): domain Bacteria; phylum Pseudomonadota; class Alphaproteobacteria; order Acetobacterales; family Acetobacteraceae; genus Rhodopila. The sequence continues at coordinate 1,935 of CAMATI010000125.1, read as the reverse complement.
CGGCCGCACAGGATCGCCACGTAGGCATCCGGGTCGGCATCGAAGCGCCGAAACGCCGTCATCAACTGACGCACCACTTCGTCGCTGACGGCGTTCAACTTCTCCGGCCGGTTCATCGCGATCGTCGCGATGTGGTCCTTGCATTCATAGTCGACATAGACGCGTTCGTCGGTCTCCGACATCGTTTCCCCCAACCACCTGACATTCCTGATAACGGGGTGTACCGTAGGCAGCGAGAACGCAGACTGTAAAGCGGAACGGGGGAACGGTACGATGCCATTGCTGTATGAAAAGCGCGGTCATGTCGCGGTCCTGACACTCAGTCGACCGGAGGCACGCAACGCCTGGTGCGCGGAATACAATGAAGGATTCCTAGATCTGATGCCGAAGCTGGAGGACGACCGCGACATCCGCTGCGTCATCCTGACTGGAGATCCCGCCGGCAACGCTTTCAGCGCCGGGGCGGACCTGAAGAACCCAAAGACCCACAGCCACGATTCGGTGGCGGACTTCCTGGAGGAACTGCCAAGCCGGCGGCGGGGCAGCGCGATTACGTTGGTATCGGACTTCGCGAAGCCGATCATCGCGGCGGTCAACGGCTATGCGATCGGCATCGGCTGCATCGTCACCTATTGCTGCGACATGATCGTCGCGTCGGAACAGGCGGAATGGCGCCTGCCGCAAGCCGGCCTGGGCATCATGCCGGCGCAGGGCGGCACCATCCGTTTGGCGCGCTGGGTGGGCAAGGGGCAGGCCATGCGCGCCGCCTACGGCTTCCCGGTCAGCGGGGCGGATGCCTACCGCATCGGCCTGGCGCAATGGCTGGAGCCGCCGGAGCAGATGATGGCGAAGGCCATGGAAGTCGCGGAGCACATCGCGTCGCTGCCGCCGCTTGCCACCCGGGTGACCAAGGAATCGCTACGCAGCGGCTTCGACTCTCCCTTGTCGGAAGCCGTGCTCGGCGACCTCTACCGGTTCGCGGCCCTGGAAATGACCGAAGACAAGGCGGAAAGTCATCAATCCTGGCGGGAACGCCGCAAACCCAGCTTCAAGGGACGTTGAGCATGGCAACCCCACTCGCCGGTGTAACGGTACTGGATTTCGGCCAGATATTCCAAGGATCCTATGCGACGTTGCTGATGGCCAAGGCCGGCGCCAACGTGATCAAGATCGAACCGCCGGGGGGTGAGCCGCTGCGCAAGCGGACTCCCCCTGGCGCCAAGGGCACGATGTCGTTCGCGATGCTGAATGCGAACAAGCGCGCGGTAACCCTGAACCTGAAGACGCCGCGCGGGCGTGAATTGCTGTTCGACATGGTCAAACGCGCCGACGTGCTGCTGGAGAATTTCGGACCCGGGACGATGGATGGGATGGGCGTCGGCTGGTCCGTTCTGCATGACATCAATCCCAGGCTGATCTACGCCACCGGCACCGGCTATGGCATCAGCGGCCCGGACCATCAGGCTCTGGCGATGGATCTGACGGTGCAGGCCGCATCCGGCATCATGAGCGTCACCGGATTCCCGGATGGCCCGCCGGTGCGTGCCGGGATTACCGTCGCCGACTTCATGGGCGGCGTGCATGTCTATGGCGGCATCATGACGGCGTTGTATGAGCGCGACCGCAGCGGCGTCGGCCGATTGGTTGAAATCGCGATGCAGGAAGCGGTCTACTACACCCTGGCCGGTTCGTTCGAGGGTTTGTACCGCACCGGCAAGGTGCCGCCCCGCAGCGGCAATCAGTCGGGTGGCGCGATCGCGCCCTATGGCGTTTATCCGGTGAAGGATCAGGGCTGTTCAACGCTCTCAACTGACGCACCACTTCAGAAGGGGATCAAGGCCCTGCAGAGCCGCGGCGTATCTGTCTTGACTGAAGGTACTAGTCTTGTTTCGACGTAGGATATTGTAGGCAAAGCTGCGCAGCCTAGCGAACACA
>CAMATI010000124.1 GCA_945861095.1 Asaia bogorensis | reverse complement strand
TCCGGTTGGCAAGCGATTCCTTCGGGTTTCGGGGGAGTCGGGGTATAGATCACTTCCCTCTCCAACTGGGTCTCGCGACAGCCATCGCCCTGTGCCCGGATCATACGCCCGGAACTGTGTCAGGTACAACCCACTATCCGCGTGGAAATACATCCCGGCGAACCCGAAATCGGTCACCCTCGCCGTCGAACCCAGCGCATTGCCATACGGATCGAAGCCATAAGCTGGCGCGCTGCTAGTGTCCGTCCGGAACCATCGACCGCCTTATCGGACGGGTGCATTGCAGCGGCTGGCAGGCGCGGTTCCGCAAACGATGCAGGGCCCATCGTTAGACGGGGCGAAACCCACCAGGCGACAATGTCAGCCATCCCAAACGGTGCATTGCGTGTCGGGACCATCCCAGAGCGGTCCCACAACGGCTGACCGCGCTCGGTCCTTGTTTGATCGCATGACTGCCACGCTGTTGCGGTCGGCGAGGCGTGATCGTCTTCTAAACCAACGGATACTCTACTTCCGCCGTGTAGATCGCTTGCTCCTTGCCGAGCAGAGAGCTGAACAGAGTGAAGTGCTCGACCGGGACGGGGTCGGCCCGGAACAGGTTATGCGCGCGCATGAACGCCGCGACCTTGCTTTCCACCGCGTTGTCCAGACGCGCCAGGGTCACATGCGGCTGGAACCGCCGGCGCTCGGCTTCCAGGCCGCAGCGCTGCAACGCGGTTTCGATCTTGCCACGCAGGTGCTCCAGTTGCTGATTGCGCTCCACCCCCGCCCAAAGCGCCGATCCGCGTCCGGATTTGGAGAATGTACCCAACCCGGCCAGGGTCAACGCGAAGCCCCGCACTTTCAGGGCGGCCAGGGCGTGGTCGACCTCCTCGGCCTGAAATCCCGGGATTTCGCCGATGAAACGCAAGGTCAGGTGGTAGTTTTCTTCCGGCACCCAACGCGCGCCGGGAATCCCCGCCCCGGCCATATCCGCCAGCCGTTCCCGCAGCGACCAGGGCAGATCGAGCCCGACGAACAGTCTCATCCGGTCCCCGCCTTATCGAGCAGTTGTTCCACCAGGGGCAGAATGCGGGCGACGATTCGGCGCACGCCTTCCGGGTTCGGGTGGATGCGGTCGGGCTGGTTCAGCCCCGCCTGCCCCGCCACGCCTTCCAGGAAGAACGGGTCGTAGAGCACGCTTGGCCGGCCGCCGAGGCGATCGAACACCGACCGGAACGCGGCCTGGTAGTCGGGGCCCAGATTGGGCGGCGCATACATGCCGCTAAGCAGCACCGGGATTCGGCGGCGGGCCAACCGGTCCAGAATCGAGGTCAGGTTGGCTTCGGTCTCGCGCGGATCGATCCCGCGCAGCCCATCATTGCCGCCCAACTCGACAAGCGCGGCATCCGCGCCATCCGCCAATGCCCATTCCAGGCGCGCCTTGCCGCCGGCGGTGGTATCGCCCGATACCGCGCCATCGACGATCACGACATCGCGTCCCTTGGCCCGCAAGGCTGCCAGAATCTGGCTTTGGAACCCATCGGCGCGCGCCAACCCGTATCCCGCGGCCAGCGAATCGCCCAGCACCAGCAACCGAAGCGGGGCCGCCAGGGCCGCTCTGCCGCCCGGCAAAGCGGCGGCCAACGCGGCGAGCAGGAGGCGGCGGCGTGACAATCGCTCCATCCATGCGTGTTCGGGGTTCTTCCGGCAGGTGATAACGCCATATGCTGCCGCCATGGATGCCATCTCGCCGCCCCGTGACTGAAGCCTGCCCCGCGCAACCACTGATGCGGGTCAGGAACCTGCACCTGACCGTGCCTTCCGCCGCCGGGCCGGTCAACATATTGCGTGGGATCGATCTGGATATCGCGGCCGCGGAAGCGGTCGGCATCGTCGGCCCATCCGGATCCGGCAAGACCAGCCTGCTGATGGTGCTGGCCGGGCTGGAACGCGCGACGTCCGGCAGCGTGCAACTGAACGGCCAGGAGATCACCGGCCTCAACGAGGACGCGCTGGCTCGCCTGCGTCGGGAGCGGATTGGCATCGTCTTTCAGGCCTTCCACCTGATCCCTACGATGACGGCGCTGGAGAATGTCGCCGTCCCCCTGGAACTGGCCGGCCGCAAGGACGCGTTCCAGGTGGCGACCCGGGCACTGGGCAGTGTCGGGCTGGACCACCGGTTGACCCATCTGCCGGGCCAGTTGTCGGGCGGGGAGCAGCAGCGGGTCGCCCTCGCCCGCGCCTTCGCCCCGGAACCCAGCCTGCTGCTCGCCGATGAGCCGACCGGCAACCTGGATCATGCCACCGGCGCCCTGGTGATGAACCTGTTGTTCGAACTGCGGGAACGGGTCGGATCGACCTTGTTGCTGATCACCCATGACCGGTCTTTGGCCGCGCGCTGCGATCGCCAGGTTCACATGGAAGATGGGCAGGTAAGCGCACCGGTCGCGGCATTGCAGTCATGAGTCTCGCGTTCCGGCTGGCGCGCCGGGAGTTGCGGGGGGGCGTGCGCGGCCTTTGGGGGGTGCTGCTCTGCCTGGCGCTGGGGGTTGCGGTGATCGCCGCTGTCGGCACGGTCCGCGCGTCGGTCGATGCCGGGTTCGTCGCCGATGGACGCCGTATCCTGGGCGGCGACCTGGAGGTCGAAAGCGGCACGCAGGCCCTGCCGGATCGCTTGCGGGACTGGTTGCGGGCCCGGGGCGCGACCCTGTCCGACGTGGCGCAGATGCGATCCATGCTGGTCGCCCCATCCGGGGATCGCCAATTGATCGAGTTGAAAGCCGTCGATTCCGCCTGGCCGCTGGTGGGTGCCGCCACGTTGACCCCACCAGCCCCGCTGGCCCAGGCGCTGTCGCGCCGCGACGGGCTTTACGGACTGCTGGCGGAGCCGCTGGTGATGGATCGGCTGGCATTGAAGCCAGGCGATCGGGTTCGCCTTGGCACCGCGACGTTCCGTGTCGAGGGCACTCTGACGCTGGAGCCGGATCGGGTGGCAACCCCGTCCCTGTTCGGCCCACGCGTGCTGATCCACGCGGATGCCTTGCCGGAAACGCAATTGATTGCCCCCGGTTCCTTGGTGCGGCACGGGCTGCGCGTGATCCTGCCGACGTCCTCCGATCCCCTGGCCACGGCCGCGGAGATCCGGCAGGCTTTCCCGGACCAAGGCTGGCGGGTCCGCGATCCGCGTGACGCCGCACCCAGCGTGACCCGATTCATCGGGCGAGCGACGTTGTTCCTGACCCTGGTCGGACTGACCTCCTTACTGGTCGGCGGCATCGGGGTTGCCAATGGCGTGCGAGCCTGGCTGGACGCCCGCGCCCGCACGATCGCGACTTTGCGCTGCCTGGGCGCATCGCCGGGCCTGGTGTTTCAGGTGTGCATGATCCAGGTGATGGCCCTGGCCGGTGCCGGCATTCTGGCCGGCGTGGCGCTTGGTGCCACGTTGCCCGTGGCTGCGTCCGGGCTGCTGGCGGGGGTGCTGCCGGTGCCACCGGTTGCGGGTCTCTATCCTGTACCCCTGCTGCTGGCCGCGACCTTCGGGCTGCTGATAGCGCTGTGTTTTGCCCTCTGGCCGCTCGGACGCGCCGCGCGGATCCCTGGGGGCGCTCTGTTCCGGGACGGATTGCTGCCGGACGGCACGCAACCGTCCCGCGGCCTGATCGTCGCCAATGTTGGCGTCGCGATGGCGCTGGTCGGCCTGACCGTGGCCACCGCCACCGATCGCGTGTTCGCGCTGTGGTTCTGCGCCGCCGCTTTGGGCACCTTGATCCTGTTTCGCCTCGGCGCGCTGGCGCTGATGCGCCTGGCCCGTTCGGCGCCGCACCTGCCATCCCCCTGGATGCGATTGGGCATCGCGAACCTCTATCGCCCCGGCGCGCCGACCCCATTGCTGCTGCTGTCGGTCGGGCTGGGCCTGTCCACCCTGGCGGCGGTGGCGCTGATCCAGGGCAATATACGGCGGGAGATCCTGGACCAGTTGCCGTCGAATGCGCCGAGCTTCTTTTTCGTGGATATCCAGAGCGACCAGTTGGAGCGGTTCGAGGCCGTGGTGCGGGCCCAGCCAGGGGTTCAGGACATGCGCCAGGTACCCTCGATGCGCGCCAGGCTGGTGGCGGTGAAAGGAATCCCGGTCGAGGCGGTTCGCACGACCCCGGAAACCGCCTGGGCGCTGCGGGGCGATCGCGGGCTGACCTATGCCGCGGTACCGCCGGATGGCACGCGACTGGTCGCCGGACAGTGGTGGCCGGCCGACTACAGCGGGCCGCCGCTGGTGTCCTTCGATGCGGGACTGGCCAAGGGATGGAGTATCGGCCTGGGCGATATCATCCGGGTCAATATTCTCGGCCGCGATATCGACCTGACGATCGCCAGCCTGCGCGATATCGCCTGGCAGTCGCTGTCGCTCAACTTCACCATGGTCGTCAGCCCCGGCCTGCTGTCCAACGCACCGCACACCCACATCGCTACGGTGCGCATCGACACGGCGCGCCAGGGCGCCCTGCTGCGGGACGTGACCGACGCGCTGCCCAACGTGACGGGCGTGCGGGTCGAGGAAGTGCTGGCGGCCGTCGCCTCCCTGTTGAACAAGGTGGCGACCGCGCTGGCCGGCACCGGTCTGTTGACCCTGGTGTCCGGCGCGATCGTGCTGGTGGGTGCCGTCGCGGCGGGGCAACGGCGAAGGATGCAGGAAGCGGTGATCCTGCGTGCGCTGGGGGCGACTCGCCGGCAAATCCGCGCCGCGTGGCTGGTGGAATTTGGCATCCTCGGCTTGACGGCCGGTCTGACCGCTGCAATCGTCGGGACGGTGGCGAGTTTTGGCGTTGCGCATTACATTTTGCACACCGACTGGGTTTTCCTGCCTGGAACGCTTATTCTCACTCTTGCAGGAGCACTCGCCACGATGCTTGTGTTTGGCTATGCTGGAACCTCCGCTGCCTTGCGCGCCCGACCGGCGTCGATGCTGCGGAACGACTAGAGACAGCCTGGAAGGACGTTCGTGAATCAACCGCGACATCCGGACCCGGGCAGGATCTGCCGGCAAGGACAAAATTAGGACAACCGCCCGGTCGTTTTGTGCTAATGATCACAACGACAAGGGCATAACGCCCGAAAGGACACAGGGAACCATGGCTTTCAGTCCCGAATACCGATCGTACCCGCGGGCATCCGCCGCCACGACGGCCGCCGTCCTGGACGCCGGCCTTCGGGCATACATGCTGCGGGTCTACAACTGGATGGGGTCCGGTCTGCTGCTGACCGGCGTCATCGCCTATCTCATCGCCAATACCAGCGCGATCGACCTGTTTTACCCGGTGGTGCAGACACCGTTCGGCACAACCCGTTCGGCTTCGATCCTCGCCATGGTCGCGATGTTCGCGCCGTTGGGCTTCGTGCTGGTGCTCAGTCTGGGTGTGAACAAGCTGTCGACATCGGCGGCACAGGCGCTGTTCTGGGCGTTCTGCGCGACGATGGGCGCAAGCCTGACCAACATCTTCCTGATCTACACTGGCGAATCGATCGTGTGGGTGTTCTTCATCACCGCCGCGACCTTTGCCGCGACCAGCCTGTATGGCTACACGACGAAGGCCGACCTCAGCCGCTTCGGCAGCTTCCTGGTGATGGGCCTGATCGGCATCATGATCGCCGGTCTGGTGAACATCTTCCTGCAGAGCAGCGCGCTGCAGTTCGCCATTAGCTGCATCGGTGTGGTTGTCTTCACCGGCCTGACGGCGTTCGACACGCAGCGGATCAAGGCGGATTACGTGCAGTTCGCCTATGCCGATGGGGTGGAAGGCGCGGCCAAGCGCAGCGTCTACGACGCGCTCAGCCTGTATCTGAACTTCATCAACCTGTTCACGATGCTGATGTCGCTGCTGGGCAACCGCAACAGCAACTGATCACGACACCGATCGGTTTCACCCGATTACAAGCCCCGGAGCGCTCGCTCCGGGGCTTTTTCGTTGGGTCCCGTTTCCGCATGCCCCGTCTTCAGGCATGCCCCGTCTTCAGGCATGCGCCGTCTTCAGGCGTGCTCCGTCTTCAGGCGTGCTCCGCCCGCCGGTCCTGGATCAGCGGCGCGGACTGGCGCAACAGGGCCTCCGCCATCTCCTGCCAGGCAAGCCCGATGTCGGTCCGCGTTGTATCGATGGGTGGCGGGTCCGTCAGCATGCGGTGGATGGCGGCGGCAATGCCAGCGGGTGTAGGGGCACACAGGATCGCCGCGCTCTCCCCATCCAACTGCTCGCGCAGCCCCCCGACCTCGGTCGCCACCACGGCCCGTCCGGCCGCCAGGGCAACCGCGGCGATGCCACTTTGGCTGGCTTCGCGGTAGGGCAGCACCAGCGCATCCGCCCAGGCGATCACGCCACCGACCTCATCTTCGGCCACCCAGCGGTTTTCGACCGTCACGCCAGGGCGGGTGCGCAGCCGGTCCAGCACCGTCGATTCCGCGCCGGCCCCGATCACGCGCACGGCCATGTCAGCACGCGGGCCGAGCATGGTGAGCGCCTCATCGAGCAGATCGAGGCCCTTGTAGGGGAGCAGCCGGCCGAAAAAGAGCAGACGCAGTGGGCCACCGCCGTTCTGGCGTGTCGGGGCATCATATGGCAACGGCGGATGGCTGATCCGGATCAGCGTTCGGCCGTTCCGTTCGGCCAGTCCCTGGGCAATCAGCCGCTCGCCGACATGGGCGCTCAGCGCCGCGACCCGATCGGCTGACCGGCAGAGCCGACGTTGCAGCCAGATTTGCAGCGGAAACCCGTCGCCCGGATGGGCATCGGCGTCATGCACGATCACCACGAACGGCACCGGCAGCCGCCGCAACACCCAGGCCATGACCAGGTCGAGCGGCCCGGGCATCGCGCATACCGCGAGGTCGGGCCGCATCGCCCGCAACCGACGGCGCAGCCCCCACGCCCAGAACGGGGCGGACAGGGCGCGGGCAATCAGGCCGGGAAAGCCACCATAGGTTCGGATGGGGAGGTCGCAAGGCGGCGGGTTCGCGCTGGCCAGGATCGCGGCCCGGGTGGACAGCGACAGCGATGCCGAGACCCCGGGGCAGGCGCGGAGTCCCTCGGCCAAGAGCGCGGCAATCTTCGGACCGCTGCCAGATCGGCCCCACTGCCAGACGAGCACTTTCAGTATGACAACACGCCCCCTGCCTTCAGCCGCTCATTCCGGGTCACCCCCGCAACCGCCCGGATGGGGACGCGTCTGTTACGACGCCCCTCGGTTGCGGTCGGTTCGGTGTAACCATGTGGCGACCCTGGCGGCAAGCGATCGATCCAGGCCGCCCACGTGCCGAACCTATTACATTCGTGCCACTTGCGTCCGTGCCTCTTGCATCCCGCCGGTCAATCCACCAACGTCCAGGAAACCGGGGTCGCCACGAACGCGATCCGAGATTGGCTTAATAAGTATCAAGGGAGGATGTCGGTGCCATCGAAACGCATCACCGGTCTACACGTGGCGGCCCTGATCCTGGCGAGCTTGGGTTGGCTCGCAACGCCGGCCGCCGCACAGAAACATGGTGGCACAATTACCCTGCCGCATATCGACACGCCGCCCAGCCCCTCGATTCATGAGGAAGCCACGGCGTCGGTCGTGATCCCGTTCATGCCTTTGTATAACAATTTGGTCATATTCGACCAGCATGTGCCGCAGAACCGGATGGACACGATCAAACCGGAACTCGCGACATCGTGGAAATTGAGCGACGACGGCACAAAGCTGACATTTACGTTGCGAGAGGGCGTGACGTTCCACGACGGCAAGCCGTTTACCTCGGCGGATGTGAAATGCACCTGGGATATGGTGTCGGGTCTGGTACCCGGAAAAATCCGCAAGAGCCCGCGGCAGGCCTGGTACGCCAACCTGAAGGAGGTTTCGGTCAACGGACCGCATGAAGTGACCTTCACGCTGGGCCGCCCGCAGCCATCGTTCCTGTCGCTTCTGGCCGCCGGCTGGTCGCCGGTCTATCCGTGCCATGTCACCTCGGCGCAGATGCGCACCAAGCCCATCGGCACCGGCCCGTTCAAATTCGTCGAATACCGGCTGAACGAACTGATGAAGATGGAGCGCAACCCCAACTACTGGAAGAAGGGGCTGCCTTATCTGGACGCGATCGAATACCAGATCGTGCCGAACCGCGGCACCCGCATGCTCAGCCTGGTCGCCGGCAAGTTCGACATGAGCTACCCGACCGACGTCTCGGTGCCGTTGCTGCGTGATCTGAAGGCGCAGGCGCCGCACCTGGAGTGCAAAATGCGACGCTCCAACGTCAGCACGAACCTGATCATCAACCGCGACGCGCCGCCCTTTGACAACCCCGACATGCGGCGCGCACTGGCCCTGACCCTGGATCGCGCTGCCTTCAACGACATCCTGACCGAAGGACAGGCGTCCATCGGTGGTGCCATGCTGCCGCTCCCCGACGGAATCTGGGGCATGCCCCCCGAGATCCAAAAGACCCTGCTCGGCTACGATCCGGACATCGCGAAGAACCGCGAGCAAGCCCGGGAGATCATGCGCAAACTGGGCTACGGCCCGGACAAGCGCCTGAAGGTGAAGGTGTTCACGCGCAACATCCCATCCTTCCGCGATCCGGCGCTGATCCTGGCCGATCACCTCAAGGAAATCTATCTGGACGCGGAACTGGAAGTGGTGGACACGACCATCTACTACAACCGCGTGTTCAAGAAGGACTACAGCGTCGGCCTGAACCAGACCGGCAGTTCGCTGGACGATCCGGACCAGAATTTCTATGAGAACTACGCCTGCGGCTCGCTGCGCAACTACACGGCCTACTGCAACAAGGAACTGGAGCAGGATTTCGTTGCGCAATCGATCGAGACCGACCTTGCGACGCGCAAGAAGATGGTCTGGGAGATCGAGCGCAAGCTGGCCGAGGACGTGGCCCGCCCGATCATCTTCCACGGTGTCGGTGCCGCCTGCTGGCAGCCCTATGTGAAGAACATGTCGATCATGGAAAACAGCATCTACAACGGCTGGCGGTGGGAGGATGTCTGGCTGGACAAGTAATCAGCCACCGGCGGGCGCCCGGCCCGCGCATTTCGGCGCGGCGAGGGGCGTTCGCCTTCCGATCGGAAGGCCTCCCAAGCTCGCCCAGCGTTCCGGTTGGCAGCGTTCGGATTGGCAGCGTTCAAATTGGCAGCGTTCGGGTTGGCACTGATTGACGTCGTTCGGGACCAACCCGACGGGCGGAAAGGGGAAATGGAATGCGCGGGCTGTTTGGGTGCCTTGTAGGCGCGATCACGATACTGATGGCGGTTACCGCCGGCCCTGGCCATGCTCAGAAATATGGCGGCACCCTTCTGCTGCCGCATATCGACAGTCCGCCCAGTCCTTCGCTGCATGAGGAAGTCACCGCCTCTACCGTCATCCCCTTCATGTCGGTGTTCAACAACCTGGTCATGTATGACCAGCACAAACCGCAAAACACCATGGACACGGTGGTACCCGAACTCGCCACGTCCTGGATGTGGAACGCGGACGGCACCGCTCTGACGTTCAAACTCCGCGATGACGTGCGGTTCCATGACGGCAAACCGTTCACCTCGGCCGATGTGAAATGCACCTGGGACATGGTGTCCGGCCTGACGCCGGGGAAAATCCGCAAATCGCCGCGCCAGTCCTGGTTTTCCAATGTCGCGGAAATCAAGATCAACGGCCCGCATGAGGTGACGTTCCACCTGAAACGCCCGCAGCCGTCGTTGATCGCGCTGCTGGCCGCCGGTTGGTCGGGCGTCTATCCGTGCCATGTGACTTCGGCCGCAATGCGGACCAAACCGATCGGCACCGGCCCGTTCCGTTTTGTCGAATACCGTCTGAACGAAAGCGTACGGCTGGAGCGCAACCCGGACTACTGGAAAAAGGGTCTGCCCTATCTGGATGCCATCGAGTTCCGTATCGTGCCGAACCGCGCCACCCGCATGCTGGGGTTCATCGCCGGCAAGTTCGACATGACCTATCCGACCGATGTCAGCGTGCCGCTTCTGAAGGAGATCCAGGCCCAGGCCCCTCAGGCGCAATGCACGCTGCGTCGCAGCAATGTCAGCACCAACCTGATCGTGAACCGGGAAGCACCGCCCTTCGACAACCCCGACATCCGCCTGGCCCTGGCGTTGACCCTGGATCGCAAGGCCTTCAACGACATCATGAACGAGGGCCAGGGCCGCGTCGGCGCCAACATGCTGGCCCCGCCCGAAGGCATCTGGGGCATGCCGCCGGACGTCCTGGAGACCCTGACCGGCTACGGCCCCGATGTCGCCCAAAAGCGGGAGGAAGCGCGCGCCATCATGCGCCGTCTCGGCTATGGGCCGGACAAGCGGCTGAAAACCAAGGTATTTACCCGGGACATCCCGAGCTTCCGCGATCCGGCCCTGATCCTGACCGATCAGTTGAAGGCTATCTACATCGAATCGGAGGTCGAGGTCAGCGACACGGCGCTCTATTTCAACCGCATCTACAAAAAGGACTATCAGATCGGGCTGAATCTGACCGGCAGTTCGCTGGACGATCCGGATCAGAATTTCTACGAAAACTATTCCTGCGGGTCACTGCGCAACTACGGCAATTACTGCACGCCGGAGATGGAAAAGGCGCTGGATGCCCAGTCCATGGAAACGGATGTCGCGAAACGCCGAGCGATGGTGTGGGAGATCGAGCGGGTGCTGGCGGCGAACGTGGTGCGCCCGATCATCTATCACGGGGTCGCGGCCGCCTGCTGGCACCCGCATGTGAAGAACCTGACGATCATGGTCAACAGTATCTACAACGGCTGGCGGTGGGAGGATCTGTGGCTGGATCGGTAAGGGCTACCGGCTCGGTCGATGGACGACCACTCCGGATGGCGTGTATTCCACGGGGATGCTTCTGACGGGCTGCGCCGATGCTGACGGGCGATAATGCTGATGCCAGGGTTCGCAGGCGATCCCGTCATTGTCCGCATCGTGACTGGGATAGTAACCGGGTTGGCCGCGCAACGCGGGCGCCAATCCGACCGCCCGTGCCGCATCGCAGTTCCTGGCGGCGGCGCTGTGCCTGAGGCACATCTGAGGCGACAATCCGGGACACGATGTCCCAGGCGTGTATCCAATATCGGTCATCAAGACGAAGCTCAGCCCGGCACCGAGGGCAACCGACGTCAGAACCCAGCCATGGCGTTCTACCCGGCGCCTGGCGTTCCGAGAGCCGCGCCGAACCATGGCGAACAAGGCGGATGTTCTGAATGGCTGGACAGGCAGGACCTAATGCTCCGAAACAATGGTTACTCTGACGGCGCACTCCGTGGCCGGACCGCTCTCCGGTGGCTTCGCGATGCCGCCTCTTGCATTGGACTGCCTGGGGGGCCGTGCAAACATTCCGCGACCGCGAGATTGATGTGCAGCCTTCGCGCGCGGGTCACTGCGCGCCATACCCGCACGACAGCCGAACCGTGATTGACCCCACTCTAGTGCAGGAAACTTTCCGACTGGTTACACCAACGGGCCGAAACAATGACCCATGACGACAACGGGCGCTGTCATTGCGAGCGCAGCGAAGCAATCCAGGGCAACCCACAGGACCGATCGGGCCAAGGCCCTGGATTGCTGCGCTGCGCTCGCAATGACAACTTCCACCCATGGGTCAGTGGTTTCAGCCGGTTGGTATGACACTTCGAACCTGCTGACACGGGAATGCTATCTGACGACCGCATTGTCCGGGGGATACCTGATGTTGCTTGCTACTCCGCCGCCCGCCGAGGCGTTGCCATCCGGAAATGTGGCATCACTTCTCGTGCGAACCGACGCAGATTCTCCCGCGACGTGCCGCCGCCGTTCAGCAGCATGTATTCCACACCCGCCGCTTGCAGCTTCTCGATCTTGCGGCAGATCTGGTCGGGGTTGCCATACAGCGCGCTTTCCTCGCTGGCCTCGCGCGTGTCGGAAAACGCCATGATGCTGGCGGTGTTGTTCCCATCCGGCCGCTGACTGATCCCATGCAACCGCCGTTGCGCGGCCACGCGGCGATCGACGGCGGCCTCCTTCTCGGCCTCATCGCGTGCCACGAAGAACGCCCGCGCCACGCCGACCTGGGACGCATCGAAGCCGAACCCGTTGGCGATCATCGCGTCGCGATAGACGTTGAAGCGCGCGATCGTGTCGTCCATCGGCGCAAACTGGTCCAGCAACAGATTATGCCCCCGCGCCGCCACCCGCCGGATCGACTCCGGATGTCCCGCGCCCTGCCAGAACGGCGGATGCGGCTTCTGGATGGTCGGCGGTTCCACCACGATGTCGTCATACTGCCAGAACTTGCCGTGGACGCTGAACCGCTCGTTCGACGTCCAGGACTTCGTGATGATGTCGATGGCTTCCTCGAACCGAGCCTGCGCATCCTCCATGGGGATACGGAAACCCACGAATTCGTTGTGGCGATAGCCCTTCCCCACCCCGAAATCCAGACGCCCACCGGACAGCAGGTCCAGCGTCGCTGCCTGTTCCGCCAGCAGCACCGGATTGTGCCAGGGCAGCACGACCACGGCGGTCCCCAGCCGCAACCTCGTGGTGCGGGCGCCGATCCAGGTCAGCAGGTTCAGCGTGGCGGAAACCTGACCGAACCCGGTGAAATGGTGCTCGACGATGAAGGCGCTTTCATAGCCGAGGCCCTCGGCTTCGATGACGTAGTCGATGTAGTCCTTGAAGCCGGCGGCGCTGTCGACATCGGGTCCACCGCCGCGTTGCGCCTGGGCCGCGCCGAAAAGTCCGAACCGCATCGATCATCTCCCGCCGCAGAAGGACAGGCCGCCTTGGCCTTGCCCTCGGACTCTGCGGAATGCCAGGCCATCCGACAAGAGGCCAACACCGCCGGCGGCATCGGGCGCGCCAAGGCCGAACGGCAGGCCGTTACGCGCCATGGCCTCTGAGAACCCGTACCAAGCCTCCTGCCGCCCCGCGGTCGAGGATCGCGACAGCGCGACGAGCTTTCGGCGCATCCAGCCCACACCGGGTCCTTTCAGCCAATGCCCGCGGGCAGGGTCGTGCGCGGGTCGAACCGCTCCTCCGGCCAGGCGGCGGCGACCGCTTGCTGGGTGCTGAACAGCACATTGACGGCGACTCTCAGGTTCAATCGGGTGCCCGGCGGGATCAGCTTCGGCAAGGATCCGTCCAGGTAGAGGGCATAGGTGTCGTAACCAAACCGCGCCATGTGGGCACGCAATGCCTGCTGGGACGAGCCCATGCTCGCGAGACCGAATTCATGCAACTCGGCGACGACATAGGGCACCTGCCGGCTCGCCAGCAGCGCGGTTGCTCCGATCAGGACGCTATGTTCGGCGCCTTCGGTGTCGATCTTCAGCAGTTTAGGCGGCGCCAGGGCCAGCCGTCGCATCGTGTCGTCCAGGGTCACGCCCGGAACCGTCAACGCCTGCCTGTCGCGCCGGCTGGCGACGTTCTGATCCAGCGTCCCCGGGTCCCACAGTGCACTGCCGCCGGTATCGTCGCTGTTGAGAAAGAACGTCACGTCGCCCGCGGCGGCCGTCACCGCGGCGTCCAGGACGGTAACCGCGGACAGGTTGTTCAATTGCAGATTCCGCAGCAGGCGGGCGCGGTTGCGCGGGTCGGGCTCGAAGGCGACGGCCTGGCCGGCCGGCCCCACCAACAGGCCGGCCAGGGTCGAGAAGAAGCCGATATTCGCACCGACATCCAGGACCGTGTCGCCCGGCGCCAGAACCCGCAGCATCAGGTCCGACACGTCGGGTTCATACAGGTTGCCACCATTGAACCAACTCAGCACCGTTGCTTCGTTCGGCAGGGCGGGATCCAGGTCCAGCACCATCGTCAACGTCCGATCCAGCCGTTGGATGGTCAGGTTGATCACGTCGGGCCGGTCCGGGTCATGACGCGCCGCTGCTCCTGAGGGGGCATCACGGTAGAACCGGGCGGACTGTCCCTGTCAAATCCCGCCGCGGTCGGGGCCCCAGGGGGAGAAGGCCGGGGATTTGACACCCGTCCGGTGCGATGATCCCTTTCCTCGGCAATCCCAGGGAGACCCCAGATGCCATCAGACACCGCCCCGCTTCGCGGCAAGGTCGCGCTCGTCACCGGTGGAGGGCGCGGGCTGGGACGGGCCTTCGCGGAGACCCTGGCGAAGCTTGGCTGCGATGTCGCGATCCACGGCATGCGCGAACACGGACCGGCCGAGTATGGCGAGGGCACCACCCTGACCGACACCGCGGCCCAGATCGCTCGGTCCTACAATGTCCGCACCATTCCGATCCTGGGCGACCTGACCCAGAACGACCAGGCGGCGCGGGTCGTGGATACGGTGACGCGAGACCTGGGGCCGATCTATGCCCTGGTGCACAACGCCGGCGGCGATATCGCCGCGGCCGGCGGCAAGCCAGACCCGAACGATGCGATCATGGTGAAGGAGGAAGACGTCCGCGCGGTGATCGACCGCAACCTGATCAGCACGATTTTCGTCTCTCAGCTCGTGGCGCGCGGCATGATGCAGCGGCGGGAGGGAAGGATCGTCACCATCAGTTCCATCGCGGGGTACGGAGGCCGACAGAACGGCGCGATCTATGCGACGTCGAAGGCCGCGGCGATCCACTACACGCGCTGCCTCGCCGCCCAGCTTCGGCCCTTCAACGTAACCGCCAACTCCATCGCGCCCGGCGATACGCGGACCGGGCGCTTTCTGAACACCAGGCCGGTGGACCCCGACCGGCTGGTGGAAGGCGGCACGCTGGAACGCATCGCCCTGGTCGATGAGGTCGCGCGCGCTGTCACTGTGTTCGTTGGGCCGACCGGAGATTTCGTGACTGGTCAGGTGTTGCGGGTCGACGGCGGGTCTCAGTGCTGGCCGGCCTGACGGCCCGGTCGGCGTAAGGCCCAATCAGTGGATAGCGCGCGAGCAGTCGTCCGGCATCATCCAGGCCGCCTGGCCGCCCTGGCGCCGCCGTCGTCCGAACATCAGGCCGGCTTCCAGAAACAGGAATCCCATCCCCTCCAACGGGCCGATCGCAAATTCCGCCCCGCCCCGACTGAGCAGGTGCAGCCGCAGCAACCGCTCGGCCAGGTCCGCCCGCTCGACCTGTGCCAGCAGCCCGGCGTGCAGCAACACGGCCTCGTCATCCGACAATTCCGGGCATCGGGGGCAGCGGATATCGACCGGCCGCTGCCCGGTGCGTGCGACGATGCCCATCAACCCGTCGATCGAATGGCCCGCGTCCCGCGCCCCCGCCCGCCCCAGGGCCTCGGTCAGGCGCGGGATGGGGTTCTCCCCCGTGGCATAGCACCGAACCCACCACCGCATCCCCAGCAGCATCAGGGTTTCGGGCTTTGGCAGTTCGGCGACGCGGCGAGTCTGTTCCGATCTGTACCACTCCATTGCGACGACGCTGTCCATGTCCGCTCCTTCCGGTATGCGGCGATCTTAGTGCAAATGATAACCATTATCAATATTGCCGATCCTTCTCTGGACTCACCCCAACCCAATCGGCAAAACCGAGCCTCCCGATCAGGCAGGAGCCCCAGGTGCTGGACCGAATTTTGCTCACCAACGACGATGGCATCGATGCTCCGGGCATGGCGGTGCTGGAACAGATCGCCGCCCAACTGGCGCACGAAGTCTGGGTGGTCGCCCCCGAGAACGACCAGAGCGGCCAATCCCATGCCATCAGCCTGCACCACGCCCTGCGAATCAGCGAGCGTGGTCCCCGCCGCTTCGGCGTCACCGGCACGCCCGGCGACTGCGCCGCCATGGGCATCTGCCACATCATGAAGGATTCCCTGCCGCAACTGGTGCTGTCCGGCGTCAACCGAGGCCTGAATCTGGGCCTGGAGACCGTGTTCTCCGGCACCGTCGGCGGCGCCATGACGGCCATGATGCTGGGCGTGCCGGCAATCGCGCTCAGCCAGGCCTTCGTCGATCGGCGCAACGTGCCGTGGGATACCGCGCGTACCCTGGGCGTCGAGACCATCGAGCGGCTGGTGGCGATGGGCTGGGGAGAGAACGCCGTCCTGAACGTGAATTTTCCTCCGGTCCCGGCCACCGAGGCCGGCCCGCTGACCCTGGCTCGCCAGGGCGTCGGCATGATCGCCGGGATGAACGTCGAAACCCGGGTCGACCCTCGCGGGATGTCCTACCATTGGCTCGGCTTTCGCCGCGGCGACCGCCAGCAGGGACCGGAGAGCGACTACAGCGCGCTGCGGGCCGGTAAGATCGTGGTGACTCCACTGCGCTATGACCGCACGGACGACGACGCCTATGCGGACCTGACCGGGAAGCTGCCGCGCTTCCTGGACTAGTGCGCCGGTCGTTCAAAGCGCGGGGATTGCGGCGCGGATCGCTCCTACCGATAGGGGTAGGGAAGGCTACCAGCCTCCCCTCCCTCCGAACCGTGCTGGCGGTTCTCCCGCACACGGCTCTCCAGTGGCTGGTTATCCTCATCGGGGGTGTCTCGCGGTGTCCAGGGCCATGGTCAGGGAGAAGAGGTCCTGGGCCG
>CAMATI010000123.1 GCA_945861095.1 Asaia bogorensis | reverse complement strand
GCCCAGGACCTCTTCTCCCTGACCATGGCCCTGGACACCGCGAGACACCCCCGATGAGGATAACCAGCCACTGGAGAGCCGTGTGCGGGAGAACCGCCAGCACGGTTCGGAGGGAGGGGAGGCTGGTAGCCTTCCCTACCCCTATCGAGAGGGGACGCTATCGGTCGATGGGTCCGCCCGTTGATATCACGCAGTCGCAAGACAGGCGATCCAGTCGACGGTTTTCCCCTGCCAGGATGGCCCAACCGAATTCGCCCCGTCAACGTGATCCCCACGACCTTCGGCGAACGTGCTCCCCGTGCCCTACGGCGAACGTGCTCCCCGTGCCCGTCGGTTAACACAAGCCCGTGCCCTTCGGTTAACACAAGCCCGTGCCCTTCGGTCAACACAAGCCCGTGCCCTTCGGTCAACCTGGTTCCCGTGCCCTTCGGTCAACCCGACCGCCAGCATTGTGCGATGCCCCCCAGTCCGGTCTACGCTCCACCCATGAACGAGGGGGACTGAAACCATGCATGCAACGCATCTGGTGATCGGCGGCGGTTCGGCCGGCTGTGTGATGGCCGCGCGCCTGTCGGAGGCACCGGGAAACCAGGTGATCCTGATCGAGGCGGGAACGGACCACACGGCCGAAAACACGCCCGACGACATCCGCGACACCTATTCCGGCAGCGCGCTGATGAACCCAAACTACTTCTGGAAGAACCTGAAAATCCGCCGCAACGCCGATGCCACCCCAGTCTACTATGAGCAAGGCCGTGTGCTCGGCGGCGGATCGTCGGTCAACGGCCAGGTCGCGCTACGCGGCGCGCCGGAGGATTACGACCGCTGGAACGCGATCGGCGCCAAGGGATGGGACTGGAACTCGGTGCTGCCCTATTTCCGGCGGCTGGAAACCGATCTGGATTACACCGACCAGCTTCATGGCGCGCAGGGGCCGATCACGGTGCGTCGCATGCCCATGGAACAATGGGACGACTTCACCCTGTCCGTCACCAAGGTCTGGAACGAACTCGGCTATCCGCTCCGCCCCGATATGAACGGGGAATTCGGGGAGGGGTATTCTCCGTTGCCATTGTCGAACGATGGCGAGTCGCGCCGGTCCACCGCGGTGGGATATCTGGACGCGGCCACCCGCCAGCGGCCCAATTTGCGCATCCTGGGGCAGACCCAGGCGCGCCGGATCCTGTTCGCGAACGGGCGAGCGACCGGCGCTGAGGTCCGACGCGGCGGCGCGATCGAGACCATTACCGCGGACAATGTCGTGGTGTCGTCGGGCGCCCTGCATACGCCGTGGCTGCTGATGCTGTCCGGCATCGGCCCGGGCGCGCATCTGCGCCAGATCGGCATTGACGTGCAACTGGATCGGGCCGGAGTCGGCGCCAATCTGATGGATCATCCGGCGATCCATATCTCCGGTTATCTGCCGCCCGTGGCGCGCCACAAAATGGTTCTTCGGCGGAACTATACCTATCTGCGCTGGTCGTCCGGCCTGCCCGACGTGCCGGAAGCCGACATGGTGATGATGGCGGTCTGCCGGTCCGCCTGGCATGCCGTGGGTGTGCGGATCGGCACCCTGTCGTCCTATATCGGGCGGTCGTATTCGACCGGGCAGGTGCGGCTGACCTCCCCCGATCCGGATGTCGAACCCGACGTGAACTTCAACTGGCTGAGCGACCAGCGCGACATGGACCGCATGGTGGACGCGTTCCGGCGGATGGCGAACATCCTGAACAGCGACCCGGTGCCGCAATACATGTCGAACCTGTTCGCGTCCAAGTTCTCCCAGCGGGTGAGGGATGTCAGTCAGAAGAACTTCAAGAACGCGATCCTGACGAATGTCGCGGCGGTGATGATGGATCAGTCGAAAACCCTGCGGAATTTCCTGTTCGACAAGATCATCAGCGATTCGCCGCCGCTGCCGGAACTGCTGGCCAATCCCGCGATGCTGGAAAAGCATGTGCGCGAAAACGTCCAGTCCGCCTGGCACGCGTCCTGCACCTGCCGGATGGGCGACCCGGCGGATCCCGGCACCGTGGTGGACCCCGGCGGGAAGGTCGTGGGCGCCGAGAATCTGTTCATCGCCGATGCGTCGGTGATGCCGGAAGTGTCCCGCACCAACACGAACATTCCCACCATCATGATCGCCGAAAGGGTGGCCGAAATGGTGCGTCAGCGCACAATGGCCTGACACCAGACCATCATTGCCGGGTCAAGAGGCTCGGCAATGACGACGGGGCGGTGCATTTGGCAGCGGTTACGTCGGTTGCGTTCGGTTCAACTCCGGACGGACATTCAGGCCTCGGCCAGGGCGCTGGCGGGAACCTGGCCGGACCGTTCGCGGTAGATTTGTTCGTAGATTTTCGCACGCTGCAGGATGGCGTCGGCGATCGGTCGGTCGTTTTCGATCCGCAGCCAGAGCCGCAGCAGATGGCGGCTGTGCCGGGGCGAGTCCTGGTAAGCCTCCCGCGCATGCAGCATCTGGAAATTGTGCCACAGCATCATTTCCCCCGGTTCCAGCATGAACCGGATGCCGATGTCGTCGCGCACCGACAGGCTCTCGAAATAATCGAGCGCTTCGACCAGCCTCGCCGGCACCGGTTCGCCACGCAGTTCGGCGGCCCGATCGATGAAGGACCGGACGATGCCGCAACTGACGAGCCCGGCGATGCAGCAGAACACCGGAATTTTGAAGTCGGTGACCGGCTTGCCAGAAAACCGGGCTTCGGCGATCGCGTAATGGTAGCCCTCGTATAACGGTTCCAGCAGGTCCGGGCGGGTCGCCAGCATTTCGTTGTGGATCGCCAGGCTGCTGACGATCCGGCTGAACCCGCCGGTTTCGGCCCGTTGCAGGCACATCAGACCGACAATGCGGTAGGAATCGGTGTGCGGCGTCAGTTCCTCATTGCTGCGATAGCCGCGCGCGACGGGGTCGTCCTTGACGTGCTGTACGTGGCCGAGCCGGTCACCGAGCATGCTTTGGGTGGCGGCCTCGCCGAGATGGGTGCCGATGCCCCAATAGATCCGTTCCATGTCCTCGGCGCTGTGGGTTTCCGGGGTCAGGCCGTTGAGGATGACGGCGCCGCGACCATGGCGGATGGTCTGGTCCAGTTCGGCGGCGAGCGCGGTCATCTCCGGATGGTCGAAATCGGCCCGGGTCACGTCCTGCGGCTTCAGATGCCGGGTCTTGGCCAGCAGTTCGGCGAAGGCCGCCTGCTGGGCCGGGGTGAATTGGAGGGTCAATCCAGCCTTGCCACCGATGCCCTGGTTGGTCCAGGCGGCTGGCTCGGCGATCATATCTTGATACGGGGTCATCTGGCGCTATCTCCCTACCGGTTGGTCCGTCCTCCCGAGGCGGGACGCGGGCTGTATTGTGCGTACTCAACACGTGATGGGGGTCGGTTGGCAACTCACGCCCCGATCCGGCCGCCCAAATGGGTCGTCTGATTGGCCACCTCGGTTATCGGTTGCAAACATGCAGATATCTTTATATATCGCCGGCGACCAACAGGAGTGACCCATGCCCGCGACCAACGACTTCAAGGTTAAGGATTTCTCTCTCGCCGAATGGGGACGGAAGGAAATCTCGATGGCCGAGGACGAAATGCCGGGCCTGATGGCGATCCGGGCGGAATACGGCAAGGCCCAGCCGCTGGCCGGCGCGCGCATCGCCGGTTGCCTGCACATGACCATCCAGACCGCGGTGCTGATCGAGACCCTGACGGCTCTCGGCGCCACGGTGCGCTGGTCGTCCTGCAACATCTTCTCGACCCAGGACCACGCCGCCGCCGCCGTTGCCGCGGCGGGCACCCCCGTCTTCGCCTGGAAAGGTCTGGACGAGGAAGAGTTCTGGTGGTGCATTGAACAGACCGTCAAAGGCCCGGCCCAGGGGACCGGTGAATCCTGGACTCCGAACATGATCCTGGATGACGGCGGCGACCTGACCGTCCTGATGCACCAGAAATACCCGGAGATGCTGAAGGACGTGCGCGGCATCTCGGAGGAGACCACCACCGGCGTGCACCGTCTGTGGGACATGGCGAAGGCCGGCACGTTGTTGACCCCCGCCATCAACGTCAACGACAGCGTCACCAAGTCGAAATTCGACAATCTGTATGGCTGCCGTGAGTCGCTGGTGGACGGCATCCGCCGCGGCACCGACGTGATGATGGCCGGCAAGATCGCCGTGGTGAACGGCTTCGGCGACGTCGGCAAGGGTTCCGCCGCGTCGCTGCGCAATGCCGGCTGCCGGGTGATGGTGACGGAAATCGATCCGATCTGCGCGTTGCAGGCGGCGATGGAAGGCTACCAGGTCGTCACCATGGAGGATGCCGCGCCGCAGGGCGACATCTTCGTCACCGCGACCGGCAATATCGACGTGATCACCATCGATCACATGCGCGCCATGAAGCATCGCGCCATTGTCTGCAATATCGGGCATTTCGACTCTGAGATCCAGATCGATGCGCTGCGCAACTACACCTGGGACAACATCAAGCCGCAGGTCGATGAGGTCGTGTTCCCCGACGGCAAGCGCCTGATCGTGCTGTCCGAGGGGCGCCTGGTGAACCTGGGCAACGCCACCGGCCATCCCAGCTTCGTCATGAGCGCCAGCTTCAGCAACCAGGTCCTGGCGCAGATCGAACTCTACAACGCCGAGCCGGGCACATATGACTGCACTCAGGTGTACACGCTGCCGAAGCATCTGGACGAAAAGGTCGCCGCGCTGCATCTGGCGAAGGTCGGCGCGATCTTGACGAAACTGTCTCCGAAGCAGGCGGAATATCTGGGTATTGCCACCCAGGGGCCGTTCAAGCACGACCTGTATCGGTACTGATCGCATAAGGGTGAATTCACCAGCTTGTAACGTGGACACGCTGGTGATGCCACCTGGCTTCCCTATGTTCCTCCCCGGGCGATCCACCGATTCGGCGGGTTGTCCGGCTGGAATGTCAGGAAGTAACGAATTATGTCTATCGCGGATACCGACGCCACGCTGCGGAGCTATGCGGCTGGACGGGCGCTGCAAAAGCCCGTCGATGACTGTGTCGTCGACGATTGGCGGTTCATGGAAAACTGGCAACGCCAGGCGCCGCCATCGCTCGGTGCCATGCTGCGTGCCGGGCAGATCCGGCGCGCCAATCCAGTGCTCGTCGCCGCGATCGAGGCGGAGGTGAACCGGCGTTCCTGATGGGATCTGGGCCGGTTCGGGTGTTAGGCGGCCTTGGGCGACCCGCAGTAACAGGGGCTCCATTTGGCGCGTGGCCAGCCCAGATCGTCATGGCCTGCGCAGGCAGGCCATCCACGTCTTTTCTCAGATCAGCACTGCAAGTCGTGGATGGCGGGTCTGCACCTGCCATGACGTGGAGAGACCCGCGCCCGACGCCACATGTAGCCGGTCTTATCCCGCGCTTCCTGAACCAAAGGCCCACCGCATCACAGCCGGCGCACCGGCATCGTGGCCGCCATGACGATAATCGTGCACGAGAAACACGCGACCGTCAGGAACACGCCGCGAAACGCGCTGGCGATGGCGGCTTGCAGCTCAGTCTGACGCAAGGCCGGCAGGCTGTCCATGATTGTCGGGCCGCGGCGCACCATGTCCAGGAACAGGTTCGCGATCTCGGGATCGTTGGCGGTCAGGATGCCGAACAGCACGGCACCGGCCGCCGCCGCGCCAAACGCCGACCCCAAGGAGCGTGACAATTGCACGGAAGCCGCGGCGGCGCCGAGCTGGCGGGGACCGGCGACGATCTGGACGGTGATCTGGGCGGTGAGCATGGCCGAACCTTGAAACAGACCGCCAATGGCCAGCGCCCAGGACAGTTCCTGGCGTGACAGCGATGGCGCCCAGATGCCCAGCCCGATCATGGTCGCCGCGGTAATCATCAGACCGCACATGGGGAAAATCGCGGTCCGTCCGGTGCGCGAAATAAGCCAACCGGTGATGACCGATCCAGATGCGACCGCGGCGGTGAACGGGATCAGCAGCAGGCCAGACTCGGCCGGTGTGGCGCCCGTCACGACCTGAAGATAGATCGGCAGGAAGGTGATCATGCCGGTCAGCGACGCGCCGGAGCAGAAGGCCATCGCATCCGATCGCCAGAACGCCGGCAGTTTCAGCAGCGGCAGCGCCAGCAACGGCGACGTGGCGCGCTTCTGCTGCCACAGCAGCGCGGCGAGCATGGCCGCGGCGAACACCAGCAACCCGCCCAGGCGCGGCAACATCGTCGGGTCCAGCCGCTGCAACTGAGAGACGGCCATCAGCAGCGGTACGATGAACAGGCTCAACAGGACAATGCCGGTGACGTCCAGCGACGGTTTGCCGCCGGCCGGCGTGCCTTTGGGCAGGCGAAGGACGAGGACGATGGCGATGAGGCACAATGGCACATAGGACAGGAAGACGGCGTGCCATCCCCAGGCCTCGGTCAGGAAGCCCCCTGCAACGGGGCCGATGGTCGATCCGGCGACGATGTTGGCGGACAGGTAGCCCTGGTAGTTGCCACGTTCCCGCGGGGGCACGTGTTCTCCGAGCAGCGCCTGCGCCAGGGTCATCAGCCCGCCGGCGCCCAAACCTTGCAACACCCGGCCGGCCAGAAGCCACCAGAACGTGGGGGCCACGGCGCATAGCAGCGATGCCAGCATGAAGATCGACAGCGCCGTCAGCATCATGCGCCGCCGACCAAACAGATCGGCGAGCTTGCCGTAGGTCGGCGCGGCAATGGTGCTGGCGATCAGGTTGGCGACCACGATCCAGGACAGTAGTTCCACCTCGCCCAGGGACGCGGCGATGGCCGGCAGCGCGGTCGCGACGACGGTGCCATCCGCGGCGGCCAGAAACACCGGGAGAATGATCGGGGGCACGATGGTGCGGAACAAATGGCGCGGTGCTTCGGCCGGCGCCGCATCCGGTGGGGCGGGCGGTTGTTCGGTCACGAGCGGTCCGCTGTCGCCCCTTGCCAGATGGAACGCATCTGTCCTGTCCTCCTCGCCTGTCGCGCGATCCGCCGATGCCGACCCTGCTGATGTCTCGCCGCCCGCGGCGGGCCGGAGTAGTGGCACGATGCGCCCGAGGCTGGAAGGCACGCGACTGCGGTCCCGCCATGCTGAAACAATGACCGATGCCTGGCCCCCTTTGGGCGCCTCATTATAGTCGGGCTGGAGCCGGTGGGGCCGAGCAGGTTCTTGGCACGTCGGACGGGGGAGAGGGTTGACACCTTCGCGGGTTTGTTCGGACTGAACGAGCCCTCCCGTGACGCGGAGGGGACACGTTATGGGTGGTTGTCTCTGCCGGTCGGCTTAAGTCGGTTCGCGATCATTCACCACGCGGATCACGAAGGAGCGGGAGAAAGCGGTGCGGTCCGGCGGGCCAGTGACCGCGGACATGCTGCCTGAGCTCGACGCCCAGATCTCCGCGTTTCCGGGGCGTGACCAACCCGTGTCCGCGCCGCGGGTCCTGGATAGATCGGCTTGCTCATATCTGGGGGTCGCCTTGGCGGATATCACGCTGTTCGACTCCAGGGAGGCGGTCGGCGCATGAACGTGTGATCCGGCCTGTAGCCTCCGTGGATCACCGTGGTCCTCCCGTGAACTCCGTGGTTAATCTTGCGGACCGCGAAACCCGCACGCACCTTAATCCCGGTCAGGCCGTCGGTTCGGCGAGCGGGCCGTCTGGCGGCAATCGGTTGGCTTATGGTTCCGCACGATCAACCACGGAAATCACGAAGGACCACGGTGATCCACAGAGGTCCCATTCGCTGCAATCGGGTGCGCTATTGGAACCGGCCAAGGCTTAATCGATAGACCTG
Source organism: Asaia bogorensis (assembly GCA_945861095.1). Classification (GTDB taxonomy): domain Bacteria; phylum Pseudomonadota; class Alphaproteobacteria; order Acetobacterales; family Acetobacteraceae; genus Rhodopila. The sequence continues at coordinate 8,693 of CAMATI010000123.1, read as the reverse complement.
CACCGTCCGGCGGGTTCGCGTCCCCGACCGGCGCGATGCCTTCCGATGAGCGCGTCCGTCACGACAGACCGAACACGGCGGACACCGCCTGGTGACGACCAACAGGCGCGGTCACATTCTTGCGCGTCGCCAAAGCTGACGCCATCCGCTCGCCGCCACCGGGCATCGCAATAGGGGCGTTGACGAAATCGCCAAATCCCACGACCGGCGAAACCGACCGGTCCGCGCATCTCCACGGATCGTTGCGCTATCGTCAGCCGAACCGCCGCATCGGCGTGCCACGACAGATGACTGGACTCCGCCGCCGCTTCCCGACAGGATCATACGGTCACGCACCCTTGCGTGACGCGACCTGACGCGCGACCTCTCATCGAAGGCCCGATCATGCCCGCCAGTCTTTCCCCCCAGCAAGTCTCCCAATACAACCAGGACGGCTTCGTGTTTCCGATCGACTGCCTGACACCGGAGGAGGTTCAGTATTACCGCGGCCGGCTGGAGGACTTCGAGCACGAGCAGGGCGACACGTTCGGGCGGCTGCCCAATCTGGTGCGGTCGAAATCGCATCTGCTGTTCACCTGGATGGATGCGCTGGTGCGCCATCCGAAGGTGCTGGACGCGGTGGAAAGCCTGATCGGGCCGAACATCATGATCTATCACCTGACGTCCTGGTTTAAGGAACCGCACGATCCCGCGTATGTCTCCTGGCATCAGGACGGCACCTATTTCGCGCTGGAACCCTATGAGCAGATTACCGCCTGGATCGCCTTGACCGACGCCACGCCGGACATGGGATGCATCAAGATCATTCCGGGCAGTCAGGTCATCGGCCAGCGGCCGCACAAGGACACCACCGTACCGGGCAACCTGCTGTCGCGCGGGCAGACGATCGACCATCCGCTGGACTACACGAAATACGTGATGATGCCGTTGAAGGCGGGCCAGGTCTCCCTGCACCACACGCATATCGTGCATTGTTCCGATCGGAACCGGACAGACGAGCGGCGGATCGGCATCGGTGTCAGCTATATCCCCACGCGGTGCCGTCTGATGAACGACGTGCGGGTGACCGCGGCGCTGGTGCGCGGGCAGGACGAATTCGGGCATTTCGACCTGGAACCGAGGCCGACCGGGGATTTCGACGCGGGTTCGCGGGCCGCCCACACGGTATCGGTCGATCGGTTCTTCGAATCCAACCGGCTTCTGGTCGCGCGCCGCAAGTCCGGCAATATCGGGATCTGATTGAAAGCATCGGCCCGAGCCCGGACCCGACACATGCCGGGTCCGAGGCAGGCCGCCGGATCAGTTCAACTTCAGGTCCGTGATTTTGCGGGGATCGGCCTGCAATTCCCCGCGCTCGACCCGCGTAACCGGATCGACCAGCCGATCATTGGCGCGTGCCGTCAAGCCGACCTTCTCGCCTTCCCGTGCCACGAAACCGTTGAGGAATTCGATCTCGGTGCGGCGCCCCTTCATGATGTCCTGCCCCATCGAAGGCCGCTGGTCCGCCGATCCGCTCGGCTGGGTCCGCAGGCGCTCCTCGTAACGCGCCATGGCTTCGGGTTCGCCCTCTCCGGCCCCGGCGACGTCGCGCCGCCCGACCGCGTCCTGACCGACCCGTATCCGCTTCGGATCACCCCGCGATTCGCGGCACCACCTTGTCGGTCAGCATGCGGAACGACCGCCCGCTCATGGGCGCCGCCATCAGATAGGTCATGCCGATCTGGTCCCCGAACGCCTGGATCTGGTCGACGACACTGTCCGGCGTGCCGTGGATCATCACGTCATCGAGATAATAATCGACCGGATCCTTGCCGCCGAAATCCCGCACCGTTCCCTGGCGCACATTGGCGGCGTGCTTCGGACCGACATAGGACGCGATCGTCCATTCGGCCACGCGCTTGGCCACCGCGCGCGCCTTCTCCGCCGTTTCGTCCACCGCGATCAGACGCGCCATCGGCACGGTGCGACCCGACGCGTCATGGCCGGATTCGATCAGCTTCGCCGTGAAATGCTGACGTTTCTTGATCAAATCGGCACGCGAGGAGTGCGGGTCCATCAGGATCGAGTGGCCCTGGCTCGCCGCCCAGTCGATGGCGGGAATGGAGGATGCCGCCATCCATACCGGGGGATGCGGCGCCTGCACCGGCTTGGGCAGCACCTCCACATTGTCGTATTTGTAGAACCTGCCCTCATGGGACAGGCGCTGGTTGGTCCAGGCCTTCAGAACGATCTCGACCGTTTCATGGAACCGTGGCGCGCTCTCCTCTCCGGGGATGCCGAAGGCGGCGAATTCGCTGCGCTCGAAGCCCCGCCCGGCGCCCCAGTTGACCCGTCCGCCCGACAGGACATCCAGCAGCGCCACTTCCTCGGCCAGGCGCAAAGGGTTGTAGAAGGGGGCCAGGGAGACCGCCATGCCAATCCGCAGCCGCTTGGTGCGGGCCGCCGCCATGGTGCCCATCATGTGCACCGACGGACAAACCGAAAAGCTGGAGAAATGGTGTTCCGCCAGCCACACGGCGTCGTAGCCGGTCTCGTCCATGATGGAAAAGCGCTCCAGCGCCGACTCGTAGACGGAATTGAGCGGCACGGATCGGTCGCGCCAGCCGAAGAACTGCAGAATGCCTACTTTCACATTATCCTCCCGCACCCACGCGTCGGCACCGCGGGGAATGGCCCAAAGCGCCGACGCGATGTTGCGACCCCGGCGAGCGAAAGTCCAACCCCGTATCCACATCCGATCGGCTCGGCTTTTGCCGGATCGTCCGGCGTGTCCTTCCGCCAGCCATTGACGTTGGCATTCGGGCCGACCCATGCTGGTGGCCATCAAAACAAGGGATAGGAAACAATCCATGCGCCGCCGCGAACTTCTGAAGACGACCGCCGGCATAACCGCACTCGGCCTTACCGGCGGTTCGCGGGCCTTCGCCCAGTCCTGGCCGACCCGCCCGGTGCGCCTCATCGTGTCGTTCCCGGCGGGCGGTGCCACCGACCTCGTCGCCCGCCCCTGGGCGGAAGCCCTGAGCAAGGCCTTCGGGCAACAATTCGTCGTCGAAAATCGCGCTGGCGCCTCCGGCATGATCGGCAACGAGGCAGCGTTCCGCTCGCCGCCCGACGGTCACACGTTTCTGTTCACGGGCAATACCGGAACCGTCGGGGTGCCGCTGCTCTACAAACTGAACTACGACGCACGCCAGTTTGTCGCCGTCGCCCATCTCGGCACCGGGGTTTCCGGCTTCACCATCCACCCCAGCGTCGGCGTGAAGACATTCCCGGAATTCCTGGATTACGCCAGGAAGAACCCAGGCAAGCTGAATTTCGGGTCGTCCGGCCTGGGCACCCAGCCGCATCTGCGTTACGAAATGCTGAAGTTCAAGACCGGTGTGGATATCGCCCATATCCCCTACAAGGGTGGTGCGGAAAGCCTGCAGGACCTGCTCGCGGGGCATATCCAGTTGATGAACGAGGCCTCCACCCTGCCCCATGTCAAGGCCGGCAAGCTTATCATGCTGAACGTCAATACACCGGTCCGCTTCGTGGAATTTCCCGATATTCCGACCCTGACCGAATGCGGCATCTCCGACGCCGATATGGGTAGCTGGTTCGGACTGTACGGACCTCCCGGCACACCCAAGGAAGTCGTTTCCATCCTAAACGCAAAAATCAACGAAATATCCGCTCGGCCTGACTGGAAAGCGACCATGCAACGAGTCGCCAACCTGCCTGTAATCGCAAGTACCGACCAGATCCAGAAGCTCTGGGACGAAGATTGGAAGAACACGGCCCTGGTGATCAAGACCGCCAACATCAAGCTGGAATGACCGCGGCGGCGTGACCGATAGGGGGCAGCCAGCCTCCTGTCGGTCGCGGCCCGAATCTGCCTAGATCGCACCCGCCTGGCGCAACGCCTCGACATCGGCGCGGGCAAAACCCCAATCCATCAGCCCCGTCTCGTTATGCGCCCCGATCCGCGGATCGAGTTCCTGGATCCGGCTCGGCGTGCGGGAAAACCGCGGCGCGGGCGCCGGTTGCAGCACGCCGTCGACGGTCACGAACGTCTCGCGCGCCACATTATGCGGGTGGCTGGGTGCGTCGGCCAGACTCAACACGCCGGCGAAACAGGCGTCGCTGCCCTCCATGATCGCGATCCAATCCGCCTGGGTCCTGGCCAGGAACGCGGCCTCCAGCCGAACCCGCAGATCGGGCCAATGCGCGGGATCGCGCTGCCGATCGCGCGGGAAATCGGTGATGCCCAGCTTCTGAAGAAGAATGGCGAAGAACTGCGGCTCTATGGAGCCCAGCGCAACCCAGCGTCCGTCCGCGCATTTGTAGACACCGTAGTAGGGCGCGCCGCCGTCCACCCCGTTCGACGCGCGCTGGTCCGTCCATCGCCCGCCGGCCATGTGGCCATAAAACGCCGCCATCAGAGACGCGGCCCCGTCGCTCATTGCCGCATCGACAACCTGGCCCTGACCAGTGGCGCGCGCGTGCACCAAAGCAGCGAGCATCCCGACCGCCAGATACATCGCCCCTCCGCCGAAATCCCCGACCAGGTTCAGCGGCGGCACCGGCCGTTCCGCCGTGCCGATCGCATGCAGCGCGCCGGTGATGGCGATGTAGTTGATGTCATGCCCGGCGGCCTGGGACAGCGGGCCTTCCTGCCCCCATCCCGTCATCCGCCCGTAAACCAGCTTCGGATTGCGAAGCAGCGCGATGTCCGGGCCAAGACCCAACCGCTCCATGACCCCGGGCCGGAAACCCTCATAGAGCGCGTCCGCGGTCTCCATCAGGCGGAGACAGGCGTCGCGCGCGGCCGGCTGCTTCAGGTCCAAAGCCACGGATTTGCGGCCGCGGCGGGTCACATGGGTCTTCTCGCCGCGATCCCCCTCCTTGCGGTCGATCCGCAGCACATCGGCGCCCATGTCCGAAAGCAACATGCCGCAAAACGGACCGGGACCGATGCCCGAGAATTCCAGGATCTTGACCCCGTTGAGCGGTCCTGTCGCCATGGCCTGTCGTCTCCTCCGGTTATATCCGCGTGACGGCGGTTGCCTTCGCGCCGTCTTGCCGCACAGTCTGCCTGGCGCCCGGTTGCGGTCAACTGTTCATGCTGCGGGCGGGTTGGATGGACGGCGGTCATCCGATTTGAGACACTGCACCGTGATAGCAAAGGGGGCGAGACATGCTTGAAACCAGGGAAGGCGGATGTCATTGCGGCCGGGTAAGGTTCCGTGCCCAGGTAGACCTGGACCTTTTGTCTCAGTGCAGTTGCACCGTCTGCACGAAAAAGGGCATCGTCCATCTGCCGATCTTCCCGCACGATTTCCAGTTGCTGGCGGGCAAGGACGCGCTGACTGTCTATACGTTTGAAACCGGTGTGGCGCAGCATCCGTTCTGCTCCCATTGCGGCATGCACGCGTTTTATATTCCGCGTTCGCAACCGGACAAGATCACGGTGAACGCCCGGTGTCTGGACGATATCGACGGGCCTGCGTTGAAGCCGACGCGGTTCTTCGATGGCAAGCATTGGGAGGACGCACAGCGCAACCGGATTTCCGTCGGGGGGCATGTGTCACCGGTCGGATGGCAAGGTGCCGCGACGTTGAAGGGGATTTTGGACCGGGCGCTGGGGTAGGGGGGGCTCCACAAATCGCCCCTACACCCCCGCCACCCGGCGCGTCACGCACATCGTGCCGCCGCCCCAGGGTACCAGGCAGGTCATCTTCACCCCGGCCCCACCCGTGACGATGACGTGAATATCGGCGGCGGAACGCGCGATCGGCCAGTCCGTGCCGGACTCTTGCCAAAGGAATTGCGCCGCCTGATCCAGGGTCCAGCCGCCCTTGGCAATGACATCGGCCATCTCGGGCGGCAGCAACAGGAACTGCTCGCCCGGGTCGCGGCGCCGCCCGCCGGACGCAGCCGCCCGCGCGCCGTTCATCGCCGCCAGTGCCGGACGCAGCACCGCATCGGGGGTGGACGCGCCTGCCTCGGGCAGCACCTCCATGGTGCCCGAAACGCCGATCACCGTGACGGCGCTGTCACGTTCGGCCAGACCCCGGCGAACATGCAGCGGCGCGGCCAGCGGATGCGAACCCTCGGCAAAGGCCATGCCGTATTTCGCCGGCTGGCCCATCGTCGCCATGTCGCCCACCAACGGGCGCGCGCCGCCGATATTCGTCAGCACCAGCCGCAGCGCCCGTCCGATACAGGCATTGGCGCGGTTGCCGGGGCCGAGGCAATTGGTCCCGGTATTCATGCCCAACGCCGAGACCGCCGGCCCGTGCACCAGCACGGCCGCGGTCGGCGTGCCGGTCGTGGTCTGGATGCCCAGCAGGTTGAATTCCGGTTCCAGGGTGGCGATCGCGGCTTCCAGCACGACCGGCAATTCGCCAGGACGACAGCCAGCGATCACGCAGCAATACGCCACCGCCTCGATGGTCAGGTCGCCGAACAATGGCGGCATGAAGCCGAACGACAGGGCCGGGTCGCGGCCGGCGAGCATCGCGGCCAGGCGCGTCTCGGTCGGCACCACGGCGGGCAACCCATCCGCCAATTCCGCATCCAGCAGTGCGGCCTGCGCCGCATCCCAGTCCACGTCGGACGCGAAGACCGGCGCGTCTCGGTCGCCGACCGGAATGGTCCGCCGGGTCATCCCGCGGCCGGCGGCTTCACACGGACAGAGATCGCGGCCGTGCCCCCGAACGACGGCACCCAGGCGGAATGCTTGCCGGCCCCGCCCGCCACCGCCACCTGGATGTCATCCGGGGTGGGCGCCACGGCGTAGCAACCGTCTTCCGGGAAGTGGCCGGCTTCTTCGTAGATTCGTCGGTTCTCAGGCGAAACGAACGACACTGGCACACGCGCCTTGTCATAAAGAAATTGCTGGATCCGCCCGACCGTCCAGTTGTCCCGCGCCAGGGTCGCGGCGTGTTCCGGCCCGAACACCATGAAATAGGGGCCTTTCGCATAGATCGTATTCGCGGCGGGGGATGCGATGGCGCCGGCAAAGGTGGTCAACAGGCCTTCCCCCGTCGTGCTGCCGTGGTCGTTCAGGTTGTGGTTGGGTTCCGCCGACATCACCGTCACTACGCTTTCGTCGGCTCGGTAGCCGTTGCGGACATGGTAGGGTTCGAACGGGCTCTCTTCTTCGTTCTCGCCGAAGCAGAATGTGTATTTCGCTGAAGACCCGAACGTGGAGCGGTCCATGATCGCCGGTTTCGCGCCGCCGACATTGTTCAGGATCAGTTGCAGCGCGCGCCCGATCGCGGCATTCGCGCGCCAGCCCTGGCCGAAACAATTGCTGCTACAGTTGATGTTCAGCGCCTGGCGCAGCGGGCCGTTCACCATGACCATGGGCGCGCAGGAATGCGTTGTGGCCAGCGAGCCATGCAGGTTGTAATCGGCCACCAGCACGCCGCGCAACGCGGCCAGCACCACCGGGAAATAGGCCGGCCGGCAGCCCGCCATCACCGCGTTGGCGGCCAGGCCACGCAAGGTGGGGACCAGCAGGCGCGGCGTGATGGCTGCAAACGGCTCGTTATCGCCGCGCGCGCCGTCCATCATGCGTGTCACTGCGTCTTCGGACGGCACCACGACGGGCAAGCCATCGGTCCAGCCTTGCGCTTCCACGTAGTCGGCCCAGGCGTCCGGGTCCATGTCGGGAATGTCGAGGAACTCGGCGTCGGCGGTGTCGGACATCATCATTCTTTCTCAGGTGAGCGGGGGCGCCGATGGAGAAAACACTCCCCCTCCCGCAAGGGTGGGGGAGCGCTTTGTCCTGCTACGATTGCATCTCCAGCTTCAGACCCTCGAAGGCGGCGGTGATCCGCTCCTCCAGCTCCATGGCGTTCAACCCGCCGACGGGGTGCTTCACCACGATCAGGTGCGGATCGAGCTTCCGCGCCTTGGCCTGCGCCAGTACCAACGGCCTGAACGTTTCCGTGGCGATCACCACCCCGGCCAGGCCACGCTTCCTCAGTTCAATGCTGTCATGGAAACTCCACGATGAGCAAGAGCCTCAGTCGCCCAGCGCAAGCAACGCGATGCGATACTTGCGGACAACCTCGTTGATCATCTCCGGCGGGGCTGGCTGGCTGGCGCTGCTCTTGGCGATGTAGTCGATATTGTCGACACGGCGGATGGACGACAGCCGGTCGCGCACGCCGTGGAGCAGTTCCCGCGCGTTGGGTTTATTGTTCGAGAACAGAATGATCGGATCGTTGGCCCAGTCGACAGGGCCGGCCGTGGCCGAACCCTCGCCCTGTGGCGCGATCCCGAAGCTGGGATTGACGATGCGCATGGTCTGCTTCCTCTCCAACGCCTGCTATCTCACGCCTTAATTTCGTCCTTGCCAAGGGGGTTTGTGTCGCGGGCGCCAGGGCCGGGATGGGCAGGATCGTCGGCAGAATGCCCGGGCCACGGCCGAGCACCGGGGGCGCCCCAAATGCGATTGGGGCGTCGGCGGTTGGACGAGTCGATCGGCCAGGCCTGTCCCGAGCGGCAACCCCATCGCCCCGTTGCCGTCAATCAGGCTCGGCGCCCGTATTCTAGCAGCCTGTCGGACTCGGGATTTTCGATCAATAACGACGGCTGTTCGGCTGCGCCGGCGCGGTCATCAGACCGCCGGCGGCGCCCCGATCACGTCCTGACTGGCTTCATATCGGCCCGGAGGTGGCGTCACGGCCGACCCATCT
>CAMATI010000122.1 GCA_945861095.1 Asaia bogorensis | reverse complement strand
CACCTCCGGTTGCTCCCCACGCCACCTCGCGGCAACGCAGTTACCTTCGATTGCTGGGTTGCGACCAACCCAGACGGGGACTTGCACCCCGCTGACAAAGCGTCCTCACGGACGCACTCATGGCGGGCGCAGGCCCGCCATCCACGACTGCTGTTGTTGCAGCCTGGGAAATTCGTGGATGCAGGCCTGCGCCGGCATGACGAGGAGGCACCGACCGGCGACCTGTCCCGCTACCCGCGCCCCAGCGCCGCCAACACCGTGCCCTCCGTAAGGATCTGCGGCAGGATCACCGGGGCGGCGCCGTTCGGCGGGTAATAGACATAGAGCGGCACGCCATCGCGCCCGTTCTGGCGCAGATAGGCGGTGATCGTCGCATCCTGGCGGGTCCAGTCGCCTTTCAGATAGATGATCCCCTGCTCGGAAAATGCCTGGCGCACCGATGTCGTGGAGATCGCCAGACGCTCGTTCACCAGACAGGTCACGCACCAGGCCGCCGTCATGTTCACGAAGACCGGCCGCCCCGCCTCCCGCAGCGCCGACAACCGCGCCGGGGTGAACGGCTCGACCCCGGCCTCGGTCGCCGCCGCCGCGTCGGGCGGCGCCGTCCCGATCGACGGCAACAGCGCCAGGCACGCCGCCACCGCCGCCGCGGCCAGGACCTGCCCCACAAGTCGAGGCCGCGACGCCCCCCATTGCGTCAGCCCCAGCACCCAGCCAGCAAAGCCCAGCAGCACGAACCCGGTCGCGGTGGTCAGCACGCCGGTGGCGCCGGTTCCCTGCGCCACCACCCATAGCAGCCACACCGCCGCGCCATACATCGGGAACGCCAGCGCCTGCTTCAGCACGTCCATCCACGCGCCCGGCTTCAACGCGAAGCGCCCGAAACCGGGAAGTCTCGAAAACGGCAATGTGGCCAGGGCGACATAGGGCGCGGCCAGGCCCAACCCCATGACCAGAAACACCAACAGCGTCACCGATGGCGGCGCGGCCAGACCCGCGGCGATCGCCACGCCCATGAACGGCGCCGTGCACGGCGTCGCCACCAGCACCGCGAGCAATCCGGTGAAGAAACTGCCGGCATAGCCGTCGCGCCGAACCAGCCCACTGCCGGCACCCGTCAGGCCGCCGCCCACCTGGAACACGCCGGACAGGTTCAGGCCGACCGCGAACAGCAGCCAGGCCATGCAGGCCACGAATATCGGCGACTGGAACTGAAACCCCCATCCGGCGGCCCCGATGGCCCCTCCACTGGCGGCACGTGCCGCCAGCAACGCCAGCGCCAGGGCGGCAAACATTCCCAACACGCCGGCCGTATAGGCGATCGCGTGCCCGGTGGCGCGACCGGCGACCGACGCGGACGTCAGCTTCACCGCCTTCATCGCCAGGACCGGGAAGACGCAGGGCATCAGGTTCAGGATCAGTCCGCCCAGGAACGCAAAGGCCAGCATCCGCGGCAGCGACAGGAACGTGGTGGCAACCCCGGGTTCCGCCTTCACGATCAGGTCGGTCTGCTGGCCCGAGCGGTCCCGGATTGACAGTATGCCTTCGAATCCCGCCGCAGTCCGGAAGCCGGCGCCCGGTTGCAACGCCAGCGACAACACCCCCGGTCGCACCGACAGCGGTTGCGCCGCATCGTCGCGGATCAGACCGGGTTCGGCCGGGATGAACCAGGCATCGGCAACGGTCGCGGTGCTGACCTCCGGCCCGAGCACGGACAAGGTGCCGTCCGGCGCGATCCGCGCGTCCCAGGGTGACGGGCGCGGCACCGCCCGATCATGCGCCGCGAACAACGCCGCCTCGGCTGACGGCGGCGCCGATGTCGCGGGCAGGTCGAGGCGGAAGACGCCCTCCTCCGGCACGCAGATATCCTTGCACACGAGCCAGGTGGCGTGGACCCGCAGGGTCACCGGTCCGTCCGTGGCGGGCAGGGTAACCGTGACCGGCAGCAGCACCTGACCGGTATAGGCGTAGGTCATCAGCGGCCCCTCGGCCAATCGCCGCGGGGTCGGCCAGTCGATGGGGCCGATTTGCACCCCGTCCAACGGCGGATTCGGCGCATCCTGCGCACCGCCCCCCGGCGCGAGCGGCCTGTCCCGCTGTACGTTCTCTGGCGGTGGGCTGCCTGACCCGGCCGGTGGCACCAGCCCCAGGCTGTTCGCTGGCGCCGCTGGCTGGGGACCGCCCCGGGTCACCTCCAGCGTGAATTCCGGAGGCGCCCCCGCATCGCCGGGATTTTTCCAATAGGTGTGCCATCCCTCCGCCAGGCGCAGGCGCAAACCGACCCGCAATCTCCCGCCCGTCGGCATCGAATCGGTGTCCGTCACCAGGGTCGCAACCGTCCGGCTGGTCTGGACGGGCGCGGTCTCGGCCGCCCGCGCCGGGCCGGACGAAAATGCGCCCAGCAGCAGGATCAGCACCCCCATCAGGTGCCTCCGTGCAATCCGGTCCAGCCCGGAATGGGTCCCGATCGGGCGAGCTTGCGTCATCCGGTGCCGGACGTCTCTCGGGCCATGTCGATCAGGGCCCGGAGATAGGCCTCCCCGCTCTCGGCCCAGGTGCCGAAGCCCAGGCGGGTCCGGAAATCATGGGCGAGCATCTCGAATTCCGACAGCCCGTCGGATTCGCCCAGCCAATTGCAGATCATCACGTATTCCCGATACAGGTCGGACCCGCGCAGCAGGCGCAGTTCGCCCGCCAGTTTGCGAAGCTGTTGGGCCGCCGCCGCGCTGCGTTGGTCGGACGGGTCCGCGTCCACCTTCCGCAAACGCCATTCCGCCGAGCGTTCCAGCTCGGCTGCCTCGGGTGGGTCGTCGTCGAGATCGCCGGTCATAGGTCCTTACCGAACGCCGGACGGGCCGGCGGATGAATGGTGCGATGAGTGATATAGTGGGTGGCGGTGGCGGCGCCAGAACCATCGTCCGCGGGATGGCCGGCGCAGGTTCCTAAAGGGGACTTCGGGCACGTCCGGTCAGGCGTGGGGTGGAGCCTGGCGTTTCCGACGCAGCCCGGCCAGCCCCGCGACGCCCGCACCCAGACGCATGGGGGAGCCGGCTCCGGCACCTCGGTCGGGGTCAGGACGAAGATGCGGGAAGCACCGGGTTGCAAGGTCGTCGCGACGATCTGGCCCATATCCGTTGATACCGTTCGCACCACGCAGGATGACCGGTCCCGAACAGCGGGTCGAGCGGATCGTAACCGGCGGCCCATCCGGTCCCCTGCCGCTCGGCCCCGGATATTCAGTAATCCAGACACTCAGTAATGCGGCGTGCCAGGCCCCCAGGTGTCCCAGGCAAACGGGTATGGCACGGCGGAATAATCGGTCATGTGCGCGACCGCCTGGCGTTCGTCGGCCAGGTTCTTCTGGACGACCATGCGGCGAAACGCATCGTAGGCCTGCTCGTCGCCAAGATAGACGCAGTTGCAGATTGTCGGGTCCGCATAGACCCAGACAATCTTGCCCTTTCGGTTCTGCATCGACAGCTTGTGCGCCGGCATGGTCTTCAACGCGGCCTGGCGTTGGGGCGTATCGGCCGGCTGCGGCGCGAATCCGGCGGCGGCCAGCGTGTCCTCCGTGTTCGTCACCGCTTTCGCACAGGCGCCAAGAGCAAGGCTCGCCACCACCGCCAACCCAATCGGAAACCGCGTCATCTAACCATCCCCCGTCGCCCCTCCCCTCACGCTGCCTTCAACCGCTCGGCGGGGCAATCCCCAGGATCCGGCGCGTGTACGGCTCTGTCCGGTCAGGGCCGATCCGGCGATGGAGGAACGAGCAGCGGTGGCGGCATCCCCGATCGCGTGATCGCGGCGGCGGCCTTTTCATCGTCCGCCAGCACCCAGCCGTTGCGATAGAGACAGGCCACGCGGGCGCTGTCCCGGGCATTGTCGTTCAGGTCGATGATGCGGAAGGTCGGCGGCAACCATTGCCCGCCGAAGGTGCGGCATTGGGTCTTGCCGTTCACTGTCGAGCACTGGGTTTCCGGAGGCAGCAGACGGCCGGGACTGGTCATGATCTGTTGCGGCACCACCGGGAAGCGGGTGTAGCTCTCCGCTTCGCAATTGGCCTTGGTGAAGTCGAGTTCCGCCTTCGTGCCACCCGGCTTCGCCCAATGTTCGGCACAGCCCGCCAGGCCAAGGATCGCCAGCAGCGCGAAACCGCGACCGATGCTTCGACGGAACGCTTTTCCTTGCGGTGTCACACCATGTCACCATCGCTTCATCCGCACGGGGCGGGCGCGTGGCGCGCCGATCGCGACCCCGGCGCGGGTCGTCGGTCCGTGGACATTTTGCCCCCGGTCACCGGAACAACCGGCGTCCGCGTCAGGGATTCGCCCCCCGCGCCGGGATCGGGCCGTGGGGCGCCTTGCAGCCGGAACGGACCGGAGCAAACCCTGCCCCGGCCCTGTCCAACGGGGTTGGTATTACTTGATGCGGCCCATCGCCCGCAGCTTCTTCTCCACCGTGCCGAACATGCCGAAATACGGCATCGCGGTATCCAGATCGCGGATCGTGCCCAGGCTGTCCTGGATCATCTCGATCGTGACCGGTTCGGCCGGATCGAACTGTGCGCCATCGGTGACGAAATACTGCACGCGCGCATAACCGCCGGCGGTGGCGGCCATGATCTCGCCGTTCTGGTCGCATTCCTCACTGCACAGCCAGGCGACCATGGGGGACACGAGTTCCGGCTTCATCCACTGCCCGACATCCGGCGGCAGCAGGGTTTCCGTCATGCGCGTCCAGGCGGACGGGGAAATCGCGTTGCAGCGGATGTTGTATTTCGCACCTTCGTGCCGCAGCACGTTGATCAGGCCGTTGACCGCCATCTTCGCGGCACCATAGTTGGCCTGGCCGAAATTGCCGACGGTGCCGGAACCGGACGTCGTCACCACGATGCGTCCATACGCCTGCTTGCGCATGATCGGCCAGGCGGCCTTGGTGCAATAGGCGGTGCCGAAATGATGCACGGCGTTGACGAGTTCATACTCCTCCAACGTCATGTTGTTGAACGCCTTGTCGCGCAGGATGCCGGCGTTGTTGACCAGGATGTCGACGCGGCCCCAGGTGTCCATCGCGGTGTCGATGATGCCCTGCGCGGCCTTGGCATCGGAGACCGAGCCGTAGGAGGCCACCGCTTCCCCGCCCGCTGCCTTGATCGCGGCGACGACGGCATCGGCAACGGCCGCGGCCCCGCCGGAGCCATCGACCGATCCGCCGGGATCGTTCACCACGACCTTCGCCCCGCGGGAGGCCAGCAGCATCGCATGCGAACGGCCCAGGCCAACGCCGGCCCCGGTGACGATGGCGACGCGGTTATCGAAACGAATCATCCCTTATGCTCCTTGCAAGGTTTTTTGTACGAAGGCCCCGCCCGCGGCGATGGCGCGCCGGCCGGCGTCCAAAGCGGGGTGGTAGATGTGCCAGATATGGATCATTTCGGGCCATATCTGCAGATCGACGGGCACGTCGGCCATGCCGGCCAGACGCGCCAGTTGCAGCGAGTCGTCCAGCAGGGTCTCGCACGCACCAACCTGGATCAGCATCGGCGGCAGGCCGGCAAGATCGCCGTGAATCGGCGCGGCGAACGGGGCGCGCGGGTCGGCGCCGCCCAGATATTGCTGCGCCATGAACTGAATGCCGGCCTTCTGCACCGTGGGGTCGGTGGCCGCCCGGTCGGTGAAGGAGGCGCCCAAGGCTTCCATGTCCACCCAGGGGGAGATGCACCAGGCCGCGCCCGGCGTCGGCAGGCCGGCGGCGCGAATCGCCAGGATCGCCCCGACCACCAGGCCACCACCGGCGCTGTCGCCGGCGACCACGACGCGGGTTGCCTTGATGCCGCCGTCGAGCAGGAACTTGTAGGCCGCGACGGTGTCATCGACGGCGGCGGGAAACGGATGCTCCGGCGCCAGGCGATAATCCACCGCCAAGGTCCGCGCCTTCGAAGCTCGCCCGATTTCCGCGACCATGTGGCGGTGGCTGTCGAGCGAGCCGATGACGTAGCCGCCACCATGCAGATACAGGATCACGGTATCCGCGGCGGCGCCGGGGGTAGAGGACCATTCGGCGGGGACGCCGTTGGCGGTCACTTTCCGGACGGTGACGTCGGCCGGGAGCTTGTTGGCGAGGCCACGGGCGTCGATGCCGGCGCGCATTTCGGCGATTTCCGCGGGGCGTGGGCGGCTGGCGATCTGCGCGCGGATCGCCGCGATCTGGAAGTCGGGCACTGGGTTTCCTCCGTCCGTCATTCGGGTAGGTTGCAGACAGAGTGACGTGGTTGGGCGTTGGGTCAAGGGTGGGGGTGGCCATGCGGCCCCGCTTGTCCGTCGATGTCGGGGGACAGTGCGGCGCGGCGGTGCCTGGGCGGTCGTCCATGGACGTCTACCGTGTTACGATCCGCCATGGTTCCGCCAACAGGGTCGGATCGGTTTAAGAGCCATCCCGGATGTCGGCACATCGAAACCGTCGGGAGAATGGGAATGACGCATCCGCCGATCGATCAGTCCGTCGTCTGGGTCTACACACATGACCTCGAAGGCTCGGCTCGTTTCTATGGCACCCTGCTGGGATTATCGTTGGTGCTAGACCAGGGCGGTTGCCGCATCTTCCGTATGGGCGCATCCGGGTTTCTCGGCGTCTGCCGCGTGCGGCCGGGTCGGCATGTGGAGCCGAAAGGTGTGGTCATTACCTTCGTCACGTCGGATGTGGATGCATGGCATCGGCACTTGCTGGCACAGGGCGTGCAACCCGAAGGCCCGCCGGAGACCAAGCCCGCCTTCAACATCTACGGCTTCTTTGCGCGCGATCCAAACGGTTACCTGTTGGAGTTCCAGAGTTTTCTCAATCCCGCCTGGCCACGCGGGGTTGCGGATTGACACCTGCCGATGCCGCCGGCCCAGCGACCATGTGAAGCAGCTCCCTCGCATGTGATAATCAACGGCCCCGAATCGCGTCGAACGGTCTGAGCACTTCGGATGGTCGGCGGGGTCGATGCGGTGGCCACCGCCTCGCGGATCGCGCGGTCAGTTCAACGCGCTAGGCAATACGCGGCACGAAGTCCGTCGAACACGGTGCGGGCCGAGCGGGTACGGCCGGCTTTCTGATCTTGGAGACCCTGCTGGATGCCCTCGGCGGCGCTCGCCTCCGCCAGGCGATCCAAAAGGTGCTGATCTGCGTTGGCGTCCTGCACGACAGGCCCGCTCCTACCGTGACATCCATCTGCTGGCATGCCTCCGCCCCCTACCCCAGGCCGACCTCATCCCCGACCACCATAACCTCCCGCGTCCGGGTCACCTTCCCGCCCCAGACCCGGTCGAACTCGGCGATCAACGCGGCAATCGCCGACCCGCCCATGACCGCGTCCAGGGTCTCCGCCGACCCGAACCGGTAATGCGCGCAGTGGACGGATGGATCCTGCTGGCTCCATCCGCGCCACGCCGTCGAAACGCCGAACGCTTTCATTGCATCGGGCAGATGTTCCGTCCGATACCAGTGGTCGAAGCCTGCGCGATCGGCCGCTTCCGCGACCGTCGCACGCACCACCAGCCAGGCTGCCGGCATATCAGGCGTATTTTCCGGTCAACTGCGGCGTCGGACCGTCCTGGCCCTTTTCCTTGCGATCCTGACGCGTCTCCCGCAACCAGGTGCGCTTCAACTCGTCCTTCACGTTGAACTTCAGCCGGCCGAGTCCCTGGACTTCCAGTTCCACCACATCGCCATCCATGAAGCTGGACAGGCCGCGATGGTTGGTGCCGGTGGCCAGGATGTCACCCGGCTCCAGCGTGTGAACGGACGACGCCCATTCGATGCAGCGCGGGATCTGGTGCGCCATGTCGTTGGTGTTGAAGTCCTGCTTGCACTCCCCGTTCACCCATAGCTTCACCGGCAGGTTCTGCGGATCGGCGACTTCGTCCGCGGTCACCAGGAACGGGCCGATCGGGCAGAAGGTGGCGCGCGACTTCATGGCGAAGAACCCGGCGGACGGCAGACCGCGGGCGGAGCCATCGATGAAGTTCATGTAGCCGAAGATGTAGCTCATGGCCTGAGCCGCCGGCACGTTGGACGCGCGCTTGCCGATGACCAGGGCCATTTCGGCCTCGCCTTCGAAGATGGTCGCGGGCTCGTCCGGCAGCACCATCGTGTCGTTCGGCCCGATCACCGCGGTCGCCGCCTTGTGGAACGCGTTGATCTGCGGCTTCTTCGGCAGGGTGCCGTTTTCCATGTAGTTCACTGCCATGCAGACGATGTTGCCGGGCTTGGGCACCGGCGGGCGGATGCGCACACCGGACAATGCCACGCCGGCGCCGGCCGCAACCGCCGCTTCAAGCTTGCCCTTATAGGCATCCCAGCGCGCGATCAGCCCGCTCATCAGGTCGCCCGGGCCGGTGTGCGGGATGTCCGCGACGGTGGCGGACACGTCGACAATGTTGTCGCCCTTCACCACGCCGAGTTTGAAATCGTCGAAAAATGCCAGCTTCATTGGTGTCTCTCCCTCGATATCGTGGCAAGGCGGGCCGCCACACTTGCCCTATCCTGGGCGGCCAAGCTCGGCGTGTAACCCCGGAACCGACCGCAACAGGTGCACAGATTACGCCGCTGTCAGGTCCCGCAGCAACGGGAGGGCATCGCGGGCGAACCACTCGATCTGTTCGTGCCGCTCCTCATAGGGTCCCAGCAGGTCCAACGCGATGTGGCGGACACCGGCGGCATAAAAGGCGCGGATGGTTTCGGCGACCTGCTGTGGCGTGCCGAGCGCGCAATAGCGTTGGGCGGCCTTGCGGAAATCCATGGCGTAACGGACGGACAGGGTTTCCGTCGCGTGGTCCAGGGCTTGCTCGTAGGTCTTGTCCAGACGCGTGAACAGCAGATGGCCGGTGCCGAACGGGATGGTGCCGCGCCCGGCCTGTTCGGCCGCCGTGTCGATGGTGTTCAGCGCGGCCTTATACATGTCGGGACTGATGACATAGGCCAGGAACCCATCGCCCAGGCGCCCGATGCGGCGCAACGCGGCCTCCTTCCGGCCGGCAAACCAGATCGGAGGGCCGCCGGGCTGGCGCGGCGGCGGACGCATCGGCACATCGCTGAACGGGCCGTAGAACTTGCCGTGGTGGGACACCGCCTCCCCGCTGAAGAACTTCCGCAGCACCTGCACACCCTCCGACAGGCGGGCGCCGCGCTCGTTATGCGGCACGTCGCAGGCGGCGTATTCGTTGGGAAACTCGCCGCCGACACCCACCCCCAGGATCAGGCGGCCCTCCGTCAGGTGGTCCAGGGTCAGCACCTGCTTGGCGACCGGAGTCGGATGGCGCAGCGGCAGCAGCAGAACCGACGTGCCCAGGATCAGGCGGCGCGACACCACGGCGGCCTGCGCCAGTTGCAGCATCGGGTCCAGGATCGGGATCGGGAAGGAAATATGATCGCCCACCCACAGCGAATCGTAGCCGCAGCGATCGACCAGTTGCACGCGCTCGACCAGTTCGTCGATGGCTGGCAGCCAGGGGCCGGTCGCGGGTTCGGTACGCCGATGGATGGTCTGCAGGCCGATGCGAAGTCTTGTGTCGAGGGTCAGGGTCATGGGCACATCCTCTTGCTCTTCACAGCCCGGCCTCCCCACTCGGCTTTGGCGAGACCCCGGCTGTCACCGATCGTCGGCCCCACAGTCTGCGCACAGGCGACGGCAGTTGTCATGGTCGGCGGGCCGCGAGATTGGCCCGTCGCGCTGGACGTCGCATCGGCGCCATTGGGACCGGCCGGATCACAAGAGTACCAGCCGGCCGATACAATGACCGATGCACCACCCCTCGGCCCTGCCCCGCCCTTCCCCTTCCCCCCGGTCATTGACCACGCATCCCCGACATCGGTATTGGCAAACCGCCAAGCGGCGCCATCTCTAGCCGCGTTGCGGCAGGCGCCGCTTGAAGGATATCGATCTTATGCCCCTGCGCCTGCCGCTTCGCGCGCTTGTGCTCATGCCTGTGCTGATGCCGCTCGCCGCCCATGCGCAGGCACCCGCCGGGCCGCCATCGGTCGGCGTCGTGCGCGCGGAAATGCGCCCGGTGACCGAAACGTCGGAATTCATCGGACGGGTCCAGGCCATCGGCCGTGTCTCGTTGACCGCGCGCGTCACCGCGTTCCTGGAACAGCGCCTGTTTGTCGAGGGCACGGAAGTCAACGAGGGCGATCTGCTGTTCAAGTTGGAACGCGGCCCCTATGAAGCCGCCGCGCAACAGCAGGAAGCGGCGGTGTCCGATGCGTCCGCTCGCCTGGCCAATGCCACCATCCAATTGAACCGGGCGCAGCAATTGCTCGGCGGGCCGGCGGGGCGGGGGTCGGCGGTGGATGATGCCATCGCCGCGCAACGATCCCAGGCCGCGCAGGTCAGCGCGGCGCAGGCGATGTCGCGCATGGCGCAACTCAATCTGGCCTACACGGAAATCCGCGCCCCGATCGGCGGCAAGATCAGTCGGGCCGCGGTGACGGTGGGGAATGTGGTGTCGCCAAGCACGGGGGCGTTGGCGAGTATTGTCAGTCAGGACCCGATGCATGTGCTGTTTCCGGTCGCCACGCGGGCGCGGTTGGAGCTGGAGAAGCGCTATGCCGGCAAGGGCGGCATGCAGGGCGTGATCGTGCGGCTGCGCCTGTCCGATGGCACGATGTATGGACAGGTCGGCAAGATCGACTACGTGGACCCCTCGGTGGCGCCGAATACCGATACGATCATCCTGCGCGCGACCATCGCCAACCCGCCTCTGCACGCGGTCCAACCCGGCCAACCGGTGGAACGGCCGCTGACCGACGGCGCCTTCGTGACGGTCAGCGTCGAAGGGATCGAACCGGTCACCGCCCTGTCGATCCCGCGCGCCGCCGTGCTGTCCGACCAGCAGGGCAGTTTCGTCTACGCCGTCACCCCGCAGAACAAGATCGAGGTGCGCAGGATTCAACTCGGCCAGTCGACCCCCGCTTCGGCCACGATCCTTGGCGGCCTGAAAGAAGGCGAGAGCATCGTCCTGGAAGGTCTGCAACGCGTCCGCCCGGGGATCGACGTCGTTCCATCCCCCGCGTCGCCCGGCCCGGGCCGCTAGGCGAGCGACGGGGCACATCGCATGATTTCCTCTGTCTTCGTCGATCGGCCGCGGCTTGCGATCGTCATCGCCATTCTGATGACCCTGGCCGGCGGCCTGTCGCTGCTGCGCCTGCCGGTGTCGCAGTTTCCCGACATCGTGCCGCCGCAGGTGATCGTCAGCACGTCCTTTTCCGGGGCCTCGGCCCAGGTGGTGGAGGCGACGGTCGCGCAGACGCTGGAAGCGGCCGTCGTCGGCGTCGACAAGATGCTGTACATGAAGTCCGCCAGTTCCAACGCCGGCAACTACGGGCTGACCGTGACGTTCGAGCTGGGGACCAATCCCGACATCAACACGGTGAACGTCAACAACCGGGTGCAGCAGGCGCTGGCGAAGTTGCCGACCGAGGTGCAGCGCAGTGGCGTGACCGTGCGCAAGCGATCCACCGCGGTGCTGGCGTTCCTGCAATTTTATGCGGAGGACGGCAAATACGACCCTCTGTTCCTCAGCAATTACGTCACGATCAACGCGCTGGACCGATTGGCCCGCACGCCGGGGATCGGCGATGCGCAGTTGTTCGGGCGCCTCGATTACTCGATGCGTATCTGGTTCGATACGAACCGACTGGTGGCGCTGAACCTGGCACCCGCCGACGTGATTGCGGCGATCCAGGCGCAGAACATCCAGGCCGCGGTAGGCCGGATCGGCGCGCGACCGACCAGTGATGCCACGCAGTTCCAGCTCTCCGTGCAGACCCAAGGCCGGCTGGTCACACCGGAACAGTTCGGCGACATCCTGATCCGCGCGCAGGGCGACGGGGCGGTGCTGCGGTTGCGCGATGTCGCGCGGGTCGAACTCGGCGCCGCCAACATGGATAGCGAGAGCCGGTTGAACGGCAATCCGGCGGTGTCCATCGGCCTGTATCTGGCGCCCGGTGCCAACGCGGTGCAGACCTCCGCCCTGGTGCGGTCCACCCTGGCCGACTTGTCGAAGCGGTTCCCGGACGGGGTAAAGGCTCGGATTTTCTACGACAGCAGCACCTTCGTAGCCGCCACGATCGAGGAGGTGTTTCTGACCCTGGCGATTGCCTTCGTGCTGGTCGTTGGCGTTGTGTATCTGTTCCTGGGCAACTGGCGGGCCACGATCATTCCGGTGGTGGCGATCCCTGTCAGCCTGATCGGCACGCTTGCGGTGCTGCTGGCGGCGGGGTTTTCGGCCAACACGATTTCGCTGCTGGCGATGGTGCTGGGCATCGGGATCGTGGTCGATGACGCCATCGTGGTGGTCGAAAACGTCGAACGCGTGATGGCCGAAGAACCCCATCTGACACCCGCCCAGGCCACCAAGAAAGCCATGATACAGATTACCGGGCCGGTGATCGCGATCTCGCTGGTGCTGTTGTCGGTGTTCGTGCCGGTGGCGTTCATTCCGGGCGTGTCGGGCACCTTGTTCCGCCAGTTCGCGGTGACCATCAGCGTGGCGATGCTGCTGTCGGCGATCAATGCATTGACCCTGTCGCCAGCTTTGTGCGCGGTGTTCCTGCGCCATGGCGGACCGGCGCGCGGGCCGATGGGCTATGTCCTGCGCGGCATCGACCACATGCGCGACGGCTATGCCGCGGTGGTGGCGCGTCTGGTGCGGATGTCCGTGCTGTCGGTGATCGTGGTCGCGGCCTCTGGGGTCGGCATCTGGTATCTGGGCACGCTGACCCCGACCGGGTTCCTGCCGGAAGAAGACCAGGGCGCGTTCTTCGTGGCCGTGCAGTTGCCCGACGGCGCCTCGGTCGGGCGCACCCGCCAGGTGGTGGAGCAGGTGGAAGGCCTGATCCGCCCGATGCCGCAGGTGGAGGGCGTGCTGTCGATCGTCGGCTTCTCCCTGTTGGATGGCGGCAACCAGCCGAATTCCGCCTTTGTCGTGGTGCGTTTGAAACCCTTCGCCGACCGTCCGGGGGCGGCGGACAACGCCCAGGCGGTGATCGGGCGCATTTTCGGCGCCGTACGCCAGATCCGCACCGCCAACGTCTTCCCGTTCAACCTGCCGCCGATCATCGGCCTGTCGACCGGCGGCGGTTTCGAATATCAGTTGGAGGATCTGGAAGGCCGCGATCCCGCCGAACTGGCAAGCGCCATGCGCGGACTGGTCGCCGCCGCCAGCCAGGATCCCCGCATCGGACGGGTGTTTTCGACCTTCACGGCGTCCAACCCGTCGATCTGGCTGGATATCGATCGCGACAAGGCCCAGGCGCTGAGCTTGCGGATCGCCGATGTGTTCAGCACCTTGCAAGCGACATTGGGCGGGTTCTACATCAACGACTTCAACCTGTTCGGCCGCACCTGGCAGGTGAATATCCAGGGCGACGCCGCCCATCGCGGCGACCTGCCCGACATCTACAAGATCCATGTCCGCAACACCCGCGGTGAGATGGTGCCATTGCGCGCCATCGTCGATGTGCGTGTCGTGGTCGGGCCGCAGGTGATCACCCGCTACAACAACTATCGCTCCGTCACGGTGAACGGCTCGCCACGGGCTGGCGTGTCGTCGGGCGATGCGCTGGCGGCGATGGACGGGATTTCCGCGCGCACCTTGCCCGCCGGCTATACATATGAATGGACTGGCACCGCGTTTCAGGAGCGCCAGGCGGCCGGCCAGACCGGCATGATCCTGGCGCTGGCGATCATGTTTGCCTATCTGTTCCTGGTCGCGCTCTATGAAAGCTGGACGATCCCGGTGCCGGTGCTGCTGTCGGTTTCGGTCGGCGTACTGGGGGCGTTCGGCGGCTTGCTGTTGTTCGGTCTGCCACTGGACCTGTATGCACAGATCGGCATGGTGGTGCTGATCTCGTTGGCTGCGAAGAATGGTATCCTGATCGTGGAATTCGCCAAGGAACAGAGAGAAGCCGGGCTGTCGATCCGCGATGCCGCGGTGGCCGGCGCCAGGATGCGAATCCGCGCGGTGATGATGACCTCGATCGCGTTCATCGCCGGTCTGGTGCCGCTGGTCTGGGCGCATGGCGCGGCGATGCTCAGCAGGCGGGCGGTGGGCACGGCGGTGTTCGCCGGGATGATCGTGGCGTCCACCATTGGGGTGTTCCTGATCCCGATGCTGTATGCGGAGTTCCAGTCGATGCGGGAACGGGCGAAGGCACGCTATGGCCGTGGTGCCGTTCGGCATTGACAGCGGTCGCCCCTCTTACTTCGCTCACCGATAGGAGTTTGGGCAGGGATAGGAGTTTGGCCAGGCTGAATATGCCGCGTGGTTCCGCGCGCAGCCCGAGGCCCCGCGAGAGGGAGCTACCGGAGACGCCATGCGGGCGATCATCGTTCTGGATGTGACCGAACCGATGGCGATCGCAGCCCCACTCTTCCTGCCAACCCCATCCCACGCCATAGTCCCCCCATGATCCCACTCTCCGTCCTAGACCTCTCCCCCATCCCTGAAGGCAGCGAAGCGGGCCACGCCCTGCGCAACTCCCTGTCCCTCGCCCGCCATGTGGAGGCGCTGGGCTACCGGCGTTACTGGATGGCCGAACATCACAATCTGCCGGGGATCGCCAGCGCCGCGACCGCGGTGGCGCTGGCTCATATCGCGGCCGGCACCAGGTCCATCACCATCGGCGCGGGCGGGGTCATGCTGCCCAACCACGCGCCTCTGCTGATCGCGGAGCAATTCGGCACCCTGGCCGCCTTGCATCCGGGGCGCGTGGAACTCGGGCTGGGGCGCGCGCCCGGATCCGACCAGATCACCGCACGGGCCATGCGCCGGACATTGCAGTCCGGCGGCGACGATTTCCCGCAGGATGTGATAGAGCTGATGGGCTACTTCCAACCGGCCGAACCGAACCAGGCCGTGCAGGCGGTTCCCGGCGCCGGGCTGGATGTGCCGATCTGGATCCTGGGGTCCAGCACCTATGGCGCGCAACTCGCGGCGATGCTGGGCCTGCCCTATGCGTTCGCATCTCATTTCGCGCCGAGCTACATGATGCACGCGGCCTCAATCTATCGGGAGAAATTCCGCCCTTCAGCGCAATTGGCCGCACCTCATATCATTTTCGGCGTGAACGTGATCGCGGCCGAGACGGACGCCGAGGCGCGGTTTCTGTTTTCCTCGGTCCAGCAATCGTTTCTGAACATTCGCCGCGGCCGTCCGGCCAAGCTGCCGCCGCCTGTCCCCGATATGGATTCGCGGATCGACCGCCAAGGACGTGCCATGCTGGACGATGCCCTGGCCTGCGCCATCGTGGGCGGGCCGGACACGGTCCGACGCGGGCTGGAGGAGTTCATCCAGCGCACCGGCGCCGACGGTCTGATGGTCACGGCCAACATCTACGACCACGCCGCCCGTCTGCGATCCTTCGAGATCCTTGCCCAGGTGCATGGCGCCATGAAGCAGGCCGCCTAGGCCGGCAAGGCGACAGGGCGAGCGGACCAGGACAATCGCCTGGACGTCAGCGGATCGAACCAAACCGCCGAACTGTCGGTGCCCGCCGTCGCCGCTCGGCGGGCCCGGATTAAGGTTCATCAGACACCACTCATATCCGGACGCCTGAACGCGGCGCTGGCGGCGCATTCCGAAGCGTCGGAGACCGGGGATGAACCCACGCCGGTGCGGTACCGCCACAGTTATTTGGGCGCTCGGAGACCCCAACCCGACGACCCCCGGGCTTGGTGGACGGCATGCCGATCGGATCGGGCGAAATCGCGATCGCGCACCGTGATGTCGCGCGGCAATGCCTGAAACACCCTGGCGCGCGCCGTGCACATGCTGGCCTCGCGGACTGTGCGGATCATCGGCGACCGGGCGAATTATTGGCACGACCGCACGCCAAATGCCGCCGTGACCGATAATGCCGCCCCATCGGCGCGAAAGCGCATCGCATGAACGCTCGACGTCGGATCACAACCTCGTGACCGGGTATATCGAGGCGACGGGCGCATTTCCATGGACCATCCGCCGGGCGCAACGGCCTGTCTCGCTGGAGCCACGGTCCGAAGCCGGGTCGCCAGGGCGTAAACCAACAAAGGCGGACTGTTGTGTCGCTCTTCGACACGGTACGATCCCTGTACGGCGGCTTGACCCCAGTCTTGTCGGAAAATTTTACATCTCGCCAATCCGGGCCGGACACCGGCCGGTGAGGCAGAAATGAACCGGCAGAATCAGTAGTCTGCGGGCGCGGCAATTCCATCATGGTAGCAGCGCCGACGTCCGCGACTTCCGTGCAGCCACGGAAAGCCGAGGATTTCGGCCGCCGCCGCACCGCTGGGTGGCCAGGGCGCGGCGGTGTCATATCCAGTACAATCGCCGCGGCCGTACCCACCTTGGCGAGACGATTTCGTCTGTCGAAACCCAAACTGGGCTAGTGCCCCCCGTCATTGATTTTGTCGTGAATTTCGGACTCGCTCCTCCCGGAAGAATGCGGAGATGAGTCGTGACCGCGAAACAAAGTTCTGTAAAGAAGTACGTCGTGAAGCTCAGCGATGAAGAACGTGCACAGCTCAGCAC
>CAMATI010000121.1 GCA_945861095.1 Asaia bogorensis | reverse complement strand
GCGCATCGCGCACCCCGTAGCGGCGGGCGTATTCCGCCTGCACATAGGCGCGCTTCTCCTTCATGAACGCCATCAGGTTGCGCGCGTTGACGACATTGTCCTGGCGCCAGTCATAGGCGAACTGGAAACAGGTGAAGTGGTCGTTCCCGTAATCGACCTGACCAGCCAACCCCAGCGCCTCGTCGCGATAGCCGCCGACCCCCAGCGTTGAGAGGATTTCGGCATAGGCCTGGAGCGTGATCGGGATCCCCGCGACCCTGATCCTGATGCGGTCGAGCACGCCGTCGGGCGTGACCCCCGCGCCGGGCGTCGTCATGTCGGTGAACGGCAGCGCCACCAGACGCGCGCCGTCCATCGTGGTGGGATCGGCGGCATTGCCATCGAAGGCCCCCCAAACGATCCGCTGGGACGCGGGATCGCGCAAGCGGCTGCCCAGCAGTCCGGGGATGACGATAACCGGATTGCGATCGATGCCGTGATGCATTGCCGCGACACTGTAGAGCATGCCCAGGTCGACCATGGGTTCCTGCGCGCAGCCGCCGAGGGCAGCGGCCGTCGCGGCCAGGCCGGCGGCGCCGAACAACAGCGAACGGCGCGACGGCGCGCCTCGATCGAAGGCGGTGGCCGATGCGGATGGGCTGGGGTGGGGTTCGGGAAGGAACACGGCCGGAAACTCCCTTTGCATGGTACGCATGATGATCAGACGCCCGATGGCCCGTCGACGTTACACGCGGCGGCGACTTCTGCGGTGATCTTATGTGGACAGATTGCCCGAGATGGATCAGATCGGCTGGCTCAAGCGGACTGTATCACACGGAATTCGCATCCCGGCATACGTCCCCACGGATCGCCGGACCGTCGATCGGCCGGCTGGCCCCCACCTCATGAGGGAGCTCTGACCAGTGGCTCTGGCCTGCACCGGATTGTCGGCATGCGCGGACGGCGTTCACGGGCGCGCCGCGTCGCTTCGCAACACCGAAAATCGCGATCTGGAAAAGGCAGGGGCTCTGTGCCACGGTAACTTCGGAAAAATAGGAGGCGCGCCATGAGCCAGCTCGAAATCATCGACCAGAACGTCGCGGCGGACACAAAGAAGGCCTTTACGCCCTATGTGCCGACGCTCCAGCGCACGGCAGGGCAGCCACCGCCGATCGCGGCGCATGGCGGCCTGTCCTATATGTCGTTCGACCGGGACGGCGATGCGGGAACCGCCACGGCAATCGATGACGCGCTCGCCCTGATCGCGGATGGGGAAGGTCAGCGCGTCGCCGACATGGTCACCAACGCGCCGCCAGGCGCCGCGATCCAGACCAAGTGGGGCGTCGGCTTCCGCAAGTTCGAGGAGTGTGTGGACTACATACGCCGGAACAACGCCATAACCGCCCCCGAAGGCGGCCTGGCATTGCCGATGCCATACACGGTCTACGAACAGCCGACCTACTCCGTCGTTCCATCCAACACCGTCTGGCGCGACCCGGCGCGCGAAGACGTCGCGGCGATTCTGCGCCAGAACGAGGTGAACAACCGCGCGCGCGACCTTTGGTTCCCCCACCTGATGCGTGACGCGCGCCGTATCGGCGATTACTACCCGGGCCTGTCCCCCAACAGCCCCGAATGCATGGACAAGCTGGGTCTGTCGCTGGCCTACCTCGAGTCCCAATGCGAAAATTTCTATGATTCGGCGGAGGTGGAGCGAGTCTTCTACCCCGAAATCGAAAAACTGTTGTTGGATTTCTTCCCGGGTGCCACCGATGCTCTGGTCTACAACCACGATGTCTTCGACAAGGACTATGCGGGCGACCGCACCGAAGACCAGGATAACAAGAACCCGGGTGTGAACGCGCGTTACGCCACCCTGGTGCATAACGACCTGAACGACAACAGCGGCCGCGTGCGCTGCCGCGAACTGCTGACCCGGAACCTGCGCAACTTCGGGCGCGAGCAGAACCACACGGAGGAAGAAGCCGACGAGAAAATGTCGCGCCGGTTCATGTCGATCAATCTCGCCAAGCCGATGGAGACGGTCGAGCAGTTTCCCTTCGTACTGTGTGCCTGGCCGTCCTTCGCCGACCAGCCTTACATCACCAACTACCGAATCTACGACGACCGCGTTGGCGAAACCACCCGCTTCACCTATCGCCCCGATCACGAGTGGTACTGGATTCCTCGGCAGCAGCCCAATGAGGTTTCAATGCTCAAATGCTATGACTCGGTGACCGACGGCTCCGTCTCCCGCTATTCGTTCCATACGGCTTGTATCGACCCGACCGTCCCGCTCGACGCACCCTGCCGCAAGAACGTCGTCGTTCGGGCCTACGTGTTCTTCTAGCAGACTGACCACCCGGAGCCGAGCGTGACCGCGTGTGAATGACGGGATCACGCAGAAAGCCAGAGCGGTTTAACCATGGTTAAACCGCTCTGGTGATCGGTGTGATTGAAACTCCGGGGAGTTATACTCGCCGCCCTGACCACTGACCTATGGGTGGCCGCTGTCATTGCGAGCGCAGCGAAGCGATCCAGGGGCCGGGCACTATCGATCCTGGCGGTTGCCCTGGATTGCTTCGCTGCGCTCGCAATGACAGATTCCGTTGCCGCCACGCGTCAATGTCTCGGTCGGTTGGCATTACACCAGCCGGCCGAGACAATGACCGATGCACCGTCGCACCGTCCCCTCGCGCTACATTGCCACACAGGATCCGCCAAGCCGGCGATCCTCCGCCCCGACGGTTACAGCGTTTCCGGCAACGCCCCCTGAAGGGGCACAACGTCCGGCGCGTGTTCGCGCGCCAGAGCCGCGATACCGCGCCACATCGCTTCGGCGTCTCGTTGCACGCGCAACAGATCGGGGTTTGCCGCCAGCAGCCAACCATGCACCTGCCGGGTCTGATCCAGGCTGTAGGCATCCCGGTCGGGCTGATTGTGCCGCAACTCAGCGCGCACGGCACTGGCGGCGCGATCGACCGCCACCTCCGCGGCGCCGCCGATCACGGTCGCCAATTCCCGGATCTGAGCGCCGGGATCGGAGAACCAGCGCTCATAATGGACGATGCCGGCGATGTCGGGCCCCAGATACCGCAGGGCATCCAGGACGTGTTCCAGCCACAGAAATTCGCCCAGCGGCAAGGGCAGCCGGTTGCGGGTGAACAGCGATGCCGCCACGGCGCGAGGATCGCGGACCGCCAGGACCCAAACCGGTTCGACCCCAAGTTCGTCGAAAACCTCTCTCCATAACGGAACGAAACCCGCGGTCCGAGGGTCCTTGAAAGCCCACACCCCACCGGCGGCCCGCAACTGCTCTCCCACCACCCGCTTCATGCGATCCCGGACCGCGCGCGCCGCCTCGCTGTCCCAGAACGCCGCCGGCGGCGGCTGGATCAGGCGGATCGTGTCCCACTCGATATGCAGCGCCTCGAACAGAGCACGGTGGCAATCGACGACCGCCTTATGCTCCTGGTAGCCGTCGGGATTGTCGAAATCCGGCGTCAGCAACGGGGTGCCAAGATCGATGCCAAGCTGCTGGATGATCCGGGTGCAAAGCGAGGTGCCGGCGCGGTGCATCCCCAGCACGACGACCACCTTGCCGCCGGTTGCGCGACCCCGCGTGTGCGGCGCTGTCGCGCTGCCGTGCAGCCTGACGACCAGATCCGTGGCGGCGGCACGGTTGACGCGGATCCGGGCCGCCTCCGCCGCGTCCCGTGCGGCCCAGGTCAGGGTGGGAAACCGATCCGTGGCGTCGCGCAGCACGGCCTCGGCTTCTTCCAACCGGTTGCGCACCCGCAGGAACGTGGCGCCGATCCGATAACCGGTCGGGTCGTGGGGAAAGCGAGCGCGCAGCAAACCGGCCAGTTCGATCGTCCGATCGGTATCGCCGGCGGCGCGCGCCGCCAGCGCCAGGTCGGTCAGGGGCCAGACCTGGGTGGGGAAACGGGCCACGGCATCCTGCAGGATCGCCATCGCATCCAGGAGCCGTCCCTGGTCGCGGGCGACGGTCCCGCCGATCTGGAACCCGGCCGGGTCGGTGGGAAAGCGTTCCCGCAATTCGGCGGCCAGCCGAACCGCCGCATCCGTGTCGCCGTCGGCCTTCGCGGCCCACGCCATATCCACCACCGGCCATTTATGCGTCGGGAACCGCGCTCGGCCGTCCACCAGAATCGCATTGGCGTCATCGGCGCGGCCGAACGCCCGCGCGCTGGCGGCGCCGATCTGATAGCCGATCGGATCATCCGGAAAGCGGGTCCGCAGTTGTTCGGCCAGACGCATGGCCTCCGGATGGTCCTCGCGGGCCTTGGCAATCCAGGCCATCTCCACCGCGGGCCAGGAATGGGTCGGGAAGCGGGCGGCGCCTTCCGCGACGATCTCCGCCGCGTCGTCGAACCGCCCCAGCGCCCGCGTGGCGGTCGCGCCAATCTGGTAGCCAATCGGATCGCCCGGAAGACGCGCCCGCAGTTCGGCGGACAGGCGAATGGCATCCCGATGCTCGCCCCGCGCCCTGGCGACCCAGGCCAGTTCGATCACCGGCCATGTCTGGGTCGGAAACCGCGCCTGCGCCTCCGCCAGGATCCCCCCGATTTCCGACAATCGCCCCAGGGCGCGGGCACTGGTGGCGCCCACCTGGTAGCCGGTCGGCTCCTTGGGAAACCGGTCCCGCAATTCGGCGGCGAGGCGGATGGCTGCCTCATGATCGCCCTTCGCGCGGGCGGTCCAGGCGAGTTCCACCAGGGGCCAGGCCAGGGTCGGGAAACGGGTCTGGGCCTGGGTCGCGACCTCCCACGCCGGATCCAACGATCCCAACGCTCGCGCGCAGATCGCGCCGAGGTGATAGCCGTCAGGATCGTTGGGAAAGCGTTCCCGCAAGTCGGCGGCGAGGCGCGCGGCTTCTTCATTGTTGCCGCGCGCCCTGGCGGTCCAGGCCATTTCCGTCGCGGGCCAGGAATCCTCCGGGAACCGGGCGGACCCTTCCGCGATCAGGGTCAGTGCGTCCCCGAAGCGGCCCTGCGCGCGGGCGCTGGTGGCGCCGATCTGATAACCTGCGGGATGATCGGGATACAGGGTGCGCAATTCGGCGGCCAGCGCGCCGGCCTGGGACCAGTCACGGCCGAGGACATCCTGCGCCTGCCTGACCAGCGCCTGGACCGTTCGGTTGTCATCCATGTCCGTCACCACCTCCGCCCCGGTCCGCGGCCCGCCCCCGACCGGTCATGCCAAACCCCGAGGGAAACCCCGTGGGCGAACACCGATCGTGCCGGGGCCGGCATCGTTCCCATTGTGCCCGGTCGGGCGGGCAAAAAATAGGGTTTCCAGCCGGGACCAGGCGATGGCCCTGCCGAGCGTCGTTGGAGGCAGGCATGGCCGCCGACAATGTCGTGGCGGCGAACCGGTTCGGCTGCGTGCGTCCGGAACAATGGTCGGTTCCGGGGCATCGGTTCTGGGGCAGAAGTCCCGAGGCAGCAGTCCGGGGCAGAAGTCCGGGCCGCATGGCGCGGCGACGCTGGCGCCGCCGGCACC
This sequence comes from Asaia bogorensis, assembly GCA_945861095.1. Lineage (GTDB taxonomy): Bacteria > Pseudomonadota > Alphaproteobacteria > Acetobacterales > Acetobacteraceae > Rhodopila. The sequence goes on along the minus strand of CAMATI010000121.1, from coordinate 11,212 downwards.
CGGGCGCCCCGGTCATGCCGCGGCGGCGGCGTCCTGCATCACCGTGGCGAGGATCGTATAGGCTTCGGTCCAGGCAGCCTCCACTTGCGGCGTAAACGCGTCGCCCAGGCCCTGGCCGAGGGTCCAAAGCAGGGCTGTCGCGACAGTGCCGTAATGTTCAGGCAGGACGCCATAGTCCTTGTGTCGTCGACCGAGGTCCTGCACCGCCGGCACGATCGCGTCCAGCTTGTTCAGGTTGGCGACCGCCGTGCCGATCATCTCCATCAGCTTGCGCCCCTGTTCGGTCATGTCGCCCTTGAACAGGGGTTTCAGGGTGGGATCGAGCTCAAACAGCCGGCCGTAGAACAATGCGGCGGCTTGCGGGGCAATGGGCGCCACCTTGGCGAATGAATCACGCACGAGGGCTTGGTTTTCCGGGGTCATGGCAGGCTCCGCTGGACGGGTCGTCGGTGCGGAATGGTAGATCGTTTCCGGGCCGGCGGGAACATGGAAAGCGTTCGGTCGGTGGTGGGTGGCCGAGCGGGATCAGCGCGAGCGTCGTTGCCGCGGCATCGGCACGTCGATCGACTTCAACACGCAATCGTCGAAAGAGAGCATCGGGCGCCGCATCCTGTCACGCGGCGCCCGGAACGAACCGCCTACCGAACTACCACGGGCTCGGTCACCAGATAGCGCTTCAACACATCCATGTCCGGATCGCGCCCCAACCCCGGCCCATCCGGAACCGTTACTTTCCCGTCGACAGCATTCACCAGGTCGTGATACGGGCTCGCCTCCAGGTCCAGGAACAACCGCTCGAACGGCGCATCCGGCGCCAACGCGGCGTTGACGTGCAGAGACGTCAGGAATCCCGCCCCGAAATACGCGTTGTGCGGCACCATCCGCACGCCATACGCCTTCGCCAGCGCCGCGATCTCGATCATCGCCGACACCCCCCCAATCTTGATCACGCTCGGCTGAGCCACATCCAGCGCGCCTGCCTCGAACGCCACCTTGAAGTCGTGCAGGCCCGCCGCATTTTCACCCGCCGCGATCGGGGCGCCGCCTTCCAGCCGCACGCGCGCCAAGCCTTCGTAGTCTTCCGGCGGCCAGACCGGCTCCTCCAGCCAGGTCATTTCGCAATCTTCCAACTGGCGCGCCATGTCGATCGCCTGCCAGACCGTCCAGGGACAGTTGGTATCGACCATCAAACGAACATCCGGGCCGATCGCATCCCGCGCCGCCTCGATTTCAGGCACGGTGATTTCGTGCAGCTTGATGTCTCGATACCCCAACGACAGCGCGCGTTCGCAGTTGCGCGCGACCATGGACGCCTCGCCATACCGCAACAGACTGGCGTAGCTACGCATCGACGCGACCGGCGATCCGCCGAGCATCCGCCACAGGGGCAGGCCCGCGACCTTGCCGGCGATATCCCACAGCGCGATGTCCAGCGCCGACAGCGCATAGACATGCGGCCCGTTGCGGCCGAACAGATGATACGACCGGCTCAGACGGGACCGCAGTCCGGCGATGTCGCGCGCATCCTGGCCCAGCAGCGACGGCGCCAACTGAGAGGTCAGCACGGACACGCTGGTGGCGGCGGCGCCGTGGCCGAACGCCTCCCCCCAGCCATCGATGCCCTGATCGGTGACGATGCGCAGCCAGACCGTGTTCATGCCCTGGGCATTGATCCCGCTCATGACCGCGGCCTTGCCGCCCATGTCGAATGGGATGCGGGTCCAATAGGTCTCGACGGCGATGATTTTCATGACGTTCCCCTCGCGTGGCGGCGGCATCCTGCGCGGGGCGGTGGTGCGCTGCCAAGGGGGAGGCGCAAAGCCCCCAGGGAGGGCCATACGGACGCCAAGCGGAAGCCAATTGGGCCGGGCCGGTTTTGCCTTGACGCGAAAACATCGATCGGGAAATTTTCCTAGGAAACGGCGAGCCACCAGAACCGAACCATGCCAGACCCGATCGACAGTCGTACTCATATTGGAGAACATATTATGAACAAACCCCCCCGTGATTGGATGCGGGAAGTCACCACCGGCCACGGCGCGATGATTATTGCCCCGACCTTGCTTGCGGTGGCGTCGAACGCGATGACCTGGGATGTCGCCATGCCGCTGCTGGCGGCGGGCGCGATCGGTCTGATCTGGCCGGAACACCAGAAGACAGCGCCGGCCAAGGAAACGCCAACGCCGCCGCACGTCGAAACCGTCGTGGCCGCCTACCGCATGGGCCTGGACCATGCCACGGTGCCCATGCCGGACTCGAACCCGCCGCGCCCGACCGTCGTCTCCCCGCTGTTTCGCGGCCTGGCCATGCTGCTGGTCGCAGGGCTCTCGGTCGCGGCATGCGAGCACACGGTGATCGAGATCGACCCAATGGTGTCCGCCGGCATGGCGAACAACGCAGGGGCAAACGGTGCTGGCTGGCAGCCGGCGGGGCGTCCCTGACACTCCCTATCCGGGCGTCCCTGACACTCCCTATCCGGGCGTCCCTGACACCACCCAAACCGGCCTGAAAGCCACGATCCCCGGTCGCCGCAAAGAAGGAGCGCAAAGGGGGGAGTTCCCCACCCCCCTGATTGCTGATACCTGACCTCACGCCATGACCGATGATCCGCCACCGAACCCGGCTTTGCTGCCCGCCGGCCTGCGCGACCTGTTGCCACCCGATGCCGAGACCGAGGCCTCGGCCGTCGAGGCGTTGATGGATGTCTTCGCCGCGCACGGCTACCAGCGGGTCAAACCGCCTCTCCTGGAATTCGAGGACAGCCTGCTGGCTGGGTCGGGTGCCGCGGTGGCGGAGCAGATTTTCCGCCTGATGGACCCCGACAGCCAGCGCATGATGGGACTGCGGGCCGACACCACGCCGCAGATCGCCCGCGTGGCCGCCACGCGGCTGGCGAGGGCGCCTCGGCCGCTGCGGCTGTCCTATGCCGGGCAATGCCTGCGTGTGCGCGGCACGCAACTGGCGCCGGACCGGCAGGTGGCACAGGCGGGGATCGAACTGATCGGCTGCGACGGTCCCGATGCGGATGCGGAAACCATCCTGGTCGCGGCGGAGGCTCTGGCCGCCGTCGGCCTGACCCGCGTCAGTTTCGACCTGACCCTGCCAATGCTCGCTCCCACGCTGCTGGACGACGCCGGCCTGCACGGCCTGGCGCGCGCGAGCCTGGCGCGGGCGCTGGACCGCAAGGACATCGCCGCTGTGACCGAACTGGGGGGCTCGCTCGCGCCGGTGCTGACCCAGTTGCTGCTGGCCGCGGGACCGGCGGATCGCGCGCTGGCGGCGTTGAGCGAGGCGCGGTTGCCTCCGCAGGCCGCGGTGTTGGCGGAGCGGTTGGCGGAGGCTGTGGCGGCGATACGGGCGCGGGCACCGGGCTTGCGGCTGACCATCGATCCCGTGGAATTCCGGGGGTTCCGCTACGAAACCGGCGTATCGGTCACGGTCTATGCACCGGGGCGGCATGAGGAACTGGGGCGCGGTGGTCGCTACGGCGGCGGAGATACCGAACCGGCGACCGGGTTGACGCTTTACCCCGACGCGATCCTGCGCGTGGCGCCCGCCCGGGACGCGCGCGTGCGCGTGTTCGTCCCGTCCGGCGCATCGCAGGCCGAATCCGCCGAGCTGCGCCGGCAGGGCTTCGCAACGGTGGCCGCGCTGGCGCCGATACCGGATGAAACAGCCGAGGCGCATCGCCTGGGCTGCACCCATATCCTTCGCGACGGCATCGCCGCACAACTGAACACCGAGGGCTGAACAATGACCAATGTCGCCGTGATCGGCGCCCAGTGGGGCGACGAGGGCAAGGGAAAGGTCGTGGACTGGCTGGCCAGTCGAGCCGACATCGTCGTGCGGTTTCAGGGCGGGCATAACGCGGGGCATACGCTGGTCGTAGGAAATGAGACCTATAAGCTCTCGCTCCTGCCGTCCGGTCTGGTGCGCGGCAAGCTCGGCGTCATCGGCAACGGCGTCGTTGTGGACCCGGACGCGCTGCTGGCGGAAATCGCGCGGGTGCGGGCGCAAGGTCTGATCGTCACGCCGGACACGCTGCGCATCGCTGAAAACGCGGTGCTGATCCTGCCGCTGCACCCGGCGCTGGATCGCGCGCGGGAAGCGGCGCGCGGCGACCTTAAGATCGGCACCACCGGTCGCGGCATCGGCCCGGCCTATGAGGACAAGGTGGGAAGACGCGCCATCCGCGTCGCCGATCTGGCGGAGCCGGAAACCGTGTCGGCCAAGCTCGACGAATTGCTGCAACACTACAACACGCTGCTGGCCGGGTTGGGCGCGCCGCTGTTTGAGAAAGCCAAACTGTTTGCCGACCTGATGGCGCTGGCGCCGCAAATCCTGCCGTATGCGGAACCGGTGTGGGAACGGTTGGACGAATTGCGCCGCTCCGGCAAACGCATTCTGTTTGAGGGCGCACAGGCGGTGATGCTGGACGTCGATCACGGCACCTATCCGTTCGTTACTTCCTCCAACACCGTCGCGGCGACGGCGGCGGCGGGGTCCGGCGTTGGGCCCGGGGTGGTCGGCTTCGTGCTGGGCATCGCCAAGGCCTATTCCACCCGGGTTGGATCCGGCCCGTTCCCCACCGAACTGACCGACGATATCGGCCGGCTGCTGGGGGAACGCGGGCATGAGTTCGGCACGGTCACCGGACGACCGCGGCGCTGCGGTTGGTTCGATGCCGCGCTGGTGCGTCAGGCGATCAAAGTGGGCGGCATCCAGGGCATCGCGCTGACCAAGCTGGACGTGCTGGACGGGCTGAAGGAACTGCGGATCTGCACCGGTTACACCATCAAGGGCAAGCATTTCCGCCATCTGCCCGCGGCTCCGGGTGCTCAGGCCGCCGCGGTGCCGGAATACGAGGTGATGGAGGGCTGGACCGGTTCGTCACGCGGCGCGCGGTCCTGGGCGGATTTGCCGGCGCAGGCGGTGAAATATGTGCGCCGGATCGAGGAACTGGTGGAAGCGCCGGTGACGCTGGTGTCCACCAGCCCGGAACGCGACGACACGATCATGGTGCGCGATCCGTTCGAGGGGTGAACGGCCGGGGCGTGATTGAGCCCGTGCAGTAACTGAATCCCGACCGCCGCCACGGCGGTAATGGCGCGCAAGGCCCAGGCGTCATTCGCGTTGACCGGCACGCCCGGGCAGCGGAACTGATGGCCGGGGGCGCGCGGCTCGACGTTCACGCGGGGGTAGGCCTGGGCGCTGGCCATGCACAGGGTGCGGTTGCGCATGGTGTTATCGGCCTCGGAACGAAATGGTTTCGGCGCCCAGGCATCGGCCTTGGCGTAATCGGGGCCGCGGCAGGTGGCGCATGCCTGCTTGTCGGTGGTGATCCACAAAGCCTCCCGACCACCGATCCGCCCCAAGGGGATGACGACGGCCGGCAGCGCGGATCGATCCCGCCCCGACCATTCCGGTTTCCTCGACGGCTCTGGACAGCAACGGAACGGCGCGGTCAGATGCGATCCGGCTGCGTTACGCCGCGTCGCAGACATGGTGGGAGCCGATCGATAAACCGGCACCGGCACTGTCCGCCCATGACCAGGAAGCCGCGTCCGGCGACGGAGAGAGGAAAGCAATGCCGGCCCGAACCCGAGAAAGAACGCCGGGATGACCAGCGGCCCGGCCCCGGTCTATTCGTCTGACCCGATCGCCCCGCGACCGCCCGAACCGCCGGCGATCGTGGCCGATGCCAAAGACCTGAAGGTGTTGCGCAAGGCGGTCGAGGATGCCTCCACGGTCGGGGCGGGGTTGTGGGTCAGCTATCTGTTCGTGCTGTTCTATCTGCTGGTGGCGGCGGGCAGCGTCACCCACAAGGACCTGTTCCTGGAAACGCCGGTCAAGCTGCCGTTCCTCGGCGTCGATCTGCCGTTGAAGGGGTTTTTCGTCCTCGGGCCGGCATTGTTCCTGATCGTGCACGCCTACGTGCTGCTGCATTTCGCCATGCTGTCTGGCAAGGTTGCCGCGTTCGACCATGCATTGCGCCAGCAGATCAAAGCCCCTGACGTTTCCGACGCGGCAGCGATCCGGACCGAACTGCGGCGGCAACTGCCGAGCAACATATTCGTGCAGTTTCTGGCGGGGCCAGGGGATGTGCGCAACGGCAGCATGGGTGCGATGCTGTGGCTGATCGCGACTGTCAGCCTGGTGATCGGGCCGGTCTGCCTGCTGATGTTCTTCGAGTTGCAATTCCTGCCCTATCACAACGAACCGATCGCGAACTGGCAACGCGTCGCGGTGGGCCTGGACCTGGGGCTGATCTGGCTGTTCTGGCGTGGGATCGCGTTGCGGGGTGACGCGGGCGCGGAACCGGCGGGGCGGCGCGCTCGCCTGATGCGCGAGGTGCCACGACTGTTCACTCTGGCGATCCTGCTGGGCCTGATGGTCGCGCCGTCGGTGCTGGTGGGGGTTATCGCCCCCTGTCCGGTCTGGTTACCCTGGTACCCGGCCGTCGGCGCCGGGGAAGGGGCCGACACGCAAACGGCATCGGAAAACCGCTTGATGCCCTGGATGCAACGCGTCCTGACCTGGACCATCATGGCGGGCCTGACCGGCGGTTCCGTCGTGATGATGGGGGCGATCGCCACCTTTCCGGGGGAGACACTGGAGACACGCAAGAACGACCTGGGCCATTTTCGGTATCGTACGACGCTGGAGCGCTGGCGCGTCGCGTTGGTGGCCGGGGCGGTGCAACCCGCCTCTCGCACGCCGGAAAGCCTGTGGTCGAACCGGCTGGTGCTGCCGGGCCTGGATATCGTTGTGCATCTGAAACTGGACAGCGAGGACAAGATCAAGTTCCTGCCCGAAACGGTGTCGTTGCGGGATCGGGACCTGAAGCAGGCGGTGCTGATCGGCGCGGTGCTGCGCAAGGCGGATTTCACAGGGGCGCGGATGGGTGGGGCGCTGTTGGATCGGGCAGATCTGCGGGACGCGAAGATGGGATGCGCGTACTGGCTGGATGGCGCGAGGACGTCGGATGGGAATCCGCGGCAGCCGATTTGCACGGACCTTCAGGGCGCCTCGCTCTACGCCGCCCAACTCCAGGGCGCCTCGCTCGACGGCGCCCAACTCCAGGGCGCCTCGCTCGACCGCGCCCAACTCCAGGGCGCCTCGCTCAACGACGCCCAACTCCAGGGCGCCTCGCTCGACAGCGCCCAACTCCAGGGCGCCTCGCTCAACAGCGCCCAACTCCAGGGCGCCTCGCTGAAATCCGTCTTCATCTGGCGGACCGACGCGCTGACCGCCGACGCAACGAATGCCTGGATCGAGCCGGTTCCCCAATACCGCTCGGCATTCTGTAACAATTCCGCAACGAATAATATCTGCGACTGGACCAAGGCCGATTTCGACGCGCTGATGGCGAAGGTCACGGAGGCCGTCCCCGACGAACGTGCCCGCAAGACAGCCCTGGACCGCCTCGATCCGCGACTGAACCCCGACACCGACAAGCCCCCGTCCAACGAGACCCAGATGCGGGATTGGTGGAACAAACCCGATACCCCCCGTCCTGCCCTGGCGGCCTACGATGCCGAGCGCGCCAAACACTGGCAAGCCGCCGGCTGCTCGGCCGACGGCGCCCCCCATGTCGTGGCCCGCCTGACCCGAAGCCTGGACCCGGCGACATCGTGGATCGACCGCATGATCTACGCCCTGCACGAACCCTTCTCCGACAACAGCCCCGAACCCGCCAAACTCGCCGCCGCCTTCCTGTCCGACACTTGCGAGGGCGCGCGCGGCCTGCCGGACTCCGCCAAGGCGATCCTGGTGAAACTGCGCGGCCCGGTCGCCTCCACGCCGACGACTTCCCCCGGCGGTTGGCCGTGGCCGTGGTAGAGCGATATCTCCGACAAGCCGTCCCAATCCGGTTTCGGGCGTCCCAATCGATCCCGCCTTGCTCCGGGCCAACCCGCTGCCGCATGGTCCCGCCGGGCCATACGGTCAGGAGTCCGCCATGCCACAACGCTTCACCCGTCAGGAGTATGTTGCATGGGCTGAAACCCAGCCGCGTCGCTATGAACGGATTGCCGGCGAGCTCGTCGCGATGCCCCGCCAGCCAGCCGAACACGTCCGGATCAAAAGCCGCATCTGGGCCGCGCTCGACCGAGCGATCCAGCGCAACGGTCTGGACTGTGAGGCGCTCGGCGACGGCGTGGCCGTAGAGATCGACGACGACACGGACTACGAACCTGACGCCGTGGTGAATTGCGGGCCCAGGCTGCCGCCCGATGCGACCGCCGCGTCCAACCCGGTCATCGTGGTGGAGGTCCTGTCTCCCGCCACCCAATCCATCGACAGCAACGACAAACTGGCCGACTATTTCCGTGTCCCCTCCATCCAGCACTATCTTATCGTGCGGACCCGCAAGCGGGAGGTCATTCATTACGCCCGCGCCGGCAACGATATCCTGGCGAGAACCATCAATCTCGGCACCATCGCCCTGCACCCCCCAGGCATCGAATTCGACCTGACCGAGGTCTACGGCCCAAACCCGGACAGTCCCCCTTGACCGATCACGGCGTTTCCCCACACTCCGGCCAACCATCGACCGGGGGAACACGCCCATGACCGACCTTGCCACCTTCCGCACGCAAACCCGCGCCTGGCTGGAAGAACACTGCCCGCCCGTCATGCGCACCCGCATGCCGGAAGAAGAACAGGTCGCCGGCGGCCTGCGCGCTGACTATGTCCGGCCGGAGCAGAAAATCTGGCTCGACCGCATGGCGGAAAAGGGCTGGACGGCGCCGACATGGCCGAAGAAATACGGCGGCGGCGGATTGGGCAACGACGAAGCGCTGATCCTGGAAGAGGAAATGCAAGACCTCGGCTGCCGCACCCCCCTCCGCGGCATGGGCCTCTCCATGCTCGGCCCCGTCCTGCTGGAATACGGGACGGAGGAACAGCGCCAGACCCACATCCCGAAGATCGTCAAGGGTCAGATCCGCTGGTGCCAGGGCTATAGCGAGCCGAGCGCGGGGTCGGATCTGGCGAGTTTGGCGACGAGGGCGGTGTTGCAGGGGGAGCATTTCCTGGTCAACGGCCACAAGATCTGGACCTCGAACGCGCATCTGTCGGACTGGATTTTCTGCCTCGTGCGGACGGACCCGACGGTGAAAAAGCATGACGGGATCAGCTTTCTGTTGATCGACATGGCAGACCCCGGGGTGCGGCCGCGGCCGATCAAGCTGATCAGCGGCAAGTCGGTGTTCTGCGAAACGTTTTTCGAGAATGTGCAGGTGCCGGCCAGCCATCTGGTCGGGCAACTCAACAAGGGCTGGACGATCGCCAAACGCCTGCTGGAACATGAACGCAAGGGCATCGGCGGGATCGGCAACCGGCAGGCGGCGAAATTCGAACTGCCGCCGGAAGCGGTGGCAAAGGCCTATGCCGGAGAGGACAACGGCCGCATCGCCGAACCGGCCCTGCGCGACAGTATCGCCAAATACTCGATGGACGCGCACGCGTTCCAACTCACCAGGCGGCGCGCGGCGGAGGAAGCCGAGGCCGGCACGCCTCCTGGCCCGATGTCTGCGATGTTCAAGTATTACGCCACGGAACTGAACAAGACCCGCTACGAAATGCTGCTGGCGGCGGAAGGTTTCCAGGGTTTGGGCTGGGAAGGAGACGGGTTCACCGACGACGAAATTCGCATCACGCGGGAATGGTTGCGCTCGAAAGCAAACACGATCGAGGGCGGCACGTCGGAAGTGCAGCTCAACATCATCGCCAAGCGCGTCCTGGCGCTACCCGATTGATGGACCGCCACCCAACCAGGACCGGCATAATGACCGTCCGGGCAGAGCCTCCCAACCCAACCCCCTCTCCCCCCTGGGGAGAGGGCCGGGGTGAGGGGCCAACCGCCCCCACCGCCGTACCCATCGCCCAGGACCACACAGCATGACCCTCGTACTTTCCTCCGAAACCCAGATGGTGCGCGACACCGCGCTGGAATTCTTCCGCGAACGCAGCCCGGTGATCGAGTTGCGCAAGCTACGCGACAGCAACGACCCCGACGGTTTCTCCCGCGCGTTGTGGCGCACCATGGCGGAACTCGGCTGGACCGGGTTCCTGGTGTCGGAAGAACACGGCGGCACCGGCTTCGGTGTGTCCGGCCTGGCACAGGTGATGGAGGCCGCGGGGCGTTCCCTGACCGCATCCCCCCTGCTGTCCACGGCGCTGCTGGGCGCGAGCCTGATCGACATGGCCGGGTCGGCGGATCAGAAGGACAACCACCTGCCCGCCCTGGTCGCCGGGGACCGCATATTTGCCCTCGCGCTGGAGGAAACGTCCCGGCACGCGCCGACCCGGATCGCGACGACCGCGACGGAGGGGGCCGATGGCTACACGTTGAACGGGCAAAAATGCTTCGTGCTGGATGGGCATGTCGCGGATGTGCTGATCGTGGTCGCGCGCACGTCCGGGGGGCGGGATGATCGGCAGGGGATCAGCCTGTTCCTTATCCCCTCCGACACCGCGGGGGTGACGCGCACCCGCACGATCATGGTGGACAGTCGCAATGCCGCGCTGGTGAAGTTGGACAACGTGCGGGTGGGAAGGGACGCGGTGCTGGGGCCGGTGGGTCAGGGCGCCGACATCCTGGAAACCGTGCTGGATCGGGCTCGGACCTGCCTGGCGGCGGAAATGCTGGGATCGGCATCCGAAGCGTTCGACCGGACGGTGCAATACCTGAAGGACCGCAAGCAGTTCGGCGTCGCCATCGGCAGTTTCCAGGCGTTGAAACACCGCGCGGCGCAGATGTTCTGTGAGGTGGAGGTCACCCGCTCCGCCGTCGTCGCCGCCTGTTCGGCGTTGGACGACAACGCCAACGACGCCGCCGCGCTGTCCAGCCTGGCGAAGGGCAAGGCCAGCGACACACTCTACCTATGCGGCAATGAGGGCGTGCAGATGCATGGCGGCATCGGCATGACGGATGAGCACGAGATCGGCTTCTTCATGAAGCGCGCCCGGGTTGCACAGGCGACGTTCGGCGATGCCGCCTTCCATCGAGACCGTTATGCCGCGCTGCTGGGCTATTGATGGAAATCTGGGATCGAGCGTGTAATACCAACCGTCCTAAACATTGACACATGCCCAAAGGGAGGCCTTGGCGCCAATGGAGCGGATCCGGTCTGGATCGGAGACGAGGAAGTTCCAAGCCTTGCAACACGCATCGACAATAGCCTCGTAGCTGTCCCAGACGATTGCG
>CAMATI010000120.1 GCA_945861095.1 Asaia bogorensis | reverse complement strand
TATGAAACACACACGGCTGTTCATCACACTCTGCTCGGTCCACGGCATCGATCGGCCCTCCCAGACCGATCTTGGAGTGTTACCGACGTTCCCGGTCTAAAGTGTTACCAACGTAGCCGGTTTGTACCCCCCTGGACCCCACCAAGGGCCGTGGGGGCGGAAGCCCTGAACTACACCGACATCCGCACCGGAGGCTCCACATCATTCGGGATCGGACACACATAAGGCGTCCGTCCCAACTTCGCCTGATGATCCGCCTTCGCCTGCGCGACCAACTCCGCATCCTGGATCGCATCCAAAGCCGTGCCGGCCATCACCTTGGCCACATGCACCAGCCCCTTATGCGCGGCCGCCATCTTGCCTTGCGCGGTCAACTGCCACGAGTGCCCAGGCGTGCCGATCGCATAGGTCGCGCCCCGCGCCTGCACCGTCGGCACCACCCAACTGACATCGCCGACATCGGTGGATCCCATCATCGGCGCACTTTTCGCATCCAGCGGCACGATCAGGTCGCACAGCGGCACACCCTCCCGCAGCGGCACCCCGGCACGCCTGAAGGAGCTTTCGATGTCCTCCTCCGACAGAGTTGCCTGAAATTCCGCGGCGGCGGCGCGATCAGCGTCATCGAAGGGGGGCGGGCCGAGCCGGGTCAGGTTGTCGTGCATCGCCTTTTCCAGCGGCGAGTTGCCCAGCAGGTTGGACACGGCACTGACCACCTGCGTCTGCACGGTGGTTTCCGTCATAAGCGCCGCGCCTTCCGCGATCTTGCGCACCCGCCCGATCAGTCGGTTCAGCTCCGGCAGGTTGCGCGCGCGGATCAGGTAACGAACCTTGGCATGCGCCTGCACCACGTTGGGCGCGATGCCGCCCGCGTCCAGGATCGCATAATGCACGCGCGCATCGGACGGCATGTGTTCACGCATGTAGTTCACGCCGACATTCATCAACTCCACCGCGTCCAGCGCACTGCGCCCCAGATGCGGCGCGGCGGCGGCGTGGGACGCACGTCCGGTAAACGAGAAGTCGATGCGGGTATTGGCCAGCGACACCGGCTCGTTAACGCCGGAAAATGACGATGGATGCCAGGAAATCGCTATATCCACGTCCTTGAACGCACCGGCGCGGGCCATGAAGCCTTTCGCGGCACCGCCTTCCTCGGCCGGGCAGCCATAGTAACGAACCCGCCCCTTGATGCCGTGAGCGGCCAAATAGTCCTTCACCGCCGTGGCGGCCAGCAGAGACGCCGACCCCAGCAGATTATGCCCGCAGCCATGGCCGTAGCCGGCACCGGGCATGGGCCGAGGCTCCGCCACGCCAGCTTCCTGCGACAGGCCGGGCAATGCATCGTATTCGCCCAGGATCGCGATGACGGGGCCGTCTTCGCCCGCTTCGCCAACCACCGCGGTGGGGATGCCGGCGACGTCGCGCGTGACGCGGAAGCCTTGCGCTTCCAGCATCGCGGTGTGTTCGGCGCAGGATTTGAACTCGGCATAACAGAGTTCCGGCGTTTCCCAGACGCGATCGGACAGGGCGATGAATTCGTCCTGTTTCGCATCCACCAGGCGCCAGATCTCTTCGGTGTTGCGCATCGTGATATCCTTGCCGCTGTATCCGATTGCATTATGTCCGAACTCGGAAGGCCGCTCCAGTGGACAAAATCCGTGGGATCGCACTGTCGGATCACGAGGCCCTGATCGGGCATTCAGTACCACCGGACGACGAGGATGCATCTATCGGGACCAGGCGTCACATATTGTGTGGTGACATCGGCCCCGCCCGATCACGCCGAACCGGGGGCGGTCTCGTCCGAAGCACCATGACGAAAACAAAACGTCACATGGTCGTTGACCATCCCGGTCGCCTGCATGAACGCGTAACAGATGGTGGAACCGACGAAGCGAAATCCGCGCTTGCGCAGGTCCTTGCTCATGCGATCCGAAAGTGGGGTGGTGGCGGGGACCTGACCGGCCTCGGTCCAGGCATTGACGATCGGGGTGCCGTCGACGAACGACCACAGATAGCGGTCCAGGCTGCCATGTTCGGCGATCACGCCAAGCGCGATGCGGGCGTTGTCGCGGACGGACCAGATTTTCAGCCGGTTGCGGATGATCGCCGCGCTGGCCATTCGTTCCTGCAACGCGGCGTCCGTCATGGCGGCGACACGGTCGATATCATAGTCGTGGAAGGCGGCCCGATACCCGTCGCGCCGGACCAGGATGCTGCGCCATGACAGACCGGCCTGCGCGCCTTCCAGTGTCAGGAACTCAAACAGCACGCGGTCGTCATGGACCGGCACGCCCCATTCGGTGTCGTGATAGGCTTGGTAGGCGGCATCACCCTGCGCCGCCCAGGGACATCTTATCAGGGACATCTTATTCGGTGACATCTTATCGCCCTCGCTCCGACCTTCTGATCAGAGCCGATTGATAGCGACCGGCGGGTCGGCCCGGAAGAACGCGGCGTTGTCCTGAAAAGCCGAAGGCCCCGAGGTTTCCCCCGGGGCCTTCGCATTGTTGGTGGGTGTCCGTTACCGGACCGGAGAATCTTACCCCAACGCTCGCGCGCCGGAGGTCCAGGTCAGGCTAAGGGACGCCACGGAACAATGAGACACTGGATCACCTCCTTTCAGTTGTTGCTACGGTTCGGGAAGCTTGACCGCCGCAATGCTGAAAAGCAAGCGCGATTCGTGTGACGGCCTACTCGAACTTGATCCCCAGATCGCGCACCAGCTTGCCATAGCGCACATGGTCCTTGCGCAGCGTCGCGGCCAGTTCCTCGGGCGTGTCGGCGGTGCCCTTCAGGGCCAGGCGCATCAGATGCGCCTGCAGGTCGGGGTTCTTGGATATTTTTTGCAGTTCCGCACTGACCTTGCGCACGATGGCGTCCGGCGTTCCGGTCGGCGCGAACAGACCGACCCAGCTTACCGCATCCGCCTCCGGCCAGATTTCCTTCAGCATGCGCACATCGGGGAAGTCCGGATGACGCTCATTCGCCGCCACGCCCAGCAGTTTCGCCTTTCCGGCCTTCACATGCGGCAGGATGTTGCCCTCGCAATGGACCTGCACCTGCCCGGCCAGAAAATCGGTCAGCGCTTCGGCGCCGCCGCGATACGGCACGTGCAGCATGTCCAGTTTGGCGGCGGATTTGACGCTCTCACACGTCATCTGCGTCAGGGTGCCGATGCCGGACGAACCGAAGGCGAGCTTGCCGGGGTTTTCCTTCGCATAGGCAACGAACTCCTCCATCGTATTGGCCGGCAGCGACGGATGGATGGAGAACACCAGAAAGGATTCGGCAAAGCGTGAGACCGGAACCATGTCCTTGAATGCGTCGAACGGCATCGGCCGAGCGGCTGGCAGCACGGTGATGGTTGCGACGGGGACGACGAAGAAGGTGTAGCCGTCGGGCGCGGACCGCACCCCGGCCTCGGTGCCGACGACACCCGATGCGCCGCCTTTGTTTTCGATGACGAATTGCTGGCCCATGGCGATCGAGAGTCGGTCCATGAAAGCGCGGGTGGCGTTGTCGGTCGATCCACCCGGTGCGTAGGGGACGATCACCTTCACCGGCCTGGTGGGCCAATTCGCGGTCGGCTGTGCCGTGGCGGGGCCGTGGAACAGGGCCGCGACCGCGAACAGCAGGGCGGGTGCGAGAAAGCGTAACATATAGCGTGACAGATGCATGGAAGTCTCCCTTTCGCCCATATCGGACCAATCTTGGCGGACCAATGCCGACGGACGCGTCTTTATGGCGACGCTAGAGCGTTTTCCGGCCGACTGGAACCACGCATTTGCCGCGACCCAAGGGATTGGACAACCGCCGCCGCATCGGGACCCTCCGCGCGATCAGCCTGTATAATACCCTGGGGACCGACTGCTGGCCTCTAGGGTTTGGGTTCCATTACAGGCAGAGGATCGGCATCGCATGAAGGGGTCAAACGATTGGAATGGAAGCCCCCTTATGTCCATCCGGGCTTGCGGTGTCGCGCTTTTGCTGTCGGTCCGCCGCGATGCGTTATGCGCCCCTGTTCCCGCCAACCGGCCTGTTCCGCACGAGTCGTTGATCGGTAAATCGCTTGGCTGGACCCGGCGCCTGGTGATACAGCGGTTGTGTCAGGATGCCCGTCCTTGATGATGAGCACTGTACACAGGGAGTTTCTTCGCGATGCGTTTGACCGTGCTGGCCGGCGTGGCCCTTGGCTGCCTGCTTTCCGTGGGCAGTGCTTTTGCCCAGGACAAATATCCTTCCAAGCCGATCCGTTTGATTGTCTCGTTCGCCGTGG
Source organism: Asaia bogorensis (assembly GCA_945861095.1). Lineage (GTDB taxonomy): Bacteria > Pseudomonadota > Alphaproteobacteria > Acetobacterales > Acetobacteraceae > Rhodopila. Next base: position 12,435 of record CAMATI010000120.1, on the reverse strand, counting down.
GCGGACCCACGGATATTGTCGCACGCGTGGTCGGTGCCAAGATATCCGACCTGCTGGGCCAGCAGGTCGTGGTCGAAAACCGTCCCGGTGCCGGTGGCAACCTCGGCGCAGATGTCGTGGCGAAGGCGCCACCGGATGGCTATACGCTGCTGATGGCGACCGTATCGACGCATGCGATCAATCCCGGCCTGTACAAGAAGATGCCATACGATCCGGTGAAGGATTTCGAGCCCATCGCGCAGGTCGGCGTGACACCGGCCATTCTGGGCGTCAACAAGTCCGTGCCGGCCAAGGACGTCAAGGAACTGGTCGCGCTGATCAAGGCCAGTCCTGGCAAGTACAGCTACGGCTCCTCCGGCATGGGCAGCATCCTGCATTTGTGCGGGGCAGCGTTCAAGATGATGGCCGGCGGGCTGGACCTGGAACATGTTCCGTATCGCGGCTCCGGCCCGATGATGAACGATCTGGCCGCGGGACAGATCCCGATGGCGTTCGACGGCACGCCGACCATGCTGCCGCAGATCCAGGCCGGCACGGTGCGGGCCCTGGCAATGGGAACCGCCACGCGGGCCCGCGCGATGCCGGAACTGGCGACGATGCAGGAGCAGGGCTTCCCGGGCTTTGAGTGCTACACCTGGAATGCGATCTTCGCCCCCGCCAAGACGCCCAAGCCGATCGTTGCGCAACTGGCCGCCGCGATCAACACGGCGCTGGACGACAAGACGGTGTTCACCCGCTTGCAGGATGTCGGGATCGATCCGACCCCGGGGTCCTCGCCCGAGAAGCTGGCGGCCTTCGTGAAGGCCGAACTGGCGAAATGGGCGCCGATCATCAAGGCATCAGGGGCGGAGATCGACTGAACCGCGAGTGCGCCGCCGCGAGAGCACGATCACACCGAGCGGAATGTAACGGCGTGTGAGTGATGCGACAATTTAAGAACCGAGAGGGGTTTGCCGTTTTCAGCCAGTCGGAAACCGCTCCAGGGTTGCTAACGCCATGACCCGACGGCGGTTCTTCAACTTGCTCGGGCTGTTCGCCGCCGCGTCAACGTCCCCAACTGATGCGGCCGCGACCGGTGCAGCCGCGACCGGTGCAGCCGCGACCGGGCATCGCATATCGGCCAAAGCATCAGGCTTCCGCATGCCATTGGAATCGGCGCCGCATGAGCGCAGCTTCATGCAATGGCCGGCCCGCGCGGGACTTTACGGCAATCGACGCGGCCTGGCCTCGGTGCAAGCCTGCATCGCCTCGATTGCCAACACCATCGCACGGTTCGAGCCTGTCGTGGTTCTGGCCGGCCCGGATCAAATGGCGCCGGCACGCCAACACCTGGACCCGGCGGTCGAACTGTGGCCGATAGAAACCGAGGACATGTGGTGCCGCGATTCCGGCCCAACCTTCGTGCAAACACCAGACGGCACCCTGGCCGTGTCCGAACTGAACTTCAACGGCTGGGGCAGCCGACAGCCCCACACCCACGACGCCCGCATCGCGCGCCGCACCGCCACTCGGCTTGGCCTGCGCGTGTTCGACAACGGCTTGATCGGCGAGGGCGGCGGCGTCGAAACCGACGGGGCGGGCACCCTGATGGCCCATGAAAGCTCCTGGGTGAACCCGAACCGCAATCGCCTCGGCAAGGCGGAGATCGAGCGCGGGCTGCTGGATGCCTTGGGCGCCGAACGCATGATCTGGGCGCCGGGCGTGGCCGGGGCCGACATCACGGATTACCATATCGACGCGTTGGCCCGTTTCGTGAAACCCGGACAGGTGGTGATCCAGGTGCCGGACCGACGGGACCCGCGCGATCCGTGGTCGGTCGCCGCGTTTGCCACCTACGACATCCTGAAGCAGGCCCGTGATGCCACCGGACGCAAGCTGGATATCGTCGTGATACGGGAACCGGATTTCGATCGCATCCGCTCCAGGTCTCGGGATTTCGTTTGCAGCTACGTGAACTATTACGTGTGCAACGGCGCGGTCGTCGGCGCCGCATTCGGCGACGCGGCGGCGGACGACCGGGCGTACCGGCTGCTGGAGCAACTCTATCCGGGCCGCACGGTGGTCAACCTGAATGTCGATCCGATCGCGGAGGCCGGCGGCGGCATCCACTGCGTGACCCAGCAGCAGCCCGCTCGGCCTGCCTGAACGGAACGCGCACCGCGTGACGAACCTGTGCCCGTGGTATAACGTCTGGGACCGCGGCCACCCTGGCCGCCTCCACCGCGCAAAGGTCAACGCATGGCCGACCCTATGGACGACCTGGAGTTCGCCGTCGAACACGACGTGCCAATTCCCTACATCAAGCGTATCAGCACGTATTATCAGACGCTTGGCTACGGAAAGCCGTATCGCTGGGCGCAATACACCCACGTGCCCTTCACGCCGCTGAAGAAGCCGTTGAAGGACAGCCGCGTCTCCCTGATCACCACCGCGGCGCCCTACCAGCCCGACAAGGGAGACCAGGGGCCCGGCGCGCCCTACAACTCGGCCGCTAAGTTCTACCGTGTCTACACGGACAATATCGAGGGGGAGCCGGATGTCCGCGTCTCTCATATCGGCATTGACCGCAAGCACACCACGGCGACCGACTCCAACACGTGGTTTCCGCTGAAGCAGCTTAAGCGGCTGGCCGCGGCTGGGCGGATTGGCGAACTCGCGCCCAACTTCATCGGCGCCCCCACCAATCGCAGCCAGAAAGTCACCATCGAGCAGGACGCCGCCGAGATCCTGGCCCATGTCCGACAAGCCGGGTCCGACGCCGCCGTTATCGTTGCCAATTGACCCGTGTGTCATCAGACCGTGAGTCTGATCGCACGTCATCTTGAGGCCAACGGTATCCCGACGGTGATCATGGGCTGTGCCAGGGACATCGTGGAGTTCTGCGGTGTGCCGCGGCTTCTGTTCAGCGACTTCCCGCTGGGCAATGCCGCCGGCCGGCCGCACGACGAAGCGTCCCAGGCGTTCACCATGGAACTGGCGCTGAACGTGCTGGAATCCGCCTGTGGTCCGCGGACCACGGTGCAGTCGCCGTTGCGCTGGTCCGACAATCCGGACTGGAAGCTGGATTTCAGCAACATCGATCAGCTCTCGGCCGAGGAAATCGCACGCCGGCGCGCCGAGTTCGATGCCAACAAGGAAATCGCCCGTCTGCGTCGCGTCGACGACGGCGTGGCGAAGGCGGGCTGATCCCAATGGGCTAATCCTGGTGGGATGATCCCAATGGATTGATCCCAATGGGCTAATCCCGGTGGGGCTAACCCTGGTGGGGCTAACCCTGGTGGGGCTAACCCTGGTGGGGCTAACCCTGGTGGGGCTAACGACAGCGGGCCGAACCAGACCGGTTCGGCCCGCCAATGTTCCCCGAAAAGCGAGGCAACGTGAGCGAGAACCTACCCCTGGCCGGCATTCGCGTGCTGGATATCGGCACCCTCATCGCCGGCCCGTTCGGCGCCACCATGCTTGGTGATTTCGGTGCCGAGATCATCAAGGTGGAACAGCCCGGCATCGGTGACGCGCTACGCGGCACGCCGAAGGACGGCAAGGCGTCCCGCTCCGGCAACTGGCTGGTGGAAGGGCGCAACAAGAAGTCGGTCACCCTGAACCTGCGCGTGAAAGCCGGGCAGGACATCCTGCGAGAAATGGTGAAGCACGCCGATGTTGTGATCGAGAATTTCACGCCCGGCACCCTGGAGCGCTGGAATCTGGGCTGGGAGGACCTTCGCGCCATCAATCCGCGCCTGATCATGGTGCGCGTGTCGGGGTATGGGCAGGTCGGGCCGTACGCCAAGCGCTCCGGTTACGATCGCATCGCGCTGGGATTTTCCGGCTACATGTATCCGACCGGATTCCCGGATCGCTTCCCGGTCCGCCCTGCTTTCCCGACCGCCGATTACAATACCGGCACCTTTGCCGCGCTGTCGGCGATGTTCGCGCTTTACAACCGAGATGCCAGAGGGAAGCAGGGCGGGGGCGAGGGCCAGATGATCGACCTGGCGCTGTACGAAGCGCCGTTCCGCATCACGTCGGACATGATGGTGAAATACACCCAGACCGGCGAAATCCGGGAACGGATCGGCAATCGCAATCCCACGTTCTCGCCCGCCGGGACGTTCCAGACCCGCGACGGCCGTTATGTGCAGATCGCCGCCGGTGGCGACAATGTTTGGCAGCGCCTGGCCGAGGCCATCGACATGGCACCTCTGGCCACCGACCCGCGTTACGCGAAAAGCCGCGAACGGATCGAGCGTGCGGACGAGCTGGAGCAATTGCTGGCCGACTGGATCGCCGCACATGATTTCGCCGATATCGAGGCGCGGCTTGCCAAGGCCAATGTGCCGTTCGGTGGCATCTACACCGCCGCCGATATCGCGAACGACCCGCATTACGCGGCGCGGGAGAACATCGCGGTGATCCAGGACGAACAGGAAGGACCGATCACCATGCCGGGCGTGGTGCCGAAGATGCGAGGGACGCCTGGGCGAATCGCTCATGCCGGCCCGCCCCTGGGCCAGCACAATGAGGAAATCTACAGTGGCCTGCTGGGCAAGACCGAAGCCGAGATGGCGGCCTTGAAGGCGGACGGCGTGATCTGAGACCCCCCGGGTACGGACGCCGTTTCACCCGGGCTTCCCGCCCGGGGGCGTCCGAACCGTTGCACGCGGGGCCAGTCGATGATCTCTCCGACGAACAGCGCCCACCATACCAGCACCGGTTGCAGAGCCAGGCGCGGGCCATGATACCACCAGCCCAACTGGATCGCGCCGGCGGGTAGCCCGTCGATCGCGTGCTTGATGTTCGCTGGCACAACGCACACCGCATACACGGCCAGTCCGAACCCCGCCGCTCGTCGCCACCGCCCGTCCCACCGGCCGGTCAGCAGCCCGATCGCGCCGGCGATTTCCGCAACCCCGGTGCCCAGGACCACGGGACGTGGATACGGCACCCAATCCGGCATGATCGCCAGGAAGATGTCAGGCACCGCGAGATGCAACACGCCCGCGGCGAGGTAGATCAGGGCAAGCGCCCAACGGGCGGCGATACGGGCCTGCATGGTTCGGTCCAGTCCAGAATGCGCGAAGGCGTGGCAGGCTCGACGCCGAGCGGATGTCGGGGCATGGAACCAAACTCGCACGGTCTACGTTCCCTGGTCCCCCGCGGTTCATGTTGCAATAATTTCATCAACCGGCTCTGGCGCGGGTCGCCTTGTCCGAGACCGACGATTCGGGGCAAGGTGACCGCATGAACAATGCCCGATTGCCAATTGCCCGATTGCCAATTGATGGTCTGACCGATGAGACCATTCATGCGATCATGACGACCACCCGTCGGATCGCGTTGGTCGGCGCGTCGGCCAAGCCTTGGCGCGCCTCGCACGAGGTTATGCGCTTTCTCCTCGACCGCGGTTACGACGTGGTCCCGGTCAATCCGGGACTGGCCGGGCAGACCATCCACGGGCGGACCGTGGTTGCGCGTCTGGCGGACGCGGGGACGCTTGATATGGTGGACGTGTTCCGCAACAGCAGCCATGTCGGACCGCTGGTGGACGATGCCATCCGCCTCGGCGCGCGCACGATCTGGATGCAACTGGGGGTCATCGATCTGGCCGCGTCGGAACGCGCACGGGCATCCGGCATCGCGGTGGTGATGGATCGGTGCCCGGTGATAGAGGACCGACGCCTTGGGCCGTTCCGACACTGATGGAGCGCCCATGGACGATGGGCGCACAGGCGATGGGTGCGTCGACCGCGGTCACCCACACGATTCCGGACCGTTGACGGGGTCTCTCCGCGCCCGGATCATACCGGCTGGCCGCCTCGTTTGGTCGCCCGCGTCTTGATCGTCCCTTGGGGTGCGTCCCATTGGGCGCTTCCCTGCCGACGACATCGACCGTACTGGCATTGACGCCGCGGGTCGGGCATCACACATCCGTGGCGATCCAGTCATGCACCGAAAGGACCCGAAGGGGGACCCAATGACGAACGAAGAACGCGACATCATCAACCAGTTCATCGCCCGCGTCGGCGGTCAACCGCAAGCGCAGACCCAAGGGCAGACATCCGGTGGTTACGGCGGGTCAGTGCCGGCGACACAGACCAAGATGCCGCCGGTCGACCGGGAGGCCGACGACCTGATCGCGCAGCAATTGGCGAAGTATCCGGGGGCGCGCTACCGGATCACCCAGCTTGCTTTCGTGCAGGAGCATGCGCTGGTCGAGGCACAGAATCGCATCAGGCGCCTGGAGTGGGAAGTCCAGCAGGCCCAGGGCGCCGCTCAGCAGGCGCAATATGAGGCATCACAACGCCCCCAAGGCGGCGGCGGATTGTTCGGCAACCTGTTTGGCGGCAACCGCCAACAACAACAACAACAGCCCCCGATGGGCGGTCCCGGAGGGGGCTGGGGCGGCCGGGGCGGGCCGCAGTCCCCCTACAATCAGCCGCCGCCGCAGCCGCAGTATCCGCCCGGCTACCAGCAAGGCATGTTCCAGCGCGGCGGCGGCGGGTCCGGCTTTCTGGCGACCGCGATGACCACGGCCGTTGGTGTCGCGGGCGGCATGGTGTTGGGCAACGCTTTGATGGGCATGTTCTCGGGCGGATCCAGTGCCGCAACCGATGCCGCTTCGTCCGCGGCAAGCCCGTGGACATCGCCGGCCGGTGCGGTCGATCAGGGGGGCTGGGATTCGGGTGCCGCGGCGGGCGGCCAAGACTTCGGGGGGGGCGACGCCTCCGGCGGCGGATGGGATAGCGGCACCGACGACGATACGTTCTGAGCGATCTTCCGCGAAGCACGACCAGTCCTACCGAGGGCCTCGGTAGGACTGGTTCGGAGCGTCCACCTGGATTTATGCGGTTATCCCGTCGCGGACCAGCCGGATATCGACCTCCCGATCGACGTAGCGCCACTCCTCGGACTGGCGCAAACGGCGCAACAGAGCGTCGAAGTCAGCTTCATGCTCCGGCGCATATTCGAACCAGGTCAGGAAATCGAACGGTTCGGCCAATTCGCGACTGTGATGCAGCCGGCGAGCAATTGCCGGCAGGTATTCCAGGCCGATCGCGATATGATGGGATTGTTCCTCGATGATCGCGCGCCGTTCGTCTTGCGCCAGGTTCCACCATGCCGCCGTCTTGCGGATCGGAATCAGCTCGTCGTGAGTCGCCGAGGCACGCGATATTCCCTGCTGAACCGCCGCAGCGCATCCCGTTCCGCGCGGTTGGTGTACCGGGTATTGCTGGTAACGCCCAGCAGAACCCAGGCGCAATGGACGGGCGGGCGAACACCGTGACCTTCGATCACCGCCAACCGGGCGGCCATCGGAAGACGATCGCCAGCGATGCCTTCGATCGACTCGATCCGCCAAGCCCCGGTCGTACCGGCTTCGAACGCCACATGGATAGGATCTGCCACGCCCCACAAATTCGCATATGGCTTTTGAACGCACAAGGCGCCGCTCAAACCGTCTGGATTTGCCTCTGAAAACAGCAGAGCCGACGCTAAAGCGGGGTGTTCCCAGCTCGGCCGAGGATGATCCATTCCCAACAGCGGATGCCACAGGCGGGCCTGATGCCCGCCCCGGCGCCGCAGCGCCTCAGAACGGAATTTCGTCGTCCAGATCCCCACCCTTCGGCGCATCCCAGGATGGTCCCCCGGACCGCGCCCCGCCACCACCGGACCGGGCCGCCGCCGGCGCGCGTTCCCGTGCGCCACCACCCGACGGACCTGCTGGCGCGCCGCCGCCGCCATAGCCGCCGCCCATTTCCGACCCGCCGCCGTAGCTGCCTGATTCTCCGCCGCCGCCACCGGAGCGGGTATCCAGCATGGTCAATTGCCCGTTGAAGCGGCCGATCATGACCTCCGTCGTGTACCGTTCCTGGCCCGACTGATCGGTCCATTTGCGGGTCTGCAACGAGCCTTCGACGTAGATTTTCGCGCCCTTCTTCAGGAATCGTTCGGCGACGTCGGCGACCCGGTCGTTGAAGATGACCACGCGGTGCCACTCGGTGCGCTCCTTGCGCTCCCCAGAGGCGCGGTCATTCCATGTTTCGCTGGTCGCCAATGTCAGATTGACGATCTTGGTGCCGTCCTGCGTGTTACGAACCTCCGGGTCCTTGCCCAGGTTCCCCACCAGAATCACCTTGTTGACGCTGCCGGCCATCGCACGAATCCTTCACCCTGAAACTCGGACCCTACCTCATGGCGCCGTATGGGGCCACATAGGTTAAAATCCTTCCAACATCAGCCCGGAAATGGCATACCATCCGGGAACATCCATAGAACATACACGATCTCCCAAAAGGGACAACCGAAACCATGCCCGGTTCTTCGATCTCCGGCTCCTCCATCCATGTACGCGGCGCGCGTGAACACAACCTCAAGAACGTGGACGTGGAGATCCCGCGCGACAAAATCACCGTCATCACCGGTCTGTCGGGATCCGGCAAATCCTCCCTGGCCTTCGACACGATCTACGCCGAGGGCCAGCGCCGCTATGTCGAGTCGCTGTCCGCGTATGCGCGTCAGTTCCTGGAACTGATGGGCAAGCCCGACGTTGATTCGATCGAGGGCCTGTCCCCCGCGATTTCCATCGAACAGAAGACCACGTCGAAGAACCCCCGTTCCACCGTCGGCACCGTCACCGAGATCGCCGACTACATGCGTCTGCTGTGGGCGCGAGTCGGCGTGCCCTACTCCCCCACCACCGGATTGCCGATCGAGGCGCAGACGGTCTCCCAGATGGTCGATCGCGTGCTGGCCATGCCGGATGGCGCCCGCCTGCTGCTGCTTGCCCCGGTCGTGCGCGACCGCAAGGGCGAATACCGCAAGGAACTCGCCGATCTGCAACGCCGCGGCTTCACCCGCGTGAAGGTCGACGGCACCCTTTACGAAATCGGCGAGGTCCCGGCGCTCAATCGCAAGATCAAGCACGAGATTGAGGCAGTCGTGGACAGGATCGTGGTCCGCGAAGGCATCGGCCCGCGTCTGGCCGACAGTTTCGAAGGCGCGTTGGCACTGTCCGACGGCATCGTCTACGCCGAAAACGCGGACACCCAGGAACGTACGGTGTTTTCGTCGCGCTTCGCCTGCCCGGTCAGCGGCTTCACCATCGAGGAAATCGAGCCGCGCCTGTTCAGCTTCAATTCGCCGCATGGCGCCTGCCCGGCCTGCGACGGTCTTGGCGTGGAGACGTTTTTCGATCCCCGCATGGTCGTGCCGGATGAGCGCCGCAGCATCGCCGACGGCGCCATCGCGCCCTGGACCGGCGCGCAAAGCCCGTATTACGACCAGACCCTGCAAAGCCTCGCGCGCCACTACAAGATCACCACCCGCACGCCCTGGCAGGACATCCCCGCCGCCGTCCGCGATGCCATTCTGAACGGCACCGGCGATGAACCGGTCGAGTTCACCTATAAGGACGGCGTGCGCGCCTACTCGGTGACCAAACCGTTCGAGGGTGTGTTGCGCAATCTGCAACGCCGCTGGCAGGAGACCGACAGCGCCTGGGTGAGGGAGGAAATGACCCGCTACCAGGCTGAAAAACCCTGCGCGGTCTGCGCTGGAGCCCGCCTGAAGCCGCAAGCTTTGTCCGTCCGGATCGCCGGCAAGAACCTCGCCGAGGCGTCCGACCTGTCGATCCGCGCAGCGCTTGGCTGGTTCCAAGCCGTGCTGCCTCAACTGACGCCGCAGCGCCAGGAAATCGCCCGCCGCATCCTGCGGGAGATCGTGGACCGCTTGCAGTTCCTGGTCGATGTCGGCCTGGACTACCTGACCCTGTCGCGCGGGTCCGCCACTCTGTCGGGTGGCGAATCGCAGCGCATCCGCCTCGCCAGCCAGATCGGCTCCGGCCTGACGGGCGTGCTGTATGTGCTGGACGAACCCTCGATCGGCCTGCACCAGCGCGACAACGAACGCCTGCTGGTCACGCTGCGCCGCCTGCGCGACCTGGGCAACACGGTGCTGGTGGTGGAACATGACGAGGACGCGATCCGCGCCGCCGATCATCTGATCGACATGGGCCCCGCCGCCGGCGTCAATGGCGGGCGGGTGATCGCGGAAGGCACGCCGCTCGAGGTCTCCGCCAATCCGAAATCGCTGACCGGGGACTATCTGTCGGGCCGCAAGCGGATCGAGGTGCCGCCGATGCGCCGCCCGGTGCAGAAGGACCGGATCGTCCGGGTGATCGGCGCCAGCGGCAACAATCTGAAGAACATCGACGCCGGGTTTCCTCTGGGCACCTTCACCTGCGTCACCGGCGTGTCCGGCGGCGGCAAATCCACTTTGGTGATCGACACCCTCTACAAGGCCGCCGCGCGCCGCCTGATGGGCTCTGGTGAGGTGCCCACCGCGCATGACCGGATCGACGGCATCGACCTGTTGGACAAGATCATCGACATCGACCAGTCCCCGATCGGGCGCACCCCGCGGTCCAACCCCGCCACCTATACCGACCTGTTTGCCCCGATCCGCGACTGGTTCGCCGAACTGCCGGAGAGTCGCGCTCGCGGTTACAAACCCGGCCGGTTCAGCTTCAACGTGAAGGGCGGGCGGTGCGAGGCGTGCCAGGGCGACGGTCTGCTGAAAATAGAAATGCACTTCCTGCCCGACGTCTACGTCACCTGCGACACCTGCAAGGGCAAGCGCTACAACCGCGAAACCCTGGAAATCAAGTTCCGCGACAAGTCGATCGCGGAAGTCCTGGAACTCTCGGTGGACGAGGCCGTGCCGTATTTCAGCGCCCAGACCCGCATCCATGACCGGCTGAAAATCCTTCAGCAGGTCGGCCTGGGCTACATCGCGCTGGGCCAGCAGGCCACCACGCTCTCCGGCGGGGAGGCGCAACGTATCAAGCTGTCGAAGGAGCTCGCCCGCCGAGCGACAGGGCGGACGTTGTACATCCTGGACGAGCCGACCACCGGCCTGCATTTCGAGGACGTGCGTAAACTGCTGGAAGTCCTGCACGCGCTGGTCGATCAGGGCAACACCGTGGTGGTGATCGAACACAACCTGGAGGTCATCAAGACCGCCGACTGGATTCTCGACCTCGGACCGGAAGGCGGTGATGGCGGCGGGCGCATCGTGGCCGAGGGCACGCCCGAAGACATCGCTGCCACCCCCGCCAGCCACACCGGACATTTCCTGGCGCCGCTGTTGGAGCGGGCGGCGCCGACGAAGAAGACCCGCCGGCGGGCTTGACGCAACCGGCGTTACGGCCCCCAATCCTCCACCACGAGGCACAACAATGGCCATCAAACGCAAACTTGGCGTCGAATTCCTGAGCGAGGGTTTCAAGGTCCAGGAGGAGCGTGACATTGCTCGCCAGACCGCCGCGCCCTTCGCCACCGCGGCCAGCAGCAGCAGTGTGCCCGGCCCGGAGGCCGTGGACCGCAAGCGCGCCTTCCTGACCTATGGGCCGGCTTTGTTGCGCGTCCTGGCCATCAATCCGGCCGATCCGATGCCGCCACGGCCGCTGTTCGAACGGGTGCAGAAGGACATGGGCACCACTGGCGTCTTTCCCGACTTCGAACTCGCGCTGGCCGAGGCCTATGAGCAGCGTTTCGTCGAAACGGCCGGCCGGGACGCCGTCTATGGCGATCCGCTCTATGCCATCACCCGCTATGGCCTGTCGGTCACGCCCAAAGGGGCCTGAAACGCATGTTCCGACCAGAGCGACCTGAGGCGGATTCATGAGCGGATCGGGCGAGCGAGGCAAAGCAGCCAGCGCCGACGGCATTGTCCTGTTGAGCATCCTGATCCTGCTGATCGCGGGTGCCCTGCTCGCCTGGCTGTCCCCGATCGGGGGCGGATTGCCAAGCCTGGTTGCGAAAATGGACCAGATCGCCACCTGGGCCGCCACATTCCTGATCGGCGGCATGGTGGGCGCGACGGAACTCCTGTCCCGATACCGCGACAATCCGCGCGACGCGGCCGGCAGCGCACCAGGCATCGTCTACATGATCTGCAACGGGCTGGCGGCCGTGCTGGCCCTGTTTCTGCTTCGCCATTTCGACTTTCCGGGCTTCAAGGCCCCGACCGACAGCCTGGCGGCGCAGGCGCTGATCGCCGGCACCGGGGCGATGGTCATCATCCGCTCCAAGCTGTTCACGATCCGCCAACCGAATGGCAGCGACGTCGCGTTCGGTCCGGCCTTCGTATTGGAGACGTTTCTTTCTACCATCAATCGGGAGGTCGATCGCCGCCGCATGCCTCTGCGCAACCGCAAGGTCGCCGACTGGGCGGCGCGGTTGCGCCCGCATCCGTTCCGGCGCGCGGCACCGTTCCTGAATGCCGCCCTGGCCCTCAGCCATCCCCTCATTTTTTCTCCTGTGATTCCAAGGCAGTAGGTTTGGATGCCAAGTCGCCCCGCCACCTGCAACGGGAAGCTGGCCCAACTGACCGGGTCATACCTCGAGTCACGTAACCCAGCCTGATACAAAAAGCGGT
>CAMATI010000119.1 GCA_945861095.1 Asaia bogorensis | reverse complement strand
AGGCGCCTTCCGCGTGCCGGCGATGGTGTGCTGGCCCGGCAAGATCAAGCCGGGTACGGTTTCCAATGAAATCATATCGCATCTCGACTGGCTGCCGACCTTGGTGGCCGCCGCCGGCATGCCCGACGTTAAGGAGAAGCTGCTGACCGGCTATAAGGTCGGCAACATGACCTACAAAGTCCATCTGGATGGCTACAACTTCCTGCCCCATCTGACCGGCCAGACACCCAAAGGCCCGCGCGAAAGCTTCTTTTACTTCTCGGACGAGGGCGACCTGATGGGGTTGCGCTACGACAACTGGAAGATCGCCTTCGCGATCCAGACGGCGCCCGGCACGCTGCGCGTCTGGCAGCAGGAGTTCGAGCACCCGCGCGTACCCTATATCTTCAATCTCCGCACCGATCCGTTCGAGCGCGCGCCGATCACCTCAAACACCTATTACGACTGGCTGTTGGACCGCGCGTATCTCCTGGTGCCAGCACAGAAATATGTCGGCGACTTCCTGGCCACATTCCAGGAATTCCCGCCGCGGCAGAAGGCAGCCAGCTTCTCGATCGGCCAGGTGTTGGAGAAGATGCAGAAGACCCAGTAACCAACGATCGATCGGCGGTTCTGTTTCGAGTATTGCGACCGGCAATATCGGAACAGGGCTGCCCCGCTTTTGGAAGAGGACGCCTTATACCAACCGGCTGAAAGATTGACCGATGCACAGCCTCCACCGTGGTGGCCGAGCTTGACCCGGCAATGATGGTCAGGGGACGCCGTAGGTCAATTTTTCGGCCGGTTGGCATTACGCGGCAGAAATTTTTTGCCACGTAGACTTGCGTGACGCCTCTGTTTACAGACTCGCGGACCCCTTGGCGTGGTGGAGAGGGCGCCGACCGGCCGGGGGCCGATCGCCAGGACATCCTTCCAACTTTGATGCCCCGACCGTTCCGTGCTTATTCACAGCCTGCGGAACCAAAAGGAGGAACGTATGAACCGTCTCAAGGACAAGGTCATTCTGATCAGTGGTGGCGCCCGTGGCCAGGGCGCGGCTGAAGCCCGCCTGTGCGTGGCGGAAGGCGCCCGTGTCGTGATCGGCGATCTGCTGGAGGATCAAGGGCGCGCGCTGGCGGCGGAACTGGGACAATCGGCGTCGTTCGTGCGCCATGATGTGACCCTCGAAACCGACTGGGCGCGCGCCATCGCCGCCGCCACGGCGCTGGGCGGACTGCACGGGATGGTCAACAACGCCGGCATTTACCAGCCCGCCACCCTGATGGAAACCGACGTCGCGATGTTCGAACGTCACATGCGAGTCAATCAGCTCGGCTGCTTCATCGGCATGAAAGCGGTGGTGCCGTTGATGGAGAAATCGGGCGGAGGGTCGATCGTCAACATCTCCTCGACCGCCGGCCTGCGCGGGTCGCCTGGCGCGCTCGCCTACAGCGCCACGAAATGGGCGTTGCGCGGCATGACCAAGGCGGCGGCTTTGGACCTCGCACCGAAGAAGATCCGGGTGAACTCGATCCATCCCGGGCCGATCGACACCGAGATGCTGCATGTCCGCACGCCGGAACAGAACGCGGCTCGGTTGGAAATGGTGCCGATGAAGCGGATGGGCACGGTCGATGAGATCGCCAATCTGGTGCTGTTCCTGCTGTCGGACGAAAGCAGCTACTGCACTGGCGCGGAAGTCGCGATCGACGGCGGATCGACGCTATAACGCGCAACCGGGTCCGACGTTAGATCGGCGGTCGGATTTCACGTCGTGGAGAAAATTCCCCCCCCCTCCCCTTGCGGGAGGGGGAGAGTATTCTCCCGGCGATCAATCCAGCAGCCACGCCGCGGCGGACGCCTGCGCGATCTGGCGCACCTGCTGCAACAGGCCCGGACCCACCGGAATGCCATTTTCCATCCGCTGCTTCGCGTAGGCCCATTGCGGGTCGCCCGCCACCATCACCGGTTTTGCCGGATCGATCGGCGTCGTTGCGCGCAGATCGCCGCAGAACTGCGCCACGTCCTTCTCGAAATCGTCGTTGTCACGGAACAGACTCGGGTCGATCGCCATGAAGAAGTGGCCGATATCCATGCCCTGGGGCTTCTTCGTGTGCATCGGATCGGTGATCAGAGTGGCGCCCGACAGGCAAGATCCCAGGATGTTCACCATCGCCGACAGCCCATAGCCTTTGTAGGAGGAATTCTCTGGCGACCCGCCCAGAGACGTCAGGAAGCCGCCTTTCTCCTTCGCCACCAGCGGGTCGTTGGACGGTTCGCCCTCACTGTCCAGCACCCAGCCATCCGGGGTCGGAAGACCCTCGTTCGCCTTGTTGCGGATGCGCCCGGCCGCCACCGTGGTCGTGGCCATGTCCAGCAGGAATGGCACGCCATCGGCGGACGGCGCCGCGAACGACCACGGATCGGTGCCCAGGCGCGCCTGCTTGCCGCCGGTCGGCGCCACCTGGATGCCGGACGCGGATGTCCCGGCCATCCCGATCAGCCCCGCCTTCGCCGCCATCAGCGTGTAGTATCCCGTCGCGCCGAAATGCGCGGAATTGTTGACCGCCGCGATCGCCATCCCGGTCTTCTTCGCTTTCTCGATCGCCACGCTCATGGCGAAATGCGACGGCACATGGCCCAGCCCGCCACCCGCATCGACCAGCGCCGAAACCGGCGACTCGCGCACGATCTTAGGCCGAGCGTCCATCTTCGCTCGGCCCGAGCGGCGGAGGCCGTCATAGCCGGGGATCATCGACATGCCGTGGCTGTCCACGCCGTGCAGATCCGCCCAGGACAGGATGTCGGCGGTAATGTCCGCGTTGTCGTCCGGCATGCCCCAGGATTGCAGGATCGCTTTGATCTGGGCGCGGTGCGTGGCGTACGGTGCAGGCATGGTCGGTTCCCTCCAGGTTGTGCCTAACCTTGCGCGAAGGCGGCGTTCCGGCAAGGGTGCCGAACAGGCAACAGCAATGCCGGTCGTGCGGATCGGCGGGATGCGGATCGCCGGCCCCCGCGGGTCTGGCGCGGCGTGGCTCCGCCGGCGCCTTCTGGCCCAACTGCCGTGTCCGCTTTCACCCGATTCGTAGCCCGCGTGGTCTTTCCGGGCTTCAAAACGGGCGCTTGAGGAAGGTCCGGCGCGCACCCGTCAGGTTGGCGACAATTAACGCCGCGAGCGCCAGATTGTACCAACCGACAGAAGCATTGGCTCTCCTGTCAGTGCCTCCCCGTCATGCCGGCGTAGGCCGGCACCCACGGGTTTCCCATGCCCCGCAACCTCGCAAGGCGTGGATGGCGGCGGGGAGTCTGACCTCGGGCTTGACCCGTGGGGCCGCCATGGCGGGGTCGCAACGCCGATGCGTCACTGTTTCGGCCGGTTGGTGCTAATTCCAACAACGCGATTGCGACATCGGCTGAATTATTGGAATATCGCAACTCGGTGGGGAGACCCGTCGATCGCGTGCCGCCTGTTCGTATTTGCCGGTCCCACCGTTCGCGGGTCCGTCTGTTGCTGGGTCCTGCTGTTTCCGGATCCTTTTGGGAGTTCCATCGGCCATGACGCGCCTTTCGACCCTGTTGCTGCTCTCCCTGGGGATCTGCGTCGCCGGCGCCTGGACCGGCAGCCCGGCCTCCGCGGCGTTTGTGTTCACGATCGACCGCTTCACCGACAATGCCTCGCTGACCGTGACGTTCGAGGGGGCCGACACCAACAGCGATGGCGTCATATTCGGCTTCTATCCCCCGGATTGTGGATGCGTGCCGGAGCCTACGGAAATCACATCCGTCAGCGTGTCGTTTACCGGCAATTCCCTGATCGGGGCATTCAGCGGCTTTTCAGACGATTTCACCAACCCGTTTGCCACTCTGTCGTTCGACCTCGATTTCGACGACTACTTCCAGTTGACCTATGTCGTCGATCCAAACGGGGAAGGTGCCTCGACGTTCCTCCTCCCGGACGGGTCCGCCGCCGGTGATGCCTTCATTTCCTTGGGCGCCATGATCGATGGCCAGTTCACAGAAATCCTGGGCGCGCGCTGCGGCACCGCCTTCGCCAACGCGTTCGGTGGGCCCGGAGGAGTTTGCGCGATTCTGTTCCGCGGAGGCGACCAGGCTTTCAATGAGGACTTCGCGATCGACGCACCGGAACCCATGAGCCTCGCCGTCCTCGGAAGTGGTTTGGGTCTGCTGGCGGTCGCCCGCCGCCGTCGTTCGGCCGCGACTTCCGCCTGAAACGGCCACCCCAGGCGCCCTGATCACCCGGTAGCCTGACCGCACCGAAGCCGCTCTATATCCCCCCGACCTTGCGCCCGAGCCAGGTTCCGTCAAGGCTATCAGGGTGGGGTAAACCACGTGGGAGGATCGGATGGCGGACGGAGGCGATTTGCTGCGGGCACGGTTCGGGATGGACCTGCCGGGTACTGAAGTGCCCGATGAGATCGCACCCTTGCTCGATCGGCGGGTGGTGCGCCGCTACACCGAACAGCCGGTTCCCGATTCGCTGCTGGATGCGTTGCTGGCCGCCGCCCAATCGGCGCCCGCCAAATCGGATTTGCAGCAATATTCCGTCGTGGTGATGCGGGACGCCCCGCGCATCAAGCAGATCGCCGACTGGATCGGCACCATGGACTGGATCGCCACCGCGCCCGTGTTCCTGGTCTGGTGCGGCGACATGCGGCGCGGCCAGCGCCTGTGCGACATGCACGACATGGCGCACGCCAACAACAACATGGACACGTTCCTCAACACGGCCGTCGATTGCAGCCTCGCCATGGCGCAGTTCATGGCCGCCGCGGAAGCCGTCGGGCTCGGCACCTGCCCCATCAGCTATGTGCGCAGCCATATCGAACGTGTGTCGCCGTTGCTGGGCCTGCCATCCGGCGTCTACCCCGTGGCCGGTCTGTCCGTCGGCTGGCCGGTGTTCCGCCGCCCGGTTTCCATGCGCCTGCCCCCGTCCGTCGTCGTACATCGCGAACGCTACGACGACAGCGCCCTGCCGCAAGACATTGCCGCCTACGATGATCGCCGGCGCGCCCGCGACCCGGTGGCCGCCGGCGGCTTGAAGAACAACGACGTCTACCCCCCACGCGATGGCGTGGGCTGGAGCGAGAACGTCGCGCGCCAGTTGTCGGTGCCGGAGCGTTTCGGGTTCGGCGCCTACCTCAAGACCAAGGGGTTCGATCTTGCCTGAGGACCACGCCCGCCACGCGACCCTGGTCGATAATTCGGAACCGCCGAGGCCCCGCACCGTCCGCGCCCGCCACGCAGCCAGCCTGCTGGTGCTGCGAACCAGCGGCAGTGAGCCGGAAATGCTGATGGGCATGCGCGGGTCGAGGCATCGCTTCATGCCTAACCGCCTGGTGTTTCCGGGTGGGCGGGTGGACGCCGCGGACCTGACCGCGCCGTGCGAAACACCGCTGTCGCCGGTGACCGAGCGGTTGCTGCGCAAGACCGCCAACCAGCATCTGGCGCACG
Organism: Asaia bogorensis; assembly: GCA_945861095.1. Lineage (GTDB taxonomy): Bacteria > Pseudomonadota > Alphaproteobacteria > Acetobacterales > Acetobacteraceae > Rhodopila. The sequence continues at coordinate 11,454 of CAMATI010000119.1, read as the reverse complement.
GTCTGGGCGTCGCCGCCGCCCGGGAATTGCATGAGGAAACCGGCCTTACCTTGGGGCATCCGGCCCGCCTGCACGGGTTGGAGTATCTGGCCCGTGCCATCACGCCGCCGTCCAACCCGATCCGGTTCAACGCCCGCTTTCTGATCGTCCGCGCGGAGCATGTGTCGGGCGAACTGGGCGGCGATGGGGAATTGGACAATTTGCGCTTCTTCGGCATGAGCGAGGCGATGGCGCTCGACCTGGCCGTGCCGACGCGCCGGGTGCTGGAACGCTTGCAGATCTGGCTGGGCATGACGGACGCGCAACGGGCCGAACAGACCCATGTGCCGGTGCTGAAAAAGGACCGCGGCTGGGTGATGGAGTAGCCGATTCCACGCGCGTTCCTTGCGCTGCCGCTTCACGGAGGTGTTGCGAAGGATTCTCTTGACCTGGCCGAGCGGGTGGACCCAAGGTCATGCTGCATCTGCGAAGAAGGGCCGGGTCGGTCCGGGCCTTCGGGGCAGAACGGGAGTCCGGACGCGCATGGCCCACCGACCGTTGGCGAAACGCAAGACCCATCTCGGGCTGGACCGCCCCCCGTTTGAACGAATCGCCCTTCTCCTCCAAGGCGGCGGTGCGCTGGGTGCCTATCAGGGCGGGGTCTATCAGGCGCTGAGCGAAGCGCATCTGGAGCCTGATTGGGTCGCCGGGATCTCCATCGGCGCCATCAACGCGGGTTTGATCGCGGGCAATCCGCCGGAACAGCGCGTGACGAAACTGCGTCAGTTCTGGGAGACGGTGAGTGAATCGCCGATCGGCCCGGCCATGTGGTCGGATGGGGAGATCAAGGGCGACCTGAATCGCATCATGATCAATCAGGCGCGCGCCTTCGGGACCCTGCTGTTCGGCGCGCCGGACTTCTTCAAGCCGCGGTTTCCGCCGCCGTTCCTGCAACCCGCGGGATCGCCGGAAGCGCTGAGTTTCTACGACGTAACCCCGCTGAAGGCGCTGCTGGAGCGGTTGATCGATTTCGACCGGATCAACGCCCACGCGATGCGGTTCAGCGTCGGCGCGGTGAACGTGCGGACCGGGAATTTCGTCTATTTCGACAGCACCACCCATACGATCCGCCCGGAGCACATCATGGCCAGCGGGTCCCTGCCGCCCGGCTTTCCCGCCACCGAAATCGAAGGCGAGCACTACTGGGACGGCGGCATCGTCTCCAACACGCCGCTCGACTGGGTGCTCGGCAGTCGTCCACGCGCCGATACTCTGGCCTTTCAGGTCGACCTCTGGAATGCCCGCGGGGAGATGCCGCGCAACCTGATCGAAGCCGATGTGCGCCAGAAGGAAATCCGGTTTTCCAGCCGCACCCGCGCGTCCACGGATTGGTTCCGCCGCCAGCAGGTGCTGCGGCGGGCCTATGCGAAGCTGATGAAGGACATGCCGGACGCGCTGCATGCGACGCCGGAGGGTCAGATCCTTGCCAGTGAGGCCGATGAAAAGGTCTTCAACATCATTCAATTGATCTATCACGCCCGGAATTATGAGGGTGCGTCGAAGGATTTCGAGTTCTCTCGACGAACGATGGAGGATCATTGGACGACCGGCTACAACGACGCGGTGCGGACGTTGCGGCATCCGGAAGTGCTGGCCCGCCCGGAAAGCCCCGACGGCGTGTTTACCTTCGACCTTGCCTATCAGGGACGCGCGTAGGCCCCCCGCCCCAGGGTCCCCTGCCGTTACGGAGACGATGACGATGAAGCTGGCCGATGTGCGTGCGAATGCCTTTGCGATGCCGTTGCACAACCCTTCGTTTCCGCGCGGTCCCTACAAGTTCTACAATCGCGAATTCGTGATCATCCGCTACCGGACCGATCCGGATGTCCTGCGGGCGCTGGTGCCGGAACCGTTGGAGGTGATCGGCGACACGGTGAACTACGAATTCATCCGGATGCCCGATTCCACCGGCTTCGGCGACTACACCGAAACCGGACAGGTGATCCCTGTCCGCTTTCGCGATGCCGACGGGACCGTCCAGGAAGGCGGCTACGTCCATGCCATGTATCTGGACGACAATTCCCCGATCGCCGGCGGGCGCGAAATCTGGGGGTTTCCCAAGAAGCTGGCGACGCCGAGAATCACGCATGAAAACGAAACATTGGTCTGCACTTTGCACTATGGATCCGTGCTGTGCGTGTCCGCGACCATGGGTTACAAGCATCGGGAGATGGACCATGCGCCGTTGCTGCAAAGCCTGGCCAAGCCCAACTTCATGATCAAGATCATTCCGCATGTGGACTGCACACCGCGCATCTGCGAATTGGTGCGCTATTACACGCACGACGTGACGGTGAAGGGCGCCTGGTCCGGTCCGGCGGCGATCCAGCTCTTTCAGCACGTGCAATGCGACGTCGCGCGCCTGCCGGTGCGAGAGGTGGTGTCGGCCAGCCATTTCGTAACCGACCTGACCCTGGGGCTGGGAGAGGTCGTGTTCGACTACCTGCGGGACGCCTGAACCTGGTGCTCGCAAAGCTGCTACAAGGAGAACGATGATGGCGCGTTTTGACGGCAAGGTTGGGATCATCACCGGGGCCGCGAGCGGTATCGGCAAGGAAATCGCCGTGCGGTTGGCGGCGGAAGGCGGCATTCCGGTGATCGCCGACCTCAATCTGGCCGCGGCCGAGGCGACCGCCGCCGAGATCAAGGCCACCGGCGCGGATGCGTTCGCCGTGGCGATGAACGTGACCGACGAGGACGCGGTGGACAAAGGTGTCGCCGATACGGTCGCGAAATATGGCAAGGTCGACATTCTGGTCAGCAATGCCGGCATCCAGATCGTCCGGCCGATCCAGGAGTTTTCCCTGAAGGACTGGAAGCTGATGCTGGCGATCCACCTGGATGGCGCCTTCCTGACCACGCGTGCCTGCCTGAAGCACATGTATGCCGCCAAGTATGGCCGCGTGATCTACATGGGCTCGGTGCATTCCAAGGAGGCCTCGAAACTGAAGGCCCCTTATGTCACCGCCAAGCACGGGCTGATCGGACTGGCCAAGGTGCTGGCCAAGGAAGGCGCCGAACACAATGTCACCGCCAATGTCGTGTGCCCCGGCTTCGTGCTGACCCCGCTGGTGCAAAAACAGATCCCGGAGCAGGCGGCCGAGTTCGGCATCACCGAGGAAGAGGTGGTGCGCAACATCATGTTGAAGGAAACCGTGGACGGGGAGTTCACCACCACCGACGACGTCGCCGACGCGGTGCTGTATTTCGCCGCCGCGCGCACCAATGCGCTGACCGGCCAATCGATGGTGGTATCCCACGGCTGGTTCATGCAGTAACGACGGGATTCGGCTGCGCCCCCGGGGCATCGCGCCCCGGGTTTCCGTTCCGGAGCCGGCCATGCCATAAGGGACGGGTTCCCACCGCCGCGGCAGGCGGCCGCTGACGGCCTGGAAGGAGAGGGGTGATGGACTTCGATCCGGTCCTGCTGTCACGCGTGCAATTCGCGTTCCTCATCAGTTTCCACATCATCTTCCCCTCCTTCACCATCGGCCTCGCGGCGTGGCTTGCCACCATCGAGGCCATGCGACTGGCCACCGGCAAGCCGGTGTATCGCCGGGTATTCGATTTCTGGCTGAAAATTTTCGCGCTGTCCTTCGGCATGGGCGTGGTCAGCGGCATCGTCATGGCGTTCCAGATCGGCACCAACTGGAGCGTGCTGTCGGAACGCACCGGATCCATCATGGGGCCGTTGCTGGGCTACGAAGGTTTCACCGCCTTTCTGCTGGAAGCCACGTTCTTTGGTGTCATGCTGCTGGGACGCGACAAGGTCTCGCCGCGCTTCTACCTGTTTGCCTGTTGCATGGTTTCGCTGGGCACGATGTTCTCCTCTTTCTGGATCATGTGCAACAACAGTTGGATGCAGGTCCCGGTGGGCCATGCCATCGTCGACGGCAAGATCATTCCGGCCGATTGGGCAACGATTGTGTTCGGTCCGATCGTCATGGTGCGCTGGCCGCATATGCTGCTGGCGGCGTTCCTGACCTCGGGCATGAGCATCCTGGCCACCGGCGCCTGGCATCTGCTGCGTGGCCAATCCGACGCGGAATCGCGGATGATGCTGCGCTGGGGGCTGGCTCTGGTGGCCGCGATCATCCCGATCCAGATGCTGGTCGGGCATGAAACCGGCAACTACGTGCACAAATACCAACCCGCCAAATTCGCGGTCATCGAGGCACGTTGGCACACCGAACAACCGGCGCGGGAGGTGCTGTTCGCCATCCCCGATGCGGCGAACGAGCGCAATCTGTTCGAGATCAGCATCCCCAGACTGGGCAGTTTCATCGCGTCCGGCACCTGGGATTCCCAGGAGGTCGGCCTGACCACCTTCCCGCCGGAGGACCGCCCCCCCGTCTTGATCCCGTTCCTGACCTTCCGCCTGATGGTGGGCCTGGGCCTGCTGATGTGGGCGGTGTCCTGGGTCGGCGTGGTGCTGGACTGGTTCGGCCGCCTCGATCGATCGCGCTGGTTCCTGCGTATCGCCTTTTGGTCGTTCCCGAGCGGCTTCGTGGCCGTGCTGGCCGGTTGGTTCACCGCGGAGGTCGGACGTCAGCCCTGGGTGGTCTATGGCCTGTTGCGCACCAAGGATGCCGTCACCCCGTCGCTGACGGGAGGCATGGTGGCGGTTTCCCTGGCGGGCTACGTGCTGGTCTATGCGGTGATCTACAGCTTCGGGCTGTATTACATCTGGCGTTTGTTGCGCGACGGGCCGGGCAGCGATCCGGCTGTCGGGGCCAGTGTCACGTCGGGCCGCCCCTTGGCCGTTGCCGTCCAAGGCACTTCGGTCGACGACCGCGCGCCATGACGCCGAGCGGGGTTTGCCAGCGCGTGGTTGGGACGATCGGATTTGGCGGCGGGCGTGAAGCCGTTCCGCCCGATCCGGACCTTCGGACCGCGATGGCGCATGTCGTCCGATTGGCCGGCTGGGGCGGGGAGACCAACCCGCGCGATCGTGTCAAGTCGGGGGCTCTACGGTCCAAGCCCTGGTCGATGGTGCGTGCGCCCGGTATCGGGTCGGGGGAGTAACGGCGATGGACGCATCCCTGTTGGCGCTGTTCTGGGTGGGTGTGGTCGGGGTTGCGATCATGCTCTACGTCGTGCTGGACGGCTTCGATCTTGGCGTCGGGATCCTGTTCGGCGCCGCTGGCGACGACGCGCGCCGCGACCACATGATTGCAACGATCTCGCCCTTCTGGGATGGCAACGAGACCTGGCTGGTGGTCGTCGCCACCACTCTGTTCGCGGCTTTTCCGGCGGTTTACGCGGTGTTCCTGCCGGCTTTTTACTTTCCCGTCATGCTGTTGATGTTCGGCCTGATCTTTCGCGGCGTGGCGTTCGAATTCCGCGTGCACGGGACCGCGCGCTGGCTATGGGATATCGGCTTTTGCGTCGGCTCCGGCGTCGTGGCCTTCGTGCAGGGCGCCGCGATCGGCACCATGATCCGCGGCATCCCGGTGACCGATGGCCAGTATTCCGGCGGCCCGTTCGAGTGGCTGGCGCCGCTGCCGATCCTTAGTGGCGTTGGGCTGATGTTGGGCTATGCGCTGCTGGGCGCCGGTTGGATCGTCTGGAAGACGGAAGGCGACATCCATGACTGGGCGCGTCGCTTGATCCCACGCCTGGCCCTGGCCGTGCTGGTGGTGCTGGCCGTCGCCGCGACGGTTTCCCTCGGCGATCGTGCCCGCATCGCGCCGCATCTGCCCGATCGGTTATGGGGGGCGGTGTTTCCGGCGATCGCGGTGCTGGCAATGGCCTCGGCCGTGTTCGGCGGGCGCGCGCGGGGCGATCACTGGCCGTTCCTGATGAGCACGCTGTTCTTCGTCGCCGCTTTTCTGACCCTGGCGGTGCTGTTCTGGCCTTATATGATCCCGTATTCGCTGACCGTGCGCGACGCCGCGGCGCCCGAGGCGTCCTTGTCGTTTCTGTTCTGGGGGGCGGGGCTGGTGGTGTTGCCGCTGACCGGTGCCTATACGATCGGCGTCTATCGGGTGTTTCGCGGCAAGATCGGCCCGTCCGCGCATTGACCGATACCGCGCCGGGCGGGGCGACCCGATCGCACCCGATCGCGCGTGTAACGCTGGAGCATGATCAGGCCGGAGCATGATCAGGCTGGGCGGAACGCAACAGTGCGTGAAACATGCCAACCAATCGCGGCAGGGACTCCCACTACCGGGCACCCCTACCGCGATCAGGCAAGAAACCAGAGCGGCTCGCCGCTTCCCGGCGGCGTGAACCCGGTCTAGCGGATCGGCGAGAACGCCGCCGGCATCACGAACGAATTCTCCTGCTTGACCACCACGCCCGGCGGGTTGCGGGCCGGCCAGTTACCGCCCGCGGACGCCGCGGCGCGGACGCTCGCACGTTCGTTGGCGTCCTTGTAGGCCCAGATATGGACCCATTTGTTCAGCGCACCGAACTCGGAATACATGCCGGCAACCAGGGGCGAGAGTTTCTGGCGTCCCTCGACCTTCTCCGACCAGCGCTCGATCAGGCCTGGAATGGACCCGGCGGTCAGCGTGTACTGGCGGATTTCGAACAGCGGTCCGATCTGCCGCGGGGTCAAGGCCGGGCTGAACGGCGCCGGAATGAACACCTCGCTTTCCTGGTTGGTCACGAATTCGCGGATCGGCGGCGGCCAGCCGGGTTCCTTGGACGCGGCGGCGCGCACGGCGGTGCGATGCTCGAAACTGTCATAGGCCCAGACATGGATAATCTGGTTCAGCGGCCCGACTTCAGTGTGCCAGAACGCGGCGAGCTTGGAGAGCTTCTCGCGGATTGGCAGCGCTTCCCCGAAGCGCTTCTCAACCTCGGCCAGGGTGCCTGGCTGGAGCGTATAGGTACGCATTTCGATGATCATGGTGGTGTCCTCCCGAATGCTGACGCGTGCAGCGTAGGGCAGTTTGCGCCGGGGCGGAATGGTGGGGGGAAAGGGCAAACGTAAGAACGTCCCCGGCCCAGTGCACTCCGGCCCCGTGTACTCTGGCCCCGTGTACTCTGGCGCGACGCGATCGTCCAAGGCGCGCGGGAACCGGGGCATTGCCCAAAACGCGTCCGGCGCCGGGATCCATCTCCAACGCGTCCGGCTCTGCCTGATCACAGATTGTAGCGCCCTGGCTTGGCCAAGGCGGCAACCCGGGGCACACTCCCCGCAATCAACACCGACTCAAGGCAGGAAATCATGCAAGCAGACTTTGTGATCGTCGGCGCCGGATCGGCGGGCTGCGTCCTGGCGACCCGCCTGACCGAGGACCCCAACACCTCCGTCATCCTGATCGAGGCCGGCGGCAAGGACTACAACCCGCTGATCCACGTTCCCGCGGGCTTCTTCAAGATGCTCGACCACGACAAGCTGACATGGAAGTATCGTTCGGAACCCGATCCAGGAACGAACGGCCGAGCGATCGTTTATACGCGGGGGAGGGTGGTTGGAGGGTCGTCTTCGATCAACGGTCTGATCTACATCCGCGGCCAACCCGAGGACTACGACCACTGGTCCCAGCTCGGCAATCGCGGCTGGAGCTGGGACGACTGCCTGCCGCTGTTCCGGGCGGCCGAGAATTGGGAAGGCCAGGAAAACGAGGTGCGGGGCAAGGACGGCCCGCTCCACACATCGAACATGGACCGATCCCCGATCTGCGAGGCAGTGGTCGAGTCCGGCAAGCAACTCGGCCTGACCTACCAGGAGGACGTGAACGGCATCACCCACGGGTCCACCGACACGATCGGCTGGTGTCAGCAGACCCGCAACGGTCGCCGCCGAGCCAGCGCCGCGCGCACCTACCTGTCCCAGGCGCTGACACGACGGAACCTGACCCTGGTCACCAACGCCATGGTCCATCGCGTCGTGTTCGAGGGCAAACGCGCCGTCGGCGTCGACTTCGCCCGCGGCGGCACCGTCCAGCGCGCCACGGCGGGGCGGGAGGTGATCCTGTCCGCCGGCGCCATCGGGTCCCCCCACATCCTGCAACTGTCCGGCGTCGGGGATGCCGAACACCTGGGCGACATCGGCGTCCCGGTCGTGCATGAGTTGAAGGGCGTCGGCCACAACATGCAGGACCACTTCCAGACCCGCGTGTCCTACCCCGTCGTCGGCATGGCCACCGCCAACGAGAAGGCACGCGGCATCCCGCTGGCGATCGAGGTCCTGCGCTGGATGGTCCAGGGCAAGGGCATGCTGACCTACAGCCCGTCGTTGGTCGCGGCGTCCATCAAGGTGCTGGAATCCTCGTCCAGTTCCGACATGCAGATCACCTTCGCCCCCGGCAGCTTCAAGGACGGCCAGATCGGCGAACTGGAAGAAACCCCCGGCCTGAGCGCCGGCGCCTGGCAGATGCGCCCCCTGTCCCGTGGCTACGTCCGGGCCAAGTCCAACCGCCCCGAGGACATGCCGCTGATCAACCCCCGCTACCTGTCCGACGAGACCGACCGCATGGCCCTGCTGGGCGGGCTTCGTTTCGCTCGACGTATGTTCGAGGCCCCGGCGCTGGCTCGCTACGTCCAACCCGAAAGCCTGCCCGGCAAGCACGTGCACACCGACGACGAGTTGCTGGACTACGCCCGTCGCTATGGCGGCACCTGCTATCACGCAAGCTGCACCGCCATGATGGGGCAGCACCCGTTGGCCGTCGTCGACGACCAGTTGCGGGTGCATGGGATGGAGGGGCTACGCGTCATCGATGCATCCGTCATGCCGGCCGTCACATCCACCAACACCAACGCCCCCACCATCATGATCGCCGAGAAGGGTGCCATCATGATCAAGGCGGCGGCCCGCGAACGGCTGGCGGCATAGGGAACCCCACCATGATCAAGGACAACAGCATCAGACGCGCGGTCAGCGAGGGGCGGGCCGCGCTGGGAACGGGGCTGAAGGAGTTCGCATCCCGCGGCGTGCCCTGGATCATCCAGGAATCCGGCTTCGACTACTGCATGATCGACCACGAACACGGCGCTTTCGACCTGGAAACGATCGCCGACCTGGCCGGCTGGTTCCAGGCCACCGACGTGTCCGCGATCGTGCGCATCCACAAGTCTTTCACTCACCTGATCCCGGCGATCCTGGATCAGGGGATCATGGGCATCCAGGTGTCGGACGTCGACACGGAGGCCGAAGCCCGCGCCATCGTGGAGGTGGCGAAGTATCCCCCGATCGGCAATCGCGGCATTTCCGGCCAGGGGATGCACACCGGCTATCGCGGCTACGGCGCCCGGCACGCGGTTGAATACGCGCCCTGGGCCAATGCCAACATCGTTGTTTGTGTGTCCATCGAATCCCTGGAGGGGCTGGAGAATGTGGAGGCGATCGCCGCCGTCGAGGGCATCGACATGATCGCCTATGGGCACTCGGATTTGAGTGCTCGTCTTGGCGTCCACCTGCAACTGGAACACCCGACTTTCCGCGCCGCGATCCGCCGGATCGTGGAGGCGTGCAAGGCGCATGGGAAACTGGCGCGGGGATCGGCCGAGACGGAAGACCAGATCGAGGAATATTGGAAGCTGGGCTGCCAGGTGCTGAACCTGCCGGGGACGGATGTCAGCACGTATCTGGACGGGCTGAAGGCTCGGGCGGGGCGGGCGAATGGCAGGCTGAAGGGGATCGGGGTTCCGGTGAGGTAGCGTTTGTGGTCAATCAGCCTTGCCAGGGGTTGATGACCCGTAGCCCGCCGGCCTGAAATGGCGCCGTGTCCCGGGATGCGACAATGAAGCCGCGGGATGCGGCGATGGCGGCGATGTATCCATCCGGTGTCGGAAAGCCTCGGCCCGCGGTACGAGCGGTGATGGCCAGCGCCGCGTAGTGGTGGGCGGCATCGGCGTCGAATGGCAGAACGCGACTCCCGAACAGGCCGAACACAGCGTCGAAGGCGCGCGTGAGGGTGTCCTTGCGCCGGCCAGACGGCATGACGGCGACGCCGAACAGCAACTCGGCCAGTGTGACGCTGGTGAGGTAGAGCGTCTCGGCCGCCTGCGCGTCCAGCCAAGCCCGCACGGGTGATGCCACGTGGGCCTTCATCGCCTCGGAAACCACGTTCGTGTCGAGCACGATCATTCGAACGTCATCGGCTGTGCCGGCGATCGGTCCCGTGTCTGGTCGATGGCCGCGATATCCTCGTCCGTGATGCCAGCGTCCCGAGCCAGGGCCGCGATCGCTTCGCCGATACGAATGCGCTGGGGCGGGTTCACGGCTTGTTCGAGGATCGCGCGAACTTCGGCCTCGGCGCTACGGCCGTGCTGGGCGGCGCGGACGCGAAGGGCGCGATGGATTTCTTCGGGCAGGTTCCGGACGGTGATGGATACCATGATGGCAGGTTGCCTAAAATGCCTGATATGCATGCACTGTATAAAATTGCATGCATTGCTGCAACCGAGGAGCGTGTTGCGAACGGCACGAATCCGGGCGGCGGGACCACCAGGCGGTGGCCCCGTTGCCCGGGCGATTTCAGGGGGAAGGGATCAGGAGGGGGCGGTGCTGGCCGGAAGCGGGTCGGCCCAGGCCTGTTGCGCTGGTCCCGCGTGCGGCGGGGGCACGAACAGGGCGGTCATCTGGGCCATCCATAGGCGCAGCATCCGCGCCAGGCTGCCGCCATGGGCGATTATGGCGTTCCGGATTTCGGGCCAGAGCGGGTGGGTCGTGTCGATGCCGAGGTCTCGGCAAATATCGACGATGACCGTGCCGGAAGATTGGTGGCGGATGCGGCGGGCGATTTCATCCGCCGTGGGCATGGCGCGGAGCAAGGCCGCGTCGTCTTCCGCCTGGGACAGCCGGATGGGGCGGGGCCTGGGGGTGGCTGGATTTGTGGGGGAGGGTCGGTTGGCCGCGCGGGCAGGCCGAGCGCGCAGGAGGCGGGCTTGGAGGCCGGCTGCGAGGAGGAGGCCGCGGGTGATGCGGGCGATGATCAAAGTGAGGTTGATCGTGCCATGGCGCCAGGCGAGGGGCCTGCTGGGGATGGGCGTGTCCTGGCGTTGCAGGGAGGCCTCGAGGGCCTGGCCGAAGTCGATGATCCGGGCGAGCAGGCCGAGCAGGGGGGTGAACCGGTTTTGGTGGGTGGCTCAGCGGCGTTGGGCGCGGCGGACATGAACGTATAGAGAACATATTGGGTGAGGGGTGTCAAGAACATCTAACCTCGAGACTACATTATATGTCCTGTGCGGATCGGTTGTCGCTCGCTGACGCCGAGCCAGACATTGACCGTTTGTCAGGCTCGACCCTGTTGATCCTGCCGCGCGCCAGTAGCATCTTACAAAAGTGACATGGGTTCGCGCAGGGGCCTGCATCGGGGTGTGTCGTGAAAAAGGGGCATGCTCGTGTCCGACGGTGATCGGCATGGCATCAGGGGAATCGCTCGAACGATTCAAGCGGTTTGTTTGAGCAGGCTCTCCAAGTAATCCCTGTTCCACCCTGCCTTTTTGCGGCGATTT
>CAMATI010000118.1 GCA_945861095.1 Asaia bogorensis | reverse complement strand
GAGATCGGCCGGTTTGCAAATCCACTCCCTGGGCGGGCAGGACGATTGTCTTTGACCTGTGGCGGATCGGACTCAGCGAACACTCGCCTATCGCTCATCGCCGGACGGGAATTGAGATTGCGATTCGTCCGCATTGAGAACTGATGTCGGGGGCCGCTATTTCTTGACACAGCCATGAGACGCAACTATCAAACGACCCGATGTGTCCCTTGGTTCCATGACGGATTTTTCTGCCAACGCTGATCAGTTCGTCGCACGCTATGCGCCATCCCTGCCGCGGGATCGTGGGCCATGGGCCAAGCAGCCGCTCGTGCCGACCCTGGCTGATAGCCTGGATTTCTTCGGTCGGTTGGCCAATATGCCAGCAACGCTCGACAGCCTCGGCATCGACTGCCGCTGCCTGCTCCAGGGCTGCACGGCGCCGGGAAACCCGGCGGCTCTACGTCGCTTCCTGGGCACGCCGGGCGGGCGGGCGGTCCAGGTCTCGGCGGTGGATCTGCTCGACCTGCCCGGAATTTATGCCCGCCTCGGCTGGCCGATGCCAGACATGGATTTCGTCAGGGCCGATGCGCGCGATCTGGCCGCGCTGTTTCCCCCGGGGCGCTTCGATCTGGTCATCCAGGATTTCCTGCTCAACTGCGCCCCCCCGCATGAGGCACCGGCGCTGCTGCGCGCGGCGCGGCATGTGCTGAACCCGGGCGGGCTGTTGCTGCTAAGTGTCACGGACAGCGCCGGCCTTGCCGACTACCCGGCAATCGCGGCTGCCGACTTCGCTTCGTTCTGTGGCGTGCCCTGGGATCCGATGTCCCGGGATCTGGTGGCACTGCTGCCAGACGAGCGGCAGCGCGCGGACGTGCTCCGCACGCTCGTCGGGCGCATGGTGATGGGGCCGACCGGGGAGGATGGCACGTTGATCACCGCGCCAAATGGCCGGTTTGAATTCTTCGTGCCGATGGCACGGACCATGACGCAGTTGCGGGACGCTGGCTTTGACGTCGTGCGGCGGGGACGGGAGCACGGACGCGACGACAATGGCCTGGATTGCACGCGGTGGCGGTGCCTCGCGCGCGTGATCTGACCGCCAGGGACCTCCCGCTAGACCAGATACCGACGCAACACCCCGGCAAATCCTTCGATGTTGGGTTCGCGGAAGAAGCTTCCATGCGCGCCATCGATCACGTCGACGGTAAAGCCCTCGGGATAGGCACGACGGAAGACAGCATCCGGGTCGGCCTCGCCGCGATAGGGGTTGAAGATGCTGTCACGCCCGAAGATCAGGGCGACGCGCCCCTGGAATGCCCGAAAGGTATTCAGTTCCATCTGAAACAGGACGTCGATCCGCCGCCCCAGTTCCTGCAGCTTCATGGCGACCAGGCGGGCGACGGTGCCGCCCTGGCAATTGCCGCCGATGCGAAGGGTGCCCTCGGGTTGCAGGGCCATGATCTCCTCGGCATAGCAGGTGGCAAGGATGTCGAGCGTTTCCGGCGTGTACCGCATGACCAGATGGCCCGAGCGCATACCATGCACTGGCTGATCCTCGCCCAGCACCGCGGCCAGCGCGCGCAATTCCGGAAACCCCTGCATGCACCAGAACAGTCCCCCCTGGTGTCCGGCTGGGTTGAGCGTGACGATGAGTGATCCTGGCGACTGGCGCTTACCTTCCCACGAGGCGACATGCATCCATTGCTTGCGCAGGATGGTGATCCGCGCGCCGCCATCCGACGCGGCGGCAGGGACCTTTCCGGCCGCGCGTTCGACCTGCCCAGCCAATGTGGCGATGGTGGTGAGTGCAGCGAAGGCGTCGGCATCAAGCCGGGTTGCGAACGCGGTCTCGGTCATCATGATGATCTGCACGGAGGAGAGTGAGTCCCCGCCGAGAGTGAAAAAATCATCGTCGATGCCGATCTCGTCGTTCCGCAGTACCTCCCGCCAGATCGCCAGCAAGCGCGCCTCGGTGGCGTTGCGTGGCGGCGATGTGTCGCGGGTTGGTTCGACCGGCGGTATGGCGATTCCCGTCAACGCTGCCCGGTCCAGCTTGCCGTTTGGCGTGATCGGCATCTGATCCAGCAGCGCGAGCCCTGTCGGGATCATCAGGGGTGGCAGTCGGGGCCGCAGGAATGCCCTCAGCCGAACCAGATCGACACCTGGGTCAGCCACGGCAAAGACCACCAGCCGCGGCTGGTCTCCGTCCACCGCCCGCAGCGCGACCGCGGCTTGCCGGATGCCGGGGCAGGCTGCGATCTGGGCTTCGATCTCCTCCGCTTCGACCCGCATGCCATGCAGCTTGAACTGGTTATCGATCCTTCCAAGGAATTCGATGCGGCCATCGGCCATCACGCGCCCACGATCGCCGGTCCGATACCAGCGGGCCTTCGGATCGGGGCTGAACGGATCGGGACCGAAGCGTTCCGCGGTCAGCTCCGGCGCGCCGAGGTAGCCGCGCGCGACCCCCGCGCCGCCGATGCAGATCTCCCCGCTATTGCCGGGGGTCGCGATCCGTCCGGCCTTATTAACGATATAAACCCGAGTGGCGGCGATCGGGCGGCCGAGGACGCGCCCGGCGGCGCTGTCCAGGCAAGGCGCGCGGGGATCGAGCATCCAGGCCACGGTGGAATAGATCGTCGTCTCGGTGGGGCCGTAATAGTTCAGGGCCTTCCGTACGGTGCCCAGTTTCCGAATATCTTCGATCAGCGCGTCGGGAATGACATCGCCGCCCAACCCGACGACGCGCACCGACGGGGGCAATTCGGCGGTATCGAGCATGCGGCGTAGCACTGCCGGGGTCGTACCCAGGCTGGTGATCCGGTCGCGCTTGGGCGAACGTAACAGCCCGGCCAGGTCACGCTCGACCAACAAAAGGCCGCCATGGGTCAAAGTGGTGAAAATCTGGTACACCGAGGCGTCAAAACCGATGGAGGCGATGAACGGCACGACACGCAAATCCGCCGCGTCAAGCAACGCGGTCGTGGCATAGGCCAGCAGGTTGACGACATTGCGGTGCTCGACGCCCACCAGCTTCGGTGTGCCGGTCGAGCCTGATGTGAACATCGCGTAGGCCAGGTTGTCCGGACCGGCATCGCAGGGAACGGGGGATGGATCTTCGTTGAGGATGTCCGGCCAGATCGTATCGAGGTGCAGGAGGGTACCGGCATCACCGCGCCAGCCTCCATCAGAGACGATGCAGCGCACCGCCGGGTTGCGTTCGATCAGACCGTGCAGCGTGTCGCGTTCAAGGCGTGGGTCGATCGGGACATATCCCGCGCCGGCCTTCAGCACGCCGAGCAGCAACGCCAGCATGCGCATCGACTTGTCGAGATGCAGGACGACCAGGGACTCTGGTCCGACGCCGAGACGGATCAGGTGGCGGGCGACCTGATTGGCGTAGGTATTGATCTCGTCATAGGTCCAAACAAGATCGTCATCTTCGATGCAGGGCGCGTTGGGCGCGATTGCCTCCCGACGCTCGAAGAATCCGTGCAGCAGCGCCGGCGTTTGGCCCAGCCGGACGGGGCCATCCGGTTTGGCCAATCGCCGGGGTGCGTGCAGTTCCATCAGCACCTTTCGGCCGGCGGCGCCAAGATCACCAGGGCCGAGCGTGACGAGTACATCGCCCTGACGCAGGCGATCTGCTACCGCGGCCGGCAGTGCATCCGCCCCAGGCAGGCGTCGGAAAGCAGTGCCGAGGGCTTGCAGCGCCGCGGCCAGCCGGGCGTCGCCATCCATGGTCGCGGTGACCTCGCCGGCACGATCAACCGGCAGCAGCAGCAACTTGTCGGCAGCTGACAGCGCGGTCGCGAAGTCGGCTGCCAGACGGGCGACCCGGCTGTGGAGTTGCGGTCGCACCATCACGAAAAGCCTGCCATCGCCGACCACGGCGCCGCGTGCGACGGCCAAGGTCGCCTCAATCTCTGTCGGATGGTGGGCGCAGTCGTGGAAGACGCGAACGCCGAGCGCCTCCCCGATCTTTTCCCATCGCTGCTGGACACCGGAGAAGGCCTGCAACGCTTCGTTGGCCGTCGCGAACGGAATGTTCATCTCCAGTGCGATCGCCAGCGCACCGAGCGCATTGCGGACGTTGTGGACACCTGGCACGGGGAGGCGAACCCTGCCGCGAGGCTTGCCGTTTACGAGCACACGGAAGTTGCTCGCCCTTTCCGTGGCCTGGATACGATCGGCTTGCAGCGTGTTCCCGTCGCTGAGACCATAGGTCACCACGCGCCGCGTTATCTGGGCGTCCAGCGTCACCGCGCCATGATCGTCGCCGCACAGCGCGATGATCCCGTTGGCCGGAACCCGGTCGAGCATGGCCGCGAAGGCGGCGCGGAGGCGGTCATGACCGCCATAATGATCGCTGTGCTCGTCATCGATATTGGTGATCAGGCAGTCGTGTGGCCGCCAATGATCCAGGGCGCGGAACGCTTCGCAGGCCTCGACGACGAAATGGCTGCGCTGGCCCAGCCGAGCCGTGACGCCAGCCAGCGCGGGTGCGATTCCGCCGATCATGAACCCCGGCGCCTTGCCGGCGTGGTCCAGGATGGAAGCAAGCATAGCGGTAGTCGTCGTCTTGCCGTGGCTGCCCGCCACACAGATGGCGTGCCGGCCTTTCAGCAGGTCGGCCAGCGCCTCAGCCCGCATGCGAACAGGCACGCCAGAGACGCGCGCGGCGCTGAGTTCGATATTGCGCGAAGGGATGGCCGGGCTGCCGACGACGATGTCGGCGCCGGCCACTGCGTCGGCCGTATGTCCCACCGTCACGCGGACACCAAGGCCTCGCAGTTCATGGAGGATCGAGCTGTCCACGATGTCGCTGCCGCTGACCTGGTGCCCCGCCTCGATCAGCAGGCGCGCGAGCGGGGCCATCCCGACCCCACCGATCCCGACCAGGTGAAAATGCTCGGCGTGACTATCAGGCGTCACTCAGGTGATCCTGCAGGGCGTATTCGCCGATGCGCTTGATCTCTCCGAAGATCCGGGTCCGCCCGTTGAGTGTCTGCCACCAGTTATCGGCTTGCAGATCGCCTGGGTGACGAGGAGGAACCATCAGCACCCGGACATGGGGGGGAAAGATCCGCCGCGCGGTCATCAATGCTCGACGCGCATGGAACGGCTTGGTGGTGATGGCGATCGATCCGATGTTGGCCCAGCCGATCTCGTGGGCGATCAGGGGTTCCGTGAACAGGAAATTCTCCCGCGTGTTGCGGGCTTCGCGTTCGATCAGCAGGGCGGATTCCGGAATACCCTCGGCCAGCGCCTGGCGGCTGAAGACGACCCATTCCGGTGTCGCCGCGGTCGACGGCCCCTGTCCGGTGATGACGATCCGCCGTGTCAGGCCTTGCTGGTAGAGGTTGATGGCGGGTTGCATGGCGCTGGGGGACGGCGCGCCGAGCACCATGACGAAGTCCACGACGGCTGGTTCGTCACGGACGAACAGGAACTCGGTAATGGCATCCCTCCCACTCATGCCTCGCGCCTTCCCGATAGAGCCGTCTGGATGGGCACGGTGACGACGTCGTATCAACGACCTGTAGAAATAGTGAGTGTAGTCCGGCGCGGGCGGGGCGGCTATCGGCCTGGGTCAGGGGACGTCGATGACCGCCTTTGAAATTCGTCGGCGTGGTTCCGCGTGGTCGGATCATTATATGGCGACGCGCCGTCATTCAAGCTGCGGATTCTCGGCGCGGCTGTCGATGATCCCGCCAGTCCGAGCCGCCCCTGGGGTATCGCGGCCGACACCTGGGTGTTGCTGGCGGCATGTTGCCACCACCGAAAGCGTTGCCACCGTTGCCACCAGTTTTTCGGCGGTGGCAACGGTGGAAATCCGCAGAAATCCGCCACTGTTGCCACCGTTGCCAGCGTTGCCACGGGGAAGTGCAATGTCCGCACGAAACGGCGCCCGACGACGACGAAGCCGCCTCGCTCGCAAGGCGAAGGGCAGGAATATCATTTAATGTAATGAATATGAGAGTCGAGTATATATCTGCTGGGTTGTGTGCAACGCGGCAACGCTCTGGGTAGCTGGCGCCGGCGGCAGCAACACTGAGAACAGGGCGTCTGAAGGGGGGGGGTCTAAATCCCTGGACTGGGGACCCTTCCACCGCACCTTGGGGGTTACGCGGAGATTTTTTTCTCTGCTGTTTGATACGGATATCAAAAGCCGCGCCTCTGTCCGGCGGATTTCTTGAAAGGAAAGCAACCGGTGAGCGTGATTCCGATGGCTGCCAAAGCGCCGAAAACCGGCCGAGGCGGGACCCGCTCGGGAGCGGGCAGACCGAGGAAGGCGCCGATCCTGCTGACCCCGCCAGACGGTCAGGACCGGTTCGGCGATGCACAGGCATTCTTGCTAGCGTTGCTGAACGCCGACGATGCCCCGATGCCACTCCGACTGAGGGCCGCCGCGATTCTGCTTCCCTATCAACACGAACGGGTTGGCCGGCTGTCCAAGCGGGAGCGAACCACGCGAGACGCTGAAACAGCGGGTATAGGGACTGACTGGGGAGACCTGCTCCATCCGGAGAAAGCGCTCGGTTGATGGTGGGCGAGCCGCCCGCTCGGACCGTCCCCAAGGGTAGGGGGGGTGTCACTCTCTGGGACCGGAGGAAGCCGGACCGTTCGGGTCCGTCGTTCGCAAGGGCATGAAATTCAGAGGGGGGGCCTTCGGTGACAACACCCTCCCGGGGCCTGTTCCCGTGTCATGCTGACGCACCGCAAATCAGGCAAGCGCGTGCTGGATGTGGGAACTATTGTGGGGACTGGCACGGTCCGTTAGAAAATAATCAAACGATATCAGATAGTTAGATTGATTGAATGGCGTGCGGAAAGGAACCCACGTCTAACCTTCGCTGGGGGCATGAATTCAATTATATCAATGGCCTGAGCCAGAGTTGGCTGCCGCCGCGGTTATAGACCCTCTTCAACTCCGGCACTCCCAGCCATGGATGGTAGATTTCAACGTTTTTGCACCACTGGGATTGGTTCCACAGCGTTTCAGTTCGCGTTGATGTTGCGCGGGGTCAGGCGTCGGTTTCAGCCACCTCCCCCTCGATCCGTCCGTCCCGCAGGCTGACCAGACGATCGAACCGGGAAAAAATCTTGTCGTCGTGAGTCACAACGATCACCGCCGCCTGCTGTTCCTGTGCAACCTGCCGCAGCAGGTCCATCACGACGCGCGCGCGCTCGGAATCCAGCGCCGCCGTGGGCTCATCCGCCAGGATGATGCGCGGACGATTGGCAAGCGCGCGGGCGATCGCCACCCGCTGCGCCTCCCCGCCCGACAACTTCGATGGCATCGCGACCGCTCTTCGCCCAACCTGCAAGTAATCCAGCAATGCCCGGGCCTGAGTGCGCGCCTCGGCCAGCGGCATCCCGTTCAGGGTCATAGCCAGCGCGACATTGTCCGTCGCGTCCAGGAACGGCAGCAAATTGTGAAACTGGAAGATAAAGCCGATCTTCTCCCGCCGCAGCGCGCGCAGGTCCGCGCGCGACCATTGACCGTCCCACACCGTCTCCCCCGCCAGCCGCAGGACACCCGCGTCCGGTTCCAGAATGCAGGCCACCAGATTGAGCAAGGTCGACTTGCCGCTGCCGGAGGGGTCGCGCAGCCCGACCACTTCCCCGGCCGCCACGCTCAGGGTTATGTCGGACAAAGCCTGCACCCGCGTCTCGCCCGCGCCGAAGCCCTTGGCGATGCCGGCCAGTTCCACCAGCAGGCTCATCCGCCCAGCGCCTGCGCGGGATCGATCCGCAGCGCGTAACGCACGCCCAATAGGCTCGCGAGCAACGAGATCACGAACACCACCAGCCCGAATGCGGCGATTTCCTCGGGCCCCAGCACCACCCGACGCGGGAAATTGTCCTTCACGGCGAACAGCAGGACGGTGGCGCCAGCAAAACTGACCGCGCCCAGCAGCAAGGCCTGCTGCATCACCAGGGCGACGATCGTGGTATCCGGTGCGCCGATCAGTTTCAGCGTCGCGATGTCGCGCATCTTGTCCATGGTCAACGTGTAGATGATCAGCGCCACGATCACGGCCGAGACCAGCAGCAGCACCGTCGTGAACAGGCCAAGCTGCTTGCGGGCGCGATCGACCAGGCTGCTGGTCAGGACCGTCTCCTGCTCCTGCCCCGTCAGGGCCGCGAAATGCTTCCAGCGCCGGACTTCCGCCGCGACCGCGTCAACCGCGGCGTGGGGCGAGAGATGGGCGACCACGGCGTTGACCGTGTCACGCGGCAGCGCGCCGCCCCCGCCCTGCGCCGCCCGCCGAGCGGCTGGGGGTCTGAGGCGGAACTGGAGGTCCTGGCTGTCGCGCAGGGTGATCCAGGCCAAGGGATCGCCGCTGGCCGAAACTGCCCGCGTCGTCAGGCCGACAACGCGGAAACCGACGCCGGCCATGTCGACCATGGCGCCCACCGGCACGCCCGCCCCGCGATCCACCACCATTTCCAGCCGGCTATGCGCGATGCCGCGCCCCGCCAGGATGCCCGGCGGCCCCCCCGGTCTGTCCAATTCATAGCCGATCACCTGCATCCGCAGCACCGAGCCGATCCGCTGTCGCCCTGCCTCCCCGGCGTACTCGCGGACGGTGTCCTCGTCGGGCGCGGCCGCGCTGCCGGGTCCGCCGGCGTGGCGAGCCTCCACGGTCTGGAACGTCACGCTGCCGGCCGCCGTCACGCCCGGCAGGCGCGCCACGGCCTCCCGCGCATCGCCCGGAATGCGACTGGCCTCGGCGAAGGGGCCGCGCGTGCCGCCTTCGACGACCCAGAGATCGGCTTTCAGGCCACGGGCCAGCGACAACGCCTCATCCACCACGCCGCCATAGATTCCGACCATGGCCAGCGCCACGCCGAGCAGAAGCGACAGTCCGACGCAGGTGAGAAGAAACCGGCCGAGGTTATGGCGGATATCGCGCAGAGCCAGGTTCATTGCTCCCGCGCCGCCCACCCGTCCCGCAACGCCCGCGGAATCCGGGTCACCACCGCCCAATCCTCCAGCACCGCCGGGTCCAGCGCGAGGCGGGCATCCAGCGTGCGAGCAACGAAGCGGACATCCCGCTGGCGCAGCGTCCCTGTGTCGATCGTCCAGACCTTGCCGGTCGCGCCATCGAACCCGACGACAGCAGCCTCCGGCACCAGACGCGCCCGCGCCAGGCGATCGACCTGGATTTCGACTTGCACCTGCTCCCCCAGCACGGGCCGAGGCGGGCAGCGTTCGCAACGCACATAGACGCGCCGTTCCTCGGTGACGCGATCGCTTTCCAGACCGATGCGGACGACCCGGCCGGGGAAGACCTCTCCAGGTAACGACCGCAGCCGCACATCCGCCGCCTGTCCCTCCTCAATCCTTCCCGCTCGACCTTCATCCACATGGGCGAGCGCCCAGATCGTCTTGGCATCCATGAGGGTGAAGACGGTCTCGCTGGGGCCGAGCGCGCTGCCGGGTTCGCGGTGCCGGCTGATGATCTGAGCGTCGTAGGGCGCGGCGATGGTGTGCTTGGCCAGCGCCGTCTGTTCGGCCAGCAGATTGGCCCGCGCCTCGGCCAGGGCGGCCCGCGCCACGGCGACATCAGCGGTTGCGACCGCGACATCCGCGACGGCGAGCGCCGCTTCCGTATCCGCCACTTCGGCGGTTTCCACCGACGCGGTGCCGCGGCCGGCCAGTTCTCGCCGCCTGGCCGCAAGGCTTCGCTTTTGCTGCATCTGCGCTGTCGCGCGTTCCAGGGTGGCGGTAACCCGCGCCTGGTGGGCCTCGGCACTCTGCACGCCAGCCTCGGCCCGGGCGACCCGCACTTCCTGCGCGGTGGTGTCAAGGCGGCCGAGGACCTGCCCCGCCTTGACCCGATCGCCGTGATCGGCACGCACCTCTTTCAATGTCCCCGCGACCTCGAAGCCGATGCGGGATGAGACCTGCGCCTCGATCGTGCCGAGGCCGAAGACGCGGACGGCGACACCCTGCTCCACCTGCGCAACCGGCAAGGAGAGGGGACGCGTGGACCAGAACCACACACCGGCAGCCGCCAGCACGCCCAACGCGGCGATGGCACCGATCAGGCCCCGACGCATGCGCTTAACCAGCCGAGCGGTTGCTATTGGCGGCTCAGGTCGCGCCTTTCCCGATCGGGCAGGTGCTCATTCCCACGATGCTGTAGAGCGGGCAGCTTCCCATCAGGCCAGTCAGCAGAGGTACCAGCCCGATCAGCCCCCACCAACCGATCGGGCCGAAAGCGCCAAGCGCGAGCAGGCCGACGCCGATGACGATACGGACAATCTTGTCCCAGCCGCCGACATTCGTTTTGAACATGTGACTCTCCTGCTTTCGAAGCACGGCATCGTGGCGGATCATCTATCGGCACGGGCGTCCGGTCGCATTGATGCATCTCAACCGGCTTGCCCCCCGGGACCAGTCGGCCTGGCAGGGGATGACCAGAATCCGGGCACTGCTATCGGAGCACATTCCCTGGCCGCACGGGAACCGGCGGCGGACCTTCGTAGCCGATGCCCGGCAGCGCATTCGCCTGTTCCGTGGGCTGCTCGAACCGGCTCCAGACAAGTTCGTGGACGAAGTAGAGAGAACTGCTGGCGATACCGCCGACGACCGCCAGACCGCTCGCGGATGGCAGACTGCCCAGCCAGAAATAGTTGACGGTCAGGTCGGTCAATGTCCCGAAGACCCGATACGTCAGCATCTTGACCCCGAGATGGCCGATCTGGCCGCCGGCGTTCATGTCCGGTTCTGTGTCTGGACGGGGCACCGGCTTGGCGCCACTGGCATGCGTCGAGACTCGCCAATCCTCCATTTTGAAGGTTCCATCGGTGGGAATTCGGTTGCGGAAGCCGCTGTCGACCGTATCCCAATTCGTCGTTGCCCAGTCAGCCAGGGACTGGATGTTTTCCGGCGTCAGCGTGGTGCGCCCCTGACCCTCTCCCGCCATCGGATCGAAAAGATAGCGTATTTGCAGTGCATCCCGCCGGTCCGTGACCCGAAACGCGACGTCGACCCAGATACTCGGCAGGTGCCATCCGCGACTCTCGGCGACCTGGGTCGCCTGCCTCCATGCCGGTTCAATCCTGGTCTCCCCATCCAGGCTTGTCGCCACATAGGCCGCGAAGGCGCATGAACTGTCATGCTCGGACGCGTAGCGAATATGCGCGAAGTAAAGGCTCGTACTGGCGCAGAGAGGCGCGCTGCCCCACTTCACTCGGCTGTGCATGCGGTTTGCCTGGATGACGATCGCCGCGTCAACACGGCTGCCATCCAGGCGCATCAGCACCACGCTGACGACGGACGGCGACGTTGTGGGTGTGCCCGGTGATGGTGCACGGCCGACGATGATCCAGTTGCCGTCGGGAAGGGGGACCTGCTTTCCTTCGACGACCAGGAACCGCATGACGTTCTCGCCTCGGCCTGTCGCTTCCGGTTGCTGTGCGCGCGCCACGCCGACGACACGACAGGGGAGAATGCATGCGAGCAGGCCGATGGTTACAAGGTGCAAGAGGCGCATGTGAGTGTTGGCCCAATGGAAAACGAATGACAAAGCCCGCGTGGGAAAGGGTGCCACCAAGCCCCCCCTTGTTCTCGGTGGCGTTCCTGGGGGGGGTGACATGCCAGTTGAAACAAACCTGGCCGCGACAAGCCTGGAAGCAGCCGCTTGCCGACGTTGAGCCCAACTCTACATCAACGCGACGCTTGGAAGATTACATTTCCGCATGAGCAGGCTGAGCGGACCGTAACAGCGTGTGAATCGTGCGATAAACCAAAGCGCCGGAGCGACTTGGCGTTTGCAGTCAGGATGAAACCGCTCTGGTATGTTGGGTGGTCGCGGTATGTGCGCCGGAATCGGGGGCCATCGGCCCGCCCCGGGAACGTGGGCATGCGATAAGGCAGACGCGTCATCCGCACCCACGGCCGTTGGCGGCTCTAAGGTGCGACGTCCACCGAAAAGGGAAATCAATGCCGAACGTCACAACCACACAAGGCGCGGATCCGCTCTCGCTTGAGCCAGGCTCGGTGCTGGTCGCCGAGGCGGAGAAGGATGGGTTTACCGAGATCCTGTTTGATGGCCGTCACGGCCTGTTTGCCGATGAACCGGTCCATCTGGGCGGGCGCGATACCGGTCCGTCGCCATACGATCTATTGTTGATGAGCCTCGGGGCCTGCACGGCCATGACGTTGCGCCTCTATGCCCGCCGCAAGGCCTGGCCGCTCGAGCGGGTATTGGTGCGTCTGCGGCATCGAAAAATCCACGCCGAAGACTGCGCGACATGCGAAACGGAGAAAGGCTTCGTCGACAGCATCGAACGGCGGATCGAACTTCTCGGCCCCCTGACCACGGAGCAGCGGGACCGCCTCCTGGAAATCGCGGATATGTGCCCGATCCACCGGACGCTGCTGTCGGAGGTCACGATCGATACCGCCCTGGCGGAGACACCTTGATCGCGGGAGAACGACAGTCCCCGCCATGCGGACGCCGAGCGGGTTCATCTGCCCCGGTCGGCGTCGCAAGGCGCGGCTGAGGTAAGGGACGAGGCTGCGATCCCGCCGTGGCCATGGGTATCAGCCATTCAGGGGTCGAGACCGTGCGCGTTGGATCCCCTCATGCAGTTTCCCGCGCCCAGGCCACGATCTGCCGAGACCGTATGGTACCACTCCTGCGCGATTTCTCTTTCCCACCGACGAACAAGGCCAGGGTCGGAATGCTTGCTATGTGCAGTTCCTGCGCGATCTCCGGCGCCTCCTCGGTGGACAGCTTCAGCAATCGCACATGCGGTTCTAGTGTGGCGGCGGCGGCCGCGAATTCTGGCGCCATGGTTCGACATGGGCCGCACCACGATGCCCAGAAATCGACGAGCACGGGGATGCCGCTATGCTCGCGCTGGCGGCGGAAGCCAGTCGCCGATACGGCCACCGGTTGCCCCGTGAATAACGCCGCCTTGCAATGGCCGCAGCGCGGTCCGTCCGCAAGACGCTGTGTCGGCAGTCGATTGATGCCGTCACAATGCGGGCATACGATCTGGGTCGTCTCATTCATCGCCTTGTCCCTCACTTCGTTGTCTCGACGGCGCCACCCTTCGGGCGCACCGGTATCTTGAGGTAGCGCACACCGTTGTCCTCGGCGTCTGGAAAGCGGCCCGCGCGGATGTTGACCTGGATCGACGGCAGCAGAAGCAGCGGCGCGGCGAGCGTGGCATCACGGGCCTTGCGGAAGTCAATGAACGCCTGCTGGGTGGATGCCGTCCCGGACCTGCGTGTTGTTCGCCCGCTGTTCGGCAACCGTGGTCTGCCACGCGTAATGGTCCCGGCCGGGCGCCTTGTAGTCGTGACACATCCAAAGCCTGGTCTCCGGCGGCAGATCGAGCAGGCGGCGGATCGACCGATACAGCATGGCAGCGTCACCGCCCGGAAAGTCGGCGCGGGCCGTGCCATAGTCCGGCATGAACAGTGTATCGCCCACGAAGACGTCCTGGCCGATCCGGTAGGCGACATCGGCGGGCGTGTGACCCGGCACATGCAGCACCTCGACCTCCAGGCGATCGAGGGAGAAACGCTCACCATCCGCGAACAGGTGGTCGAAGTCCCCGCCATCGGGCTTCAGGTCCTGGGCGTTAAACACCGGCCGGAAGATGCGTTGGACCTCGCGGATATGCTCACCGATCCCGATCGGCGCGTGTGTCTTTGCCTTCAGGTAGGGCGCGGCCGTCAAATGATCCGCGTGCGCGTGGGTTTCCAGGGTCCATCGGATCGTCACCTGCAAAGCGTCCGCCGCCCGCAGGATCACGTCGGCCGATCGCGTGTCCGCTTCACCGGACCGGTTGTTCCAGTCGAGTACGGGGTCGATCACCGCGCCTTCCTTCGTCGCGGGATCCCACACGAGGTAACTGACGGTGTTCGTCGGTTCATCGAAGAAGGCGCGGATGACCGGGCTTTTTTATGCCTCAGACTACCGGCCCGGCGACGCTGCCGGGATTTTGTTCGGGAATCCTGGGAAGTTGCCGGTATTGTCACGCGCGTCCAGCCTGACATAGTCGACGGTCACACTGCGCTGGCGCAGCGTCTGGGCAAAATGGCGCATCGCCGACAGCACCAGAACGATCTTCTGCTTGTGATGCCGGACATGGGTGCATTCCTCCATCACCTCCATCATCAAGACGACGTCGCGCCCTTGATCAATGTCGTCCAGCGCGGACAGACCGAGGGACAGTTGGTCGCCGAGAACAACCCTCAGGACTGTCATGACGGGGAAATTCCTTGGCCCGACGTGGGTTGGCGCGGTGCGGAGCGGCAGCGGTCCGAACAGTATTTTACGTTAGGCCAGTCTCGCGCCCATTTCTTGCGCCACGCGAAGGGCCGAGCGCAGGCCACGCAGAGCTTCGTCGGCAAATCAGTCTTGCAACGCATCCGGGCCATGGCGTTACCAAGGCACTGGCTGGCCGAGCCAATCGAAAAAGCCGCCATTGGCGTCCGCGGTGAGTTGATCAACGACGGCAAGCAGATGGCGGGCCGATGCCGCGGGCGTGTGAATCTCCAAACCCGACGCGGCGAAGGGCGCGGACAGCGCCGTGGCAACCGTGCCAGGATGCAAGGCAATGCACAGTGAGTCCGGAGATCGACGGGCTAATTCAACAGCCGCGGTCCGCACCAGTTGATTGAGAGCGGCCTTGGAAGCCCGATAGGAATACCAGCCACCCAGCCGATTGTCGCCGATGCTTCCGACCCTCGCGGACAAAGTCGCGAAGACGGCCTTGCCTGATCGCGGCAACCGCGGCAACACATGCTTCATGATCAGCGCCGGCCCGATCGCATTCAGCGCAAAGGATCGCGCGAGGTTGACCGCGTTGAGTTGCCGCAAGCTCTTCTCCGGTGCTTGGAAATCATCATGCAGAAATCCCGTTGCATCGATCACCAGCCGCGGTTCACCCAGATCGGCCGCAAACGCCGCGGCGCGTTCGAGGCTGGCCTCGTCCAGAAGATCGATCGATGGCGCGGTGCCACGACCGAACGCGACCACATGGTCGAACGTTTCAGAGGCCCGCAGGGTTTCGACCAATGCGCCGCCAATTCCGCCACCAGCGCCGAACACGACCGCGATGCCGGCCCGGGGAAACGACCCGAGCTCAAGCCGGGATATCGGTTCGGCCTCAGTTGGAACTTGCCCGGTCACCGACGCTTCGCCCCTGCAAGGATCGATAGAAATGGCCGTACCAGTCCAAAGAGCCGGGATATGACGGGTCGGACCGGAAGAAACATCCGATAGCCCAACTCCAGCGCAGCCATCGCCCCCGGAAGCGACGCGGCGCTTGCCGCCCAGCGCCATTTGGGGAGACGGGTCCAAACCTCGACGAACGCCGCCGCGCCGGAGAGGACACGTCCATCACTGGCGCCCACATGGAAGCGTGCCATCGCCTGCTGGCGGGTCACGCCCTCCGGCGTTGCCGCCCCGGGTTCGGAGACGTCGACAAAGCACAGAGCGCCCGCCTGATTCGCGCGTTGGTAACAACCAATCTCCGCCCGGCACAGCGGACAGGAGCCATCAAAATACACAGTTGACGTCGTAATCTTTGACTTCATAAGAATCTCCAGCGGAACCGTCAGTTGACCAGCACGGGTGTCTGGCGAACGAAGCTCCGATCCTCGATCTGACGCACCAGGAAGTCCGCGACGTCCGACCGCGAGATGGTCCCGTTGCGCCATTGAGAGGGCTCGGAAAGAACTTTGTACCGACCTGTCCGCGCTCCGCCGGTAAGAATACCCGGCCGCGCGATCGTCCAATCGAGCTCGCTTTCCTTGATCAATCGCTCCTGGACGGTCTTGTCGTCATACGCTCGGCCCAGCACGAGCCGGAACGGCACGCGTTGCAGGCAGCTGATGCTCGCGTAGCTGTCGCCAGCCCCAAACCCGGTCACACAGATCAGCCTCTTGACGCCCTGGGCCTCCATCGCCGCGATCAGGATCCGGGTCGCCTCAGAGAACAGATGCACCGGGCGGAGCAAGTCTCCCAGTCCCACGCCAAGGGTCTGGATAACGACGTCCATCCCAATCAGGGCAGCCTCTACGTGTTGTGGGTTCAACGCGTCGCCTCGGACTTTCTCGAGGTATTTGTCCGACACAAGGATCCCGGCAGCGGAACGCGCGAGGGCACGCACGCTGTGACCGGCCTTAAGCGCCAGGCGCGTCGTTTCCAGGCCGATCCCCTTGCTGGCGCCGATAATCAACACTCGCATCATGGGACCCTTTTGATGGTCTGGGCAGCATCACCCCGCCAGGCTTGGATATGTGCAGATGACACGATCGCGCAAGCGGCGTGGACCACTCCCGACGGACCGATCGGCTGAAAAGGAGGCGACGTTCCCCGCTCGAGGGGTAGCCCGCTTATCTCAGGAAATGGGCTAGTCATACGACGATGCATGGAAATCGCGCAGAGGGGCTCATTTCCCTGATCCAAAAGCCCGCCGCGCACGTATCATTAGCGAGGTCACTGGAACGGAAAGGAATGCTGTCATGATCACGCTTGCGCGAAAGGCTATCGTCTATGGCTGGGATTATGTGTTCAATCATCAAGTCAGTCCGCTTCGCAATATTCCCGACATAGCCATCCGGCATTACGTTCTGCAGCTGCTGGGTGTGATGTGGGCAGTGTCCTTTGCCGTCGCGACCGGCAGCTATACCATTCTCGCTGAAAGCCTGATCGGCCACACGGTTTTGATCGGGGCCGCGGCAATCACGGTTGCAACGTGGACAGCAGCCAGCGTGAAACCCGAGCTGTTCGTTGGCAGTTCCCGCCGCCGCTCCTGATGAAGTGAGCAGCGTGACAATTAATCCTATTTCAGGGAGCCACTTGCAAAACCCAACTGACAGGGTGAATTTCGCCGTCAATTCGCGATAATTCGGCGAGACGCCCGCGCCCAGTCTTTGGTATCATGCGTTTGCGAATCCAACAGATAACAACAGTAGAAACCAGGGCGCAGGCGATGTCGCTT
>CAMATI010000117.1 GCA_945861095.1 Asaia bogorensis | reverse complement strand
CAGTTGTTATGACCTGATGGACAGCGCCTACGACGCCGAAGCGATCAAACAACACAGCCGATACCTGGACCATGTGCCAATCATCGACATCAATCCACGCGCCACGCCGGGGTTGAAGCAGGAACTGGCGGACGAAGCGAAGCGGCAGCTTCGCGTCGGGCATCGCCCGGCGGAACAGGTTCGTTACGGTGAACGGAGCACGGCTGAGCGGGTCAACGGGGGAGTGAAAGACAACCATGGCGGCCGGACGGTGCGGGTCAGGGGAGCGGACAAGGTGATGTGTCACCTGATGTTCGGGGTTCTGAGCTTCACGGTGCTGCAACTGGTGCGTCTGGTGATTTAACGACACTTTAGCGGCAACTCGCTCACCTTGCCCATGAACCTTCGGGCGAGGACGCTACCCATTTGCCCGTCCCGGCCGAAAACGGCTGCTCGTCGCCTCGGAGGATGGAAATCAAGCGCAATCACACAAATTCTATCCAGGGTTGTCACGTCCGATAGAATTTCGCGCATGCTTGGCGTCGAGTTTTGCAAGTGGCTCCAACATCAGGGATATTGGCAACCTTGATCCGGAGCCCGAGAGACCGGCCTCCCGCTGAGCATCGGCGGGTGCCATCCAATCAAGTGCCGGCGTTGAACCAGGCGCCCCGCCAGTCGATGGCGCCGACGCCGAAGTCGAAGATGACGCTGACCTCGACGCCGTCGACCCCGGAGACGGGACCGGTGGTGACCTGGGGGCCTTCGGCGCCGTTCAGGAAGCCATAGACGTAGACCGGGGCGGTGATCGGGTCGGCGAACAGATACCAGCGGTTGGCCGGGATCAGCGGCTCGACCAGCGGCTGGATAAAGCCAGCATAGACGTTGGCGTTGCTGGTCTGTGTCGCCTGCACGGCGACGGTGAGCTGGCGTGCCGCAAGTTCCTGGTTCGGCCCGACCAGCAGCCGCATCGAGCTTCCGATGGAGATCGGCAGCCCGTCCAGGGTTTTCTGCTTCATGACGGCCGCCCGGCCGACGGCGAGGTTGGCCAGGTCGAGGGCGGTGCCGCTGGTGGCCATGTTGGCGCGGGCCGCGCCGGTGGCGAAGACCGCGGCGGCCCCGGTGGTCAGCGTCGGCCCCGCACCGCTGGCGGTGTTCAACAGGGCGTAGGCAGTGGCGTTCTCGAAGTCGGCGACACGGCGGCCGATCATCGCGGCGAAGTCGGTGAAGGCTCCGAGATCATCGTTGACCAGCATCTGGCGGGTGACACGGATACGGCGGGCGAAGGTGGCGAGGCTGACGAGTTCCTGGCTCTCGCTCATGGTGCCGGCCTGGATTTCGCCGTTCTCGGAGAGCTGGACCAGGTTCGGGAAGTCGCCGATGCGGAGGTGGCGGTGTGGCTTGAAGTCGCGGAAGTCACGCCGGAGGAAGAGGGTGCGATAGGTGGGCTGGGCCGGCTGGTAGGCGGCGAGGAGCATCTTGTTGGGCCGTGCGGCTGCAATTGCATGCATTGGCCTACAACCTCGCTAACTTCCTGCGCACGCTGGCGCTGCCGGCGGAGGTGGCGCAGTGGTCGCTCAGCACCCTGCGTGACCGGCTGGTGAAGATCGGCGCCAAGATCGTCCGCCACGGACGCTCGATCATGTTCCAGATGGCCGAGGTGATGGTGCCTCGTGCTCTGTTCCAGAAAATCCTGGCCGCCATCGCCGCGCTCCGGCCGTTGCCGCCCGCCCGATGTTGAGGATCAGCGTCAGACCGGGCCTATCTGGCTGGCGGCAGGAGACGCGCGTCCCGATGCCGGCCTGCGTGCCCAGATTTCTGCCGACGCAGCGATCGTCAACCAGTCGACAAGGCTCCAGCAGTCTTCCCGGCGTGTCACCGTTGCAGAACGTCCGGTTTGGTGGCTATCGTGCCTCCATGACGGCCAAGGTGGCCGTTCATCAGAGGAATCCCGGATGGGTACGATTTTTTTAACCCGTTCCCTACCGGAAAATATTATCGGTGCGTGGCATCGATGCGAGACTGAATTCGTGGCATCCGCTCAACAATAACACTGCAAGTACGACGGGGAACAGCGTGAACATCAGAATGAACATGCGATTCGTCGCGGCGGGGGTGCTTGCCCTGCTGGCGGCATCGGCCGCACCCGCGCGGGCGCAGACCGGCACGGCGGATTTCATGGCGCCGATCAGCGGCACGCCGGCCGCGCCCTCGGCCGCCGCCACCGCGGCGGGCAACGTGCTGGCGCTGAACAGCGAGATGTTCGGGCTGTACGACACGTCGGGCCGCATCTTCCAGGCCAATATCCTGGCGAAACATCCGGTGATCCTGGCGCTGTTCAGCGGCGCGGGCGGACGCCTGATCCTGTACCGGCCGGGCCAGCCGCCGCTCGACGCGCCGTCGGTGCCGCAGGTCTACCAGCTGCTGAAATCGGTGGGCCACGCCACGATGGTGCTGCCGGTGCTGATCGGCCCCTATCTCGACGCGCCCGGCAGCACCGCCTGGGTGGGGCCGCTGCGCGCCTATCGCAGCCGCATGCAATCGGCGCTCGACACGCTGGATGCGGCCGAGATGCCGGCGGAGTGGCGCCCCGTGGTGAAGACCATCCTGGTGGCCAACATCGGCTTCATGGATGACTGCCTGAAAGCCAACGCGGTGGGCTTCGCCGGCAGCCAGGCATTCGCCAAGGCGCAGGCGCCGCACCTGAAGAAGATCATCACCTGGGCGGCACAGACGCAGGTGGCGCACTGGATGAACGTGATGGCCGGCTGGAAGACCATGCTGGGCGCCGATTTCGACAAGACCTATGCCGCCAGCAACTCGATCTATGTCGCGCGGCAGAACAACATCCTGTTCAGCGTGCTGGCGCAGTTCTTCGGCCAGGCGGCGATCAATGACCGGCTGATGCTGCTGGAGACCACCAACTTCACCACCACGCCGGCCGACATGCTGGAGCTGGTGACGCGCATCGTGGCCGACCGCTCGGTGGGCTCGCTGTTCTTCGGCAGCTACCATTTGATGGATTACGAGCTGATGGGGGGCGACGGGCGCACTGCGATCATCGCCGAGACGACGAAGCGCGGCATGGCCACGGTGCTGCCGCCGGTGGTGCCGTTCGGCTCCACCCAGTTCCCGAACCTGATCACTCCCGGGCCGGGCGCGGCTTCACTGGCCGATTTGAACTGAGGGGGCGGACATGGATATCGGCACGATCAAGACGCTGTTGCGGCCGCGCGATGCGGCCGAGATCACCGAATGGAGCCCCTCGCGGGCCTGGCTCGCGGGGGGGACCTGGCTGTTCTCCGACGTGCAGCCGGGCACCGATACGCTGGTCGATCTGGGCGGGCTGGGCTGGCCCGAGCTGGAGCCGGCGGCGGATGGGCTGACGATCGGGGCGACCTGCCATATCGCGACGCTGTACAAGTTCACGGCGCCGGCGGAGTGGCAGGCGGCGTCGCTGTTCCGGCATTGCTGCGAGGGGTTCCTGGCCGGGTTCAAGATCTGGAACGCCTCGACCGTCGGCGGCAACCTGTGCATGTCGCTGCCGGCCGGGCCGATGATCTCGCTGACCTCGGCGCTCGACGGCGTGTGCACGCTGTTGCCGCGCCAGGGGGCGCCCCGGACGGTGAAGGTGCTGGACTTCGTGACCGGCAACAACCGCAACGTGCTGGCGCCGGGCGAGTTGCTGCGCAGCATCCATTTGCCGGTGGCGACGCTGCGGCGGCGGGCGGCGAGGCGGCAGGTGTCGCTGACCAAGCTCGGCCGCTCCGGCGCGCTGATCATCGGCACGGCGGGGCCTGGCGGCGACTTCGCGCTGACCATCACGGCGGCGACGATCCGGCCGATGCGGCTGGACTTCGCCGCCATGCCGGACGCGGCGGGGCTGCACGCCGCGATCGCGGGCCTGCCCGAGGACCATTGGTTCGAGGACGTGCATGGCTCGGCCGCCTGGAAGCGGCACATCACCCCCCATCTGGCCGAGGAAATCCGGCAGGAGCTTTCGGCATGAGCTGCATCATCGACGGGCGGACAATCGACGCCCCGCCCGAGCCGGGCCAGTGCCTGCGCACCTATGTCCGCGACCACGGCGTATTCGGCGTCAAGAAAGGCTGCGACGGCGGCGATTGCGGCGCCTGCACCGTGTGGGTGGACGGCACGCCGGTGCATTCGTGCCTGTATCCGGCGTTCCGCGCCGAGGGGCATGAGGTCACCACCATCCAGGGGCTGGCCGGGGCGGACGGGACGCTGCATCCGCTGCAGCAGAAATTCCTCGATGCCGGCGCGTTCCAATGCGGCTTCTGCACCGCCGGGATGATCATGACGGTGGCCTCGTTGAGCGCGGCGCAGCTTGCCGACCTGCCGCATGCGCTGAAGAACAATCTGTGCCGCTGCACCGGCTATCGCTCCATCGCGGATGCCATCCACGGCGTCGGCGAGACCGAGGCCGATATCGGCGGGCAGGCCTGCGGCGCCAATATCGCGAACCCGTTCGGCCCCGGCATCGTGACCGGCCATGCCTGCTACACCATGGACGTGCCGACCCAGGACATGCTGCACATCAAGGTGCTGCGCTCGCCGCATGCGCATGCCCGCATCGTGACGATCGACCGCAGCGCGGCCGAGGCGATGCCGGGCGTGGTGGCGGTCTATACCTGGGAGGACGTGCCGCAGCGGCAGTTCAGCACCGCGCTGCACGAGGACCACCTGGTGGATCCCGATGACACCTATGTGCTGGACCGCGTGATGCGCTTCGCCGGCCAGCGCGTCGCGGCCGTGGTGGCGGAGAGCGAGGCGATCGCCAGCGCAGGCTGCGCCGCGCTGAAGGTGGAGTACGAGGTGCTGCCCACGGTGTTCGACCCCGAGGCGGCGATGCTGCCCGGCGCACCGATCCTGCACGACAAGGGGCTGAACGTGCCGACCAACATCTTCGCCGAGATCAAGGGCGAGGTGGGCAGCATCGCCGCCGGGTTCGCCGCCGCCGAGGTGATCCAGGAGGGGACCTATTCGACCTCGCGGGTGCAGCACGCGCATCTGGAGACCCATGGCTCGATTGCCTGGTTGGACCAGGACGGGCGGGTGCATGTGCGCACCAGTTCGCAGGGCCCGTTCGTGGTGCGGGCCAAGCTGAGCCACATCTTCTCGTTGCCGGTGCGCAACCTGCACGTGTTCACCGAGCGC
Source organism: Asaia bogorensis (assembly GCA_945861095.1). Lineage (GTDB taxonomy): Bacteria > Pseudomonadota > Alphaproteobacteria > Acetobacterales > Acetobacteraceae > Rhodopila. Next base: position 11,892 of record CAMATI010000117.1, on the reverse strand, counting down.
GTCGGCGGCGGGTTCGGCGGCAAGCAGGAGATGGTGACCGAGGATCTGTGCGTGCTGGCGGCACTGCGCACCGGGCGGCGGGTGAAATGGGAATTCACCCGCGAGGAGCAGTTCACCGGGGCGACGACGCGCCACCAGATGACCACGCAGGTGAAGATCGGCGCCAAGCGTGACGGCACGCTGACGGCACTGCAGATCCGCGTGGTGTCCAACACCGGCGCCTATGGCGGGCATGGCAGCGAGACGCTGGGCGCGGCCCTGGGCCCGCCGATGACGTTGTATCGCTGCACCAACAAGCAGGCCGATGGCTATGCCGTCTATACCAACGTGGTGCCGGGCGGCGGCTTCCGCGGCTATGGCGCCTCGCAGACCACCTTCGCCATCGAATCGGCGATGGACGAGCTGGCCGGCAAGCTCGGCATGGACCCGTTCGCGTTGCGCCGGCGCAACGTGATCAGGCCCGGCGACTGGATGGAATCGGTGTTCCCCGACCCGGGGGAGATCGATTTCGGCAGCTATGGGCTGACCCAGTGCATGGACCTGGTGGAGGCGGCGATGGCGGCCGAGGGTGGCACCGCTTCCCCCGCGGGCAAGCACTGGGCCGAGGGCACCGGCATGGCGCTGGCGATGCTGGAATGCGGCCCGCCGACCGAGCACCGCTCGGGCGCCGAGCTGCGGCTGCTTGCGGATGGCAGCTATCACCTGGCCGTCGGCACCAGCGAGATGGGCAACGGCACGACCACGGCGCACAAGCAGATCGCCGCCTCGATCCTGAACACCCGTGCCGGGCAGGTGGCGATCATCAACGCCGATACCGACCTGACCCCGTATGACACCGGCACCTTCGCCAGCACCGGGACGGTGGTGGCGGGCAAGGCGGTGGGGCTGGCGGCGGAGACTTTGCGCGACGCCATCCTGGACTACGCCGCGCGGCACACCGGGGTGGACCGCGCGGCGTGCCGGCTGGAGGCCGACCATGTGCTGTGCGGCAACCGCCGCATCCGCCTGACCGACCTGCATGCGGCCGGCAGCCAGGAAGGGTTCCGCTTCATCGCCTTCCGCAAATCCTATCTGTCGCCGCGGACGGTGGCGTTCAACGTGCAGGGCATCAGGCTGGCGGTGCACAGGGTGACCGGGGAGGTGCGGTTGCTGCGCAGCGTGCATGCGGCCGATGTGGGGCGGCTGATCAACCCGATGCAGGTGCGCGGCCAGATCGAAGGGGCGATCGCCATGGCGGTCGGCTGGACGCTGACCGAGAAGATGCCGCATGACGCGACCGGGCATGTGATCAACCCCAGCCTGCGCAACTATCGCATTCCGGCCTTTGCCGACACGCCGCGCAGCGAGGTGCTGTTCGCCGACACCTATGACAAACTCGGCCCGCTGGGGGCCAAGTCGCAGGGCGAATGCTGCATCAACCCGGTGGCGCCGGCGATTGCCAACGCGATCGCCAACGCGACGGGGCAGCGTTTCGGCCATCTGCCGCTGACGCCGGACCGGATCTATGACCTGCTTGGTGTGGCGTGAGCGACCTGGCCAGCACCCCGGTCAGCATCATCGTCCAGACCAGGGCGCGCGACGGGCAGGCGGCGGAATTCGGGCAGTGGCAGGCGCGGGTGAGCGAGGCGGTGGCGGGGCAGAAGGGGTTCATCGAGCAATCGGTGATCCCGCCCAACCCGCCGACGCAACCGGACTGGGTGATCCTGCAGCGTTTCGCCAGCCAGGCGGACGCGACCGCCTGGCTGCAGGGCGAGCAGCGGCAGGCGCTGCTGAATGATGCGCAGGGCATCCTGGCCGGGGCGGATGACGTGCACCTGGTGCGCGATACCGGGCGCGGCGCCCTGCCCGCCCCGGTTTCCATGGTGATCTCGACCCGGGTGAAGCCGGGGCGCGAGGCGGAGTTCAAGGCATGGGAACGGCGCATCGCGGCGGCGCAGGCGCGGGCGCCGGGGTTCCAGGGCTACCGGTTCGAGCCGCCGGTGCCCGGGCTGCACGAGGACTGGCTGGCGATATTGCGCTTCGACAGCGATGCGTCGTTGCAGGGCTGGATGGAATCGCCGGTGCGGGCGGGGCTGGTGGCGGAAAGTGCCGCGTTCACCGAGGAGTTCCATACGCGGCTGGTGCGGACCGGGTTCGAGAGCTGGTTCGGTGCTGGCGACCCTGCCGCCGCCATGGCGCCTGCCTGGAAGCAGAACATGGTGGTGCTGAGCCTGCTGTACCCGGTGGTGTTCCTGTTCGGCTGGGCGGTGGCCACGCCGCTGCTGCAAGGCAGGCTCGGCTGGCCGTTCTGGTTCGCGCTGTTCATCGGCAACGTCTTCAGCGTGCTGGTGCTTTCCAAGCTGGTGCCACTGGTGTGCGGCGTGCTGGGCTGGTGGCTGACGCCGAAGGAGCCGAGCCCGCGCATCGACGCGATGGGTGCGGCGCTGGTGGTTGCGGCCTACGCGGTCAGCCTGCTGGTGTTCTGGCGGATGTAGGCAGGGGCGGCGAGGTCAGGCGATCAGGCCGCGCAGCTTTCGCAGAGTCAGGGCAAAACACAAACCGACACTGATCCTGGCGGTCGCTCGCGGCCGACGACGGACGATAAAACTGGCAGCGGCGGGGCCAAGGACGATCCCCCACAACCGGACTCCCCTACCAAGCCGCGCCGGTTTTATGGGTCGGTTGAGATTGACATGGTGCGTCCCGTAAAGGCGTTTGATGCAATCCTGAATGCTATCGTCATGGAGTTGCAGAGAACGCCGGGCGCGAAGATTAAACTTACCTTGGAGATCGAAGCGGAGGTAGCAGAGGGCTTTGATGATGCAGAGGTAGGTGTTGTTCGGGACAACGCGAAGCAGTTAAAATTCAAAGCTGAATCGACCGGCTTCGATAAATAAATCTGACACACTTGCCGATATCGGATTTAACTGCCAACTAAATTTTAGTTTTCGGAACTACGCCGTGGCAGCGTGTGTGCAGGCACGACTCACAGTTCACACATCGTTCAACATATCGTGCAGATATTTGATGTGATACAATTTTAGAACATTATGGAAAGCAATATCACCCTTGGTCATCACGACGACATAACGCGCCATGACGCGCTGCGTCGCGACACATCCCGCCACACACTGACGATAAAACAAACCGCCGAGTTGTTTGCTAAACATGGCGTGCCGCGATCACCGCGATCGATCCAGCGTTTCTGTGATCAAGAAAATATCGATTGCATTCGCGTCAAAGGTGACAAGACCGAGCGCTACTTTGTCGATCCTATTTCCGTCGAGCGATATGCTCAAGAGCTCAAACAGTTGGAAAACATATCCCATATCGGCGCCGATGAGACGCGCCACGATACGTCACGACACGATACGTCGCGACATGACGCGACACCAGATAGTGCTGCCATACACGTTGCCAAGCACACACACGAGACAACCAACGAGAGCATAGAGCTGCGATCACGCATCGATGTTCTGGACAAAGAGAACCTCCAACTTAAAATTGACCGCGCTGCCAAAGAGCAATTCATCGGGCAGATGCTCGATGATCGTCGCGCATGGCTTGCGCAACTCACTGAGCAAAGCCGCGAGATCGGACGACTGGAAATGCAGGTGCAGCAGCTTGCTGCGCCGAGTCGCGACATGACGCGCCACGACGCGACAGACATCATCACGGATGCCGCGACACTCGTCGAACAGGTGCCGGTGACAACCGACACAGAGACGGCACTTGCTGCGGCGAGCCCACCAACTGACTCGGAGCCGGCGAAGCGATCGGTGTGGAGGAGAATTTTCAGATAATCTTATCCCCATCATCACGGGGCAGGGGATAGCAGCATGCTAAAATTTTCGTATGCAACAACGTAGTGGAAAACTTACTTCGATACGCGACTTGATCGCAGAGAAAACAATAGAACTTGAAACACTCGATCCGATCGCGCGGTCGGGCTTTACGCAGATACCGAATTTCATTCTAACGGACGGCGCACTCAGCCTTGGCGCGAAAATTACCTACGCGATGTTTTTACATTACGCGTGGCACAAGGATAGCTGCTTCCCAGGACAAGATAGATTGGGTGCCGACATGGGTATGAGCACGTCGCGCGTGAATGATTTTATCAAGGAGCTTGAGCATGCCGGCTTGGTAGCAATTACGCGCCGTGGCCAGGGTAAGACAAACATCTATCAGATCAAGTTTGTGGTGCGGAAAAAACCGAAGGCCCGACCCTCTTGAGTTCGGTATATCGAATTCCTGAATTCGGCCGGCCGAAATCTAAAATTCAGCGGATCGAATTATTCTATAAGTATACAAAGTTAATAATACTAAAAATAAAAATACATGAGCCAGGGAAAAATTTTCAAAGAAAGCAAACAACAGCCGAATCCATCCAGGGCTTCATCGCAAGGCGGTGAATGCGTCGGTTTCGAGTATACGCCCGTCACGGAACCAGATCGGCCTGATGAGTATACCTTCACGCTACCCAGCGTATCGATCACCGTCACGAAGCACCACGTTCGAGGTTACGCACTTGAACCGGAGATCATCTGGTAGAGCCGCGACCGATCACCACACACCCCATGTGCGAGCTTCGTCTGACATCCAGTTGCCCCTCATTCGCGCAAAATGCCACCAGGGCGGGCGCAAGGGCCTCGTTGTGATGCGACCTACCTCTCCGAAGGGCAGGCCCGTCCTAGACCCTTGTGTGGCGTCACAGACGGAGCTTGCGGCGTGGGCAAAGGAGCCGTGCGACTCGCCAACCCAATTCGATGAACTCCCAAACGACGACCGGCGGCTACGCGAGCACAGCAAGCAGGGGGGAGGGCAACACCGTCGACGCTCCAGAGGCGGGATTGCTCGGACAATCCGCCTGTGGCAAAAGAGGGTGGCAATGGCAGCCCACGGTTGTTGGAGCAAAAAAAGAGCAAAGCGCCAGCTCAAAATTGCCCTAAGTCTTTGATATGCGGGTGTAGTTCAATGGTAGAACGGCAGCTTCCCAAGCTGCACACGAGGGTTCGATTCCCTTCACCCGCTCCATTCATCCTGATGTCGGGGCGTTCCGGTTCGTAAGGACCGCGGTCAAATCCCGCGCTCCTGGCCGGTGGCGGATCAGTCCAACGGGATGTGGTCCACGATATCGTCCACGAACCGGCGCAGCTTGTCGGCGGCGATGTCATCCTTCTGGAACCCGATCGACAGCGACAGCCCGCCCCGATATTCCAGCCCCAGCACCAACAGCACCGGCATCGGCAGGCATCCGCCGATCATCAGCACGCGGTCCGGGATCGTCGTATCCAGGCGGACCATATCCTCCCGCACCCGGCCGACATAGCTGAATGTCGGAGGAATGGCGTTGCGGAACTTGCCGCGGAACGCTTTTTCCGTCAGGCGCCGCTTGGTCGCATAGGAAAGACGCCGCAGCACCGACACGGCAATGGGGTTCATCGCGCCGCGCATGCCGGCCCGCAGACGTTCCACTTCCTGCTTCGTGTTTTCCAATGTGACCGCGAAACCATGCTGCCGAGCGGGGTGGAATGTCATGGACGCGAGGGTGGCCATGTTGCGCACCGGCGGACGTTCCGGGGTCGGCGCGAACCGACGCAGATCGGTGGCGGTCTGAACGTGGAACGGACGGTTCGGATCGGCATCGGCGAAATCGACGAACGCGCGCGCCGTGGCCGACACCAGGATCGCGAAGACGCTGGTGGCGTGGTGGCTGGCCAGCCGCCGGACGGCATCCATGTCCGCCGGTTCCACCCAGCGATCGACGAATCCGGGGGACGTCCGCGGCGCCGCCCGCCAGGTATCCAGATCGTGCTGATGTCGGATCCCGGTCGGATTCCGACCGGCACGACGCGCATCGCCGAGATCCCGCTGCAAGGTCCGCAGCTTGTCCCGCCAGGTCAGGCCTTGCTGCCAGGCGAACCCGTCACGCGCCGCCATGTTGGGAACCGGCTGAAACGCCGGCCGATCTCGCAACATCGAATAGAACGACGCCAGGTGATAGGTCGATTCCAGAGTGCCCTGACCGTCGCCGGCGGCATGGTTGATCGACACCGCGACCACATCGTGACCCGGCAACGAAAACAGCCGCACAACGATGTTCCGCTCGTTCGGTTGTTCCTCCGTGATCAGCGTGTTGGCGACCGCGGTGTCGAAGTCCGGCGCCGTTGCATGGTCGAACCAGGTGACCGCGTCCAGGTCGGGGTGACGACGCCAGACCGGCCCCTTGCGCGTCAATTCGAACCGGCAGCCCAGGACCGGTTCCGCATCGACCAGCAGGCGCACCGCGCGCGCCAGCCGATCCGCATCCAGCCGTTCCGGATACGACATAAACACATGGATGTAGCTGGGCAGGCCGAACTCTCTGGCGATCGTCAGCATTTCATCGGGATATTCGACCGGAACGATGTCCGGTCCATCATCGGTCGACGATGTCATCGTCTCACCATACCTTCTGCGAGCGCGGACTCCAGAGCGGCTTTAACCTGACTGGAAACGGAAAACCGCTCTGGCTGTTGGTTTGATCCCATGATCCACGCACTGTTACGTTCCGCTCAGCACGATCATGCTCTAGCATGCTGCGATCCCAGGCAGAACCCGCCGTCGCATCCGGTCAGACCGGCCCGTCCAGACGCAGCCGCACGCCTGTCGCCGGCGTCATGGCCCCGCCCGTCCGGCGCACGCCCATCGTCCCTTCATCGACCAATGTGTAACGATATCGGGTCAGCAGCGTCGCCAGCACGACCTTCAGTTCGAACACCGCCAGATGCGATCCCGGGCACATCCGCTCCCCCCCGCCGAACGGGATATATTCATGCGGCCCGAATTTCCGGTCCAGGAAGCGCTCCGGCCGGAAAATGTCCGGCTGGGGATACAGATCGGGATCGTAGTGCAGAATAGCGGACGATGCCGCAATCGTGGTGCCCGGCGGCAGATCGTACTTGTCCAGTTGCATCGGCTGCTCCAGGACCCGGTTGATATCCGTCACGACCGGCCAAAGACGCAACGTCTCCTTCACCACCGCATCCAGATAGGGCAGGCGCATGAACGCCATCGGATCGGCGTCGGGACCCAGCGGACCGATCTCCTCCAGCAGGCGTTGCAGGCATTGTCGTTCCCGATGCAACCAATAAAGCGCCCAGGACAACGACACGACAGACGTTTCATGACCGGCGATCAAGGTCGTGATCATGTTGTCCTTCATCGCGTCATCGGACATCGGGGTGCCGTCCTCATAGCGCGCCGCGACGATGCGATTGAGGATCGCCGCCTTGCTCAGGCCTTCTTCCCTGGCCCTGTCCATCGCGTCCTGCAACAAATCCTCCAGCCGCCGGCGCACGGCGGTGAAACGACGGAATGGCGGCGGCCAATCCCCCTTGATCTGCATCGCGGCCAAGGTCAGGAAAGCCGGGTTCCCGTATCCCCTGGTCACGCCTTTCACGGCCTCCCGGAACGCTCCACGCCGTTCAGGCGTATCGGCGCCGAACACCGTCCGCAAAATCACATCCAGCGCGACGTCCAGCGCCCGGGTGCGAACAACGAAGACGTCGCCGGATTGCACATTGCCGAATGCCTCCAGCGTCGCGTCGCGGATCATGCCGCCCATGGCGTTCAGGGTCTCCCCCTGGAAATGCGGCACGATCAGCCGCCGCTCCCGCCGCAAAGCCCGTCCCGACAACAGCGTAAACGCTTTGCCGCCGAACACCCGCGCGGCCCCCGGTTCGTAACGACTGCCGTATTGATCGACCGGCGCCGAGATGATCTGTCGGATCAGCTCGGGCCGCCCGGTCATGACGCAAACCCGCGCTGTCCGGACGGTGAACAGATTGCCGTAATCCCGCGCGTAGCGACGCATCATGGCATAGGGGTCGCGGATATAGCGCGCCAGTTGCAGCATCCGAAACGGTGGCCCGGGCGGCAATCCTGCCACCTTGGCGGGGTCGCTCACAGCGGCTTCGCTCATGGTTCCACACTGTGCCTGGTCATGAACGGCTCCACCAGCTTCCGGTTACGCCCCGAGACTACAATGTCGGCTTCCATGCGGCCACCCCGGCGTGGAGCCGCACTTCATCGCGTGGGCTCTCCGGATCGCAAGGCCCCCCCCTCTGGCCGCCCGCTCGACCGCTCGCCCCGTCCATCATTGCCAGCCGGGGGTGCGGCGGATATGCCAGACAAAACACTTACACATAAGGCAGGGTGCGATGCGTTTCCTCAAATCCTCTATCGTGGCGAGTGGCCTGCTGTTGCACGCGGCATCTCTGGCCGCGGCCGATCTGCCGGCCAACAACAAGGCGCGTCTGGTGATGTACGACGCATCGGGCAACCAGTCGCTGGACCCGGCCGAACCGCAGAGCACCAGTGGTCTGGCACAATTGCCACTGATCGCGATCTATGACTCGCTGGTTGGACAGCAGGACGACGGCACGCTGGTCCCGCGCCTGGCGACGGCGTGGCGCTACAACGCGGACCTGACCGAATTCACCCTGACCTTGCGCGCCGGCGTTACGTTCCACGACGGCACGCCGTTCAACGCCGCGGCGGTGGCCGCCAATCTGGAACGCTCGAAGGCGCTGGGCAGCAAGGCCGGCACGACGATTGTCGATACCGTCCGCCGCATCAGGTCGGTGGAGGTCGTGTCCAGCGACACCGTGCGCCTGCACCTGACCGAGCCGAACGGGCAGATGCCGTTTCTGCTGGCGGCACAGGGCGGGATGATGATCAGCCCGGCCGCGCTGACCCCGGATGCGTTCGGCAGCAGCCTGAAGCCGATCGGTGCGGGTCCGTATCAGGTACGCGGCTTCGATGCGGCGGTCCGCACCAACACCGACCGGTTCGATGGGTATTGGGGCGGCACCGCCGGCCGGCCCGCGGCCATGGAGCACCATTTCGTTCCCGAAGCCGCCGCGCGCCTGAACGCGTTGCGATCGGGGCAGATCAATCTGGCCCTGATCGACCCGCGCCAGATCCCCGATGCGAAGGCGGCCGGATTGGCGGTCCAGGTCAACGAAAAAGACAGCGTGTGGGATATCTACCCCAACACCGGGCGCCCGCCGATGAACAACCTGAAGGTGCGCCAAGCGTTCATGCACGCGTTGAACCGGGCCGAAATCGCCGACGCCCTGGGATTCGGCGCCGCGAAGCCGACGGTCCAACTCTATTCGGCGGCATCGCCTTATTACGACCCAGTGTTCGAGACCATGTATCCGTACAATCCCGCGAAGGCCCGGGCACTGCTGGCCGAAGCCGGCTACAAGGACGGCGTCGACGTCAATTGGCTTGTCTTGAACACCAGCGAATACAAGCTGCTGTCGCAGGCGATCCAGGCGATGATGGCCGAGTCTGGCATAAGGCTGAAATTCGACACTGTCGACGTATCCCAATACGTGCTGTTCCGCCGCCCACCGGGCCGGGGCGACATCTTCATGGGCCGCTGGGGCGGACGCGGCGATCCGCTGCAAACCTTCCAGGAAGTCGGCGGCACCGGCGGTTCGGTCAACGCCGGCGGCGCCGTGGTGCCGGAAATCGATGCCCTGCTGCAAAAAGCCCGCCTGATGGCCGCCAGCGACCCCGCCAGGGTCGAGACGTTGCGTCGGGTCGCGACGATCATGACGGAACAAGTATCCCATGTGCCCGTCATGACCCGGTCCAATGTCTATGCCTTTCGCCCTGGCTGCATCCAGAACCTGGGGGCGTACCTGCCGACCGGCAGCGACCGCATCAACGACACCCGTGTCGCCGAAAACTGCAAGTAACGACCGTGCCGGGGCGAAACACAACGACCTTCCGCCCCGGCAAGCCGGCATCCGAAGTCCGCGGGGGTCCTACGACCCGCCATTCACCTCGATCGTCGTGCAGGTCACGAAACTCGCGGCATCGCTCGCCAGGAAATCCACCACGGACGCGATTTCCTCCGGCTCGCCTATGCGACCCAGCGCACTGGTCAGCGCGCGCTGCTTCGATACGTCCGGCACCCGCGCGCCCATCGCGGTCTGGATCAGACCCGGAGCGATCGCGTTGACGCGGATCCCGTGCTTGCCCAACCGTCGCCCGAGGCTCTTGGTCATGTTGATGACCGCCGCTTTCGACGCGCCATATTCCACCACCGTGCTGCCATTGACCCCGGCCATGGACGCCGTGGTGATGATCGACCCGCCCTGCCCCGCGGCGATCAGGCGGCGCGCCACCCATTGCGCGGCGAAATAAGGCACGCGGACATTGGCGGACATGGTGTCGTCGAACTGCTCGGGTTCGACATCCAGCCAGTCCTTCTCTGGATGGAACACGCCGGCGTTGTTGTAGAGGACCCGCACCAGGCCATGGTCGCGCTCGATCGCGGCCAGGGTTTCCGCCATGCGATCCAGATCGGTCAGGTTGCATTGATAATAGGGCCAGTTGCCCTTGCTTTCCGCACCGATATCGATGCCGACGGCCACGAAGCCCGACTGCGCCAGCTTCCTGCACGTGGCCTGTCCGATCAGGCCGTTGCTTCCGGTGATCACCGCAACTGATGGCATGGTTTCCCCCCTTCTGTCATGTGGCTCGACGCTAAAGCGGTTTCACTCCGACTGGAACCGGCAAACCGATCCGGCGCTTTATTCTGGCGCATGACTGGCAAGCGTTGCGTTCCTCTCCGCGTGTTCGAGCAATAACGAACCAATCAAACCGCCATCCGACGCCCCTGATGCGCTCGGCCTATCTTCGCGACGTCCGGATCATGCCCAGAGATGACTCGCACGCCTTCGTCCAGGCGTGCCACGATGTTGGCCTTGTTGCAGCCTTCCAGGAACGCGATGCCGTTGCGCAGGCAGGCCGCGAGCACCTTGTCGCGGGCCGCCCGCATGATCGGCGGGTAGGGATCGCGCATGATCGTGGTCTGACCCAACGACAGGCTCAGATCGCCGGGGCCCATTTCGGCAAACCCCAGGCCCGGGACGGCGCAGATCGCGTCGGCGTTGGCGATACCTTCCGGGCTTTCCAACTTGACGCCCAGCAGCAATTCGCCGTTCGGGTTCAACGGCCAGGGTTCGCAAAGGTTCATATAGTCGGATTGCGATACGCCCCAGACCGGGGCCGCGGTGGCCTCGGAGCCTCTCCCGCGCGTGCCGATGCCCAGCCACGGGCGCCCGTCTGCGGTTCGGCCGGCGTCGATCGGGCGGGTGGCGCCCTGCATTCGTTGCTCCGGTGTTGGCAGTGACGGATCGACGCCGTTCAGATGGTGCGGATAGCGGCAAGCTTCGACGAAGGCCCGCACGGCGTCGACGGTCTCGGCCTGGCACAGCAGGATCCCGTGGGCGCCGCGCCCCAGGATCTGGCGGAACTGCCAGGCGTTGAAGCGCACATTGGCGGCGTCGGTGCCGTTGACCGGGGCTTCGACGATGACGGCGGGGGTGCGGTGGCCGGATCGGGTCGGGCCGGCATCGACCATGCCGCGCAGGTATTCGGCAAGACCGGCCATGTCGAAGGACCCGTGCTCCATGCCCACGTTCATGTAATCGGCCCAGGTTCCGGCGTCGATGCGGCCTTGTTCGTAGGTCAGGACGTGGCCGCTATGGGGGCCGTCGTAGTAGATGGCCTGGTTGTCCTGGAGCAGGGCGATGGTGCGGTTGATCTGACCGGGCATGGTTTGGGTTTCCTTGTGTTGCGGGGCTCCGCCCCGAGACCCCGCCAGGGGCTTTGCCCCTGGACCCCACCAAAGGCACGGCCTTTGGAATGCGATTCTTTTGGTGGGTTTGGGGATACGGCCCTACACGGACGGTGATAGGTCGGTGTAGGGCCGTATCCCCAAACCCACCAATGGTCCGGGTTCCAAGGGCCGTCGCCCTTGGCGGGTCCAGGGCAGAGCCCTGGCGGGGTCCGGGGCGGAGCCCCGCGCCTCTACAAAGGTATCGCCACCAACGTGTCAAACCGCTG
>CAMATI010000116.1 GCA_945861095.1 Asaia bogorensis | reverse complement strand
GCTGAGCCGGCACCGCTCGCAGCGTCAAGTTGGGGAAACGCGGTGGGCGTCTGGGGGATGAGCATAGGCATGCGCGTCGTGATCCTTCCGCGCCCTCAAGTCTAAATTACCGGGGGGTGGGTGTCTCATCTTCATTGGCACGGAGGGCGATCGCAATCGTGCCGAATACGTCATCGTCCGCCGTCTCGACGATCACGGGCGGGGGATCGGGCGGGATCGGCATCGCGACCGTCGGTGGCACCCAGTTCCAGGTCATAAACACGACGAGCGCGGTCAACTATGTGGGTGCGAGGGGCGGCGCCGCCGGAGCAGGAGTGACCATCTCCGCGGCGGGCAGCGACGCGGACATCAACCTGATCCTGGATGCGAAGGGCACGGGCATCATCAGCGCGCTCGACACCATCAATCTCGCGTCCGGGAAGGTGCTTCAGATCAACGGGACGCAGGTAATGGGGGCACGCGATACCGGCTGGACTGCGATGACCGGCAGCACCAACAAGGCGACCGCCTACGACACGTCCACTGTGACGCTGGCGCAGCTCGCCGGCCGCGTCATGGCCATCCAGGCCGCACTTACCACCCTCGGACCATTCGGAGCATAACCATGGCACTTTTGAAGGACCTCGAATACCAGAGCACCGGGCTGACGCTCCAATACTGGAGGATCGAAACGGCGCACTGGAACTACGATGAGGTGTTCGAGCTGGACGGCGTCGAAAAGACCGGCGTGGTCCGGGTAACCCTGCTCGGATACGTGGACCGGGCGGCCAGGAAGGACAAGAAGAACCACGTCGACACCAGGGTGATCGGCATTCCGATGGAAGACCTGGCCGAGGCCATCGTGCCGTGGTCCGCAGACCCGCGTGGTGCGCTGTATCAGATGATCGGTGGCATGCCTCAGTTCGCCGGCGCCGAGGAGATCTGACACCGTCCGAGACCTTTGACCCGGCGACCGCCCACATTTCCCTGTGCCGCGTCACGAATCATGGATGGCAGGCATGAGATACATCGAACTGAAGACGGTCCCGAGCGGGGCGATTCGCGGCTTTACGGATAAGGGAGAGCCGGTGGCTCACCCGGATGTCTCCTTTGCGGAGCACATCAAGAACATGTGCCAGTTCGACCCGAACGGCATGAATGTCGCGGGCGTGCGCAGCGCGATGCGCATCTTGAATGCCATCGACGCCCAGGCCGGCTCGACGCACCTTGCGCTGGAGGACTCGGACTACAACTACCTGCGGCAGCGTCTGGAGAAGACGAATTTTACCGTGGCGTCGAGCGGCGTGGAGGCCCTGATCGATGCTATCGAGGGCGCTGGCAGCGAGGCGCCGGTGGTCGCGCCGGCGGCTGAGGAGACCGTGGAAGCGCCGGTTGGGGAGACCGCAGCGTCGGCGCCGGCGGCAGCCGATGAGGATGGGAAAAAGAAGACGCAGCGTCGCGTTTGAACCAGGGACGGGGCCGGTTCAGGCGGAGCCGGCCTCCCTGTCCTCGTCTGGGCTCATCGGTTGCGCATCCTTTGCGTGTTGTGCCGATCCCAGACCAGTTCGTAGACGCGGTTACCGGCGGCGAACGCCTCGGCCCTGGTGACCGATTGAAGGGTCAGTCGGAACAGGGTGTGCGGGCGTCCCGTTGCTTCTCTCCTCCCGCGATCCTCGGCTCCAAGGATCAGGTAGGCGCGCCGGCCGCGATGTGACGCCAGATAAGTGCCGGGCAAAGGCCCGTCGCCGGGATCCCCATACCAGCGGTATGAGAACCGCTTCCCCCTACGACGCATCATCAAAGGGTGGCCATTGCGGATCGCCCTGTGGCGTCTCGCGCCCCAGCGGGCCGAACCGCTCGCACACTGGCCGGTACCAGCCGGTCGCCGGGCCCATGATCCGCAGCAACTGAAGCGGCACGAGCTGGTGCAGCTTCCTCGCCGCCGCCACCGTTGCGAGGTAGCCGCCATCGAACGGCAGATGAGGGGAAGGAGGCAGGCGCATCACGCCATCTCCCGCGTCGCGGGCAAAGAGTGAGACCAAGATGTCCGGCACCGGTGGACCCTTGGTGTTCTCCGCCATCTTCGCGGCGATGGTGGCCAGGATCATATCCGGCGTAGGAGCGGGGCCGCTTGCGGAGGCGTTGGATACCAGGGACGGGTCGCCGGTCAGCAAGGTCTCCATGGCGATCTGGTCCCACTCGCGGATCATGTCGGCTCGGACCTCGGCTATGAACCGGCCTCGAAGGACGTCGTCCCACTCATCGGCGACTAGGTCCAGATCGATATCCAGGCGCAAAGACGATGTTGGGATCGGCACGTCGGGCCCAGGCGGCAGGGAGATAATCGGATTGGGAGGCTTCTCGTGAATGTATTTGAAGCCACTCATGTCAAATCCGGAGGTTCCCCTTAGGTCGGCGTAGTGGAGGGTTCCCCTTAGGTCGGCGGAGTGGCGGCGGCTCGGCAAATGAATCAGCTTCGGCTCTTCGCTCATCGGTTTGCAAGCTCCATCAGGACTGCGCGGTGGCAGCGATCGCGCTCGTAGGGGTCGGGGCAGGGGCACCAGCAGGCCAGGTTCTTCCCGCGCAGCTCGGGGAGGCGCCGCATCACCTCGGCGCGGCGCGTGTTGAGATACTCGGCGAACATATCGGTATATCCCAGCTCCTCGGCCGTCTCCGCTTCGAGCCAGGAGCGGTGCAAGCTGATGGCCATCTCGGCGTTGAAGAGCCTTCCAGGGCGGTACGGGTTGCTGAAGATTGTCGGGCGGGCAACCGACACGGTGTTCGGCGGCATGCGCCAGCCCGCCATCCGGCTCAGTTGAACCGGGCGAGGGGCAGGGTCCATAGGAGAAGAACCGGTCATCTCCGACCCCCTTCAGGCGCAAATGACAGATTCGGAAACCGGAACGAGGTTTGACAACCTGTCAAAAAACCCTGATAAACATAGGGGTCTTTTGGTGCGGGTTGACAGGGTAACCCATTGACAATGCTGAATAGGTTTACTCCCCTCAGCTCCACCATCTCGCCCCTTCATTTCCAGAATACCGGTTCGACAGCCCGTCAGTTAACCCCCGACGCCCCGCGGTGTTGCGGGCCGCCCGCGCGGCGGATTCCGGGCTCCATCCGGTATTGTAGCGGTCGCGTTAACCACTGATCCATGGGGCGCCGTCCCACTGGGGGCATAGCCAAGCCAGCCCGGTTCCTGGCGTCGTCGATCCTGGTGGCTGCCCTGGGTCACGGATGCGGTCGGCTGGTATAGAAGCGACGTCCAGTCCGGACGTGGAGCGCCACGACCGGATTCTGACAGGGAGACAGCGTCCGTGGCCGAACTACCCGAAGTCGAAGAGACCCCGAAAAGCCAACGCGGCGTGGCGTTGCTGATCGCCGTCCTGGCGTTGCTGCTCGCATTTTCTGAGTTGGGCGGGTCCAACGCGGATAACGAAGCCATCGAACTGAATGTCGCGGCAACGAATCTCTGGTCGTTCTATCAAGCCAAGACCATCCGCCGCACAGCGGTCCTGACAGCGGCCGAGGATATGGAAGTCCGCCTGTTGGGCGTGACCGATCCAACCATCCGCGCGGCCATGGAAAAGCGCATCGGCGACTGGCGGAAAACCGTCGACCGTTACGAAACGGAGCCTTCGACCGGCGAAGGCCGCAAGGAATTGGCCGCGCGCGCCAAGGCAGCCGAAGCGGACCGGGAAATCCAGAAAGCCAAAGGCGACATCTACGACGTTTCGTCCGCCCTGCTGCAGATCGGCATCGTTCTGGCCTCCGCCGCCATCATCACCGGTGCCGTCGCCCTTTCCTGGTTCGCCGGGCTGCTCGGCTGTGTCGGCACGGGGCTGATGGGAATCGCGATTTACGCGCCCATGGCTATCGGCAGCTTCATGTAGCGGACCAAAGCGCTCGGCCGGGCGTCCCGGGCGGTGGTATCCCGCACCGGGCCTGAGTTCGGCGTCTAAGGCGGCTCGCAAGAATTGCCGCTCCGCTTGGCGCACTCGTGCCCAACCCCGTCATGCTGGGCGTAAGTCCACCACCCACGACTCCGCCGTGATCGGCACTGCAAGTCGTGAATGGCGGGTCCGCACCTGCCATGATGTGGAGTGATCCGTGCGCAACACCGGATGGTGCGGTTATCGTTGCGCGTTGGCCTAACGGGTCGCGGTGGTGCCCGTCATCTTCTGGAGCGACTCACTCCAGCCCTGGAACATTGACAGCATCGGCGATCCCGGTGGAGCCGCCCCCCACTGGGATGTCATGACTGTCATATCGCAGCCCGGCACATAGGCCGCCGAGGTACCTTGCGGGCAGGGCTGTCCGGCGATCTGCGACGACATTTGCCGTGTGGCGACCACCTGCGTGGGCTGCGGTGCCCGCATCGGCTGTGACATTTGTGCGATCTGCTGTGTTGCCGCCGGCTGCATCATATGGGTCGCGGCAAGCTGGGCGAGCGGGACGGCGGCACATCCGCCAAGCGAAGCCACGACGGCACAGGCCAACACAACGGGTAACGGACCGCGGATACGGATCGGTGACATGGGTCTGTCCTTTTCAGGATGACGCCGGATCGACCTTGATGCCGCCCGCGCGGGAATTTCGGGAACCTGGGGCAATACGGCGGTTTTCGACGCCTGCCGGGATGACCGACTGTCGCAGGGAAGTCTCAAGATTTGGTTAAGACGTCCCGGTCAATCGGCCCGCAGCGCGGCGCGCAGACCGGCCATTCCCACCGGATCTTCGGCCGCGGTCAGCCGGATCGCGGCCAATGTCGCGAATCCGTGCATCAGGGAGCGCCGGCGAGCGGGGGCGAGGCGATGGAGGGGGGCGTCGCGGAGGAGGTCGGCGTCGGGGCCGGCGGTAACGATCAAACCCGTGTCGTGAGGCAGGATGTCGGTCGGAAAATCGATATCGACCGCGAAATACAGGGCGTCCGCGTAATCGCGATATTCGGGCCATTTCGCGTCGGTGAGAAAATCCCGCACGCCGGACTTCACTTCGATGCAGACGAAATCGCCACTCGGCCGCAGAGCTAGGATATCGGCGCGCCGGCCGTTCGGCAGCGGCACCTCGTGCAGCGGTGCCCATCCCAATCGGACACACAGGCGCGCGGTTGCCACGCGAATGGCCCGGGCGCGTTCCGGCAGGCTGGCGGGCAGCGTCGCGTCGAACGACGTTGCGTCCGACATCAGGCCAGCAGAGCGTCGATTGCCTGGGCCAGGCGGACATCGTTGCCGGTCAGCCCGCCCGCGTCATGCGTGCTCAGTTCGATCCGCACCGTGTTCCAGACATTCGACCAGTCGGGGTGATGGTCCTGCTTCTCCGCGAGCAGCGCGACGCGGTTCATGAAACCCCAGGCCTGATTAAAATCGCGAAACTTGAAGGTGCGGCAAATCGCATCGCGACCCTCGGCAAGCGCCCAGTCCGGCAGGAGAGAAGCCAGATTCGCGCGTTCCGTATCGGTCAGTTTTTTTGGCATAATGGGCTCCGTGGCTGCGTGGCTGTGTCGCGGCGGCTTGACCCGGCCGCGTTCCCATAGCACCGAATAGCCGCATGAGCGATCTGCGCAATCCAATACCGGCGTTCGGCCTGCCGCCGACCATCGACGACATCGCGAACATGGCGGAGCGTGCTCTGGCCACCATCCCATTGCGGCTCGCCCGTCACGTGCACGGCGTCGGCATCGCGGTCGATGACATGCCCGATGAGGAGACCCTCGACGAACTCGATATCGAGTCCGCCTGGGAGTTGACCGGCCTCTATCGCGGCACGCCGCTGACGCAGCGCAGCGTGTCGGACCCGGTGAGGGAGCCCGACCTGATCTTCCTGTACCGGGAGCCGATCCTGCTGGAATGGATCGAAACCGGGGAGGATCTGTTCCGCCTGGTGCGCAACGTGGTGGTGCACGAAATCGCCCATCATTTCGGCTTCAGCGACGCCGATATCGAAGCGTTGGAGCAGGAGATGGATGTGCCGGAGCAGCATCCAGGGTTCATGCCTCGCTGAGTGCGGCACGCACTGCCTGGCGGAGAGCGGGCAGGGCCTCCTGCGTGAACCACGGGTTCTGTCGTTCCCAGCCCGTGGTGCGCCAGGACGGATGTGGCAGGGGAAACCGGTGCGGCAGGAAGTCGCGATAGGCGCTGACCCGATCCGTCATCGCGCCGGGGCCCAGCGCATCGATCTGCGCATAGGAACCAACCAGCAGGGTCAGGCGGATGGATGGCAACCGATCCAGCAGACGCTGCCGCCACAGGGGCGCGCATTCCGGGCGGGGCGGCAGATCGCCGCCCTTCGCATAGCGTCCCGGATAGCAAAACCCCATCGGCACGATGGCGATGCGGCCGGCGTCGTAAAACAGGTCCCGATCGATCCCCAACCAGCCGCGCAGCCGATCGCCCGAGGCATCGTTGAACGGAATCCCCGTTTCATGGACCTTCGTCCCGGGCGCCTGGCTGGCGATCAGTACCCGCGCCGTCACCGATGCTTGAAACACCGGCCTCGGCCCCAGCGGCAGGTGTTCGGCGCAGACCCGGCAGGCCCGGATTTGCGCCGCGATCGTGTCGAGCGTCTCGTCAGGTGACGATGCCACGTTCCCGCAGCGCCACCACCACCCGTTCGGCCAATTCCTCCGGCGTGGCTTCCAGGGTCAGCAGCCGGACTTCAGGGTCCAGTGGTTCTTCGTACGGCGCATCGACACCGGTGAAATTCCGCAACTGGCCGGAGTCGGCTTTCTGATACAGGCCTTTCGGGTCTCGGCGCCGGCATTCGTCAACCGGCGTGTCGACGAAGATTTCCAGGAATTCACCCTCCTCCACGCAATCGCGCGCCAGCATGCGTTCGTTGCGATAGGGGGAGATGAACGAGACCAGGACGATCAACCCGGCTTCCACGAACAGCTTCGAGACTTCGGCGACCCGGCGGATATTTTCGACCCGGTCGGCTTCGGTGAAGCCCAGGTCGCGGTTCAGGCCGTGGCGGACATTGTCGCCGTCCAGCACCATCGTGTGCTTGCCCATCGCGTGCAGGCGCTTTTCCACCAGATTGGCGATGGTGGACTTGCCGGCGCCGGACAGGCCGGTGAACCACAGCACGGCCGGTTTCTGAGCATTCAGGCCGGCGCGGGCCTGCTTGTCCACGTCCAGGCGGTGCCAGTAGACCTCGCTGCGGCCGGCATGGATGTTCGTCACCATCCCGGCGCCGACGGTGTTGCGGGTCAGCCGGTCGATCAGGATGAAGCCGCCCAGTTCGCGACTGGTCGCATAGGTTTCGCAGGCGACCGGGTGCGACAGAGAGATCGACACGCGGCCGATTTCGTTCAGGTGCAGCTCGCGGACGCCGATTTCGTTCAGGGTTTCCACGTCCAGGCGGTTGGTGATGTCGGTGATCGTGCCGGTCACCGTCCGCGCGCCCAGCATGAACTGGTAGGCTCGCCCGCGGAACAGCGGGGTTTCGTCCATCCACACGACCCAGCAATCGATCTGATCGGCCAGCCGCGGCCGCGGTTCGGCGGCGATCACATCGCCCCGGGATGCGTCGATTTCGCGATCCAACACCAAGGTGACCGGCTGGTCGAAGCCGGCATCCGCCAGATCGCCATCCATGGTGACGATGCGGTCGATCTTCGCTTCAACGCCGGTGGCCGCGTTCACGACCGTGGCACCCGGGCGGATGGTGCCGGCGGACACGGTGCCAGTGTAGCCACGGAATGTATGGTCGGGACGGTTGACGAACTGGACCGGCATGCGGAACGGTCGGTCCGCGTCCGCCCGTGTCAGCTCCACGTCCTCCAGCACCTTCAGCAGGGTGGTGCCGGTGTACCATGGCATGCGGGTGCTGGCGGAGGTGACGTTGTCGCCATCCCGCGCGCAGACCGGGATCGGGGTGACGGTCATGGTGCCCAACCGGCCCAGCAACGCGCGGAAATCGGCCACGATACGGTCGAACACCGCCTGGTCGAAGCCGATCAGGTCCATCTTGTTGACCGCCAGCACCAGATCATGGATGCCCAGCAGGGAGGCGATCGCGGCATGGCGGCGGGTCTGATCCAGAATGCCTTTGCGTGCATCGACCAGCAGGATCGCCAGGTTCGAGTTGGACGCGCCGGTGACCATGTTGCGGGTGTATTGCTGGTGGCCTGGGGTATCGGCCAGGATGAAGCGGCGCTTTGGGGTCTCGAAGTAGCGATAGGCGACGTCGATGGTCACGCCCTGTTCGCGTTCGGCGGCGAGGCCGTCCACCAGCAGCGCGTAATCGACGCCGTTTTCGACGGTGCCGAAGCGGCGGGAATCCTGTTCCAAAGCCACCATCACGTCATCCGGGATGGACCCGCATTCGAACAGCAGGCGCCCGATCAGGGTAGATTTGCCATCATCGACGCTGCCGCAGGTCAGGACGCGGAGGAGAGAATCGGGCATCAGAAATATCCCTCGCGCTTCTTCATTTCCATCGAGGAGTCCTGGTCCTTGTCGATCAGGCGTCCGGCGCGTTCCGACACCCGGGTCGTGCGCATCTCGTTGACGATGTCCTCCAGCGTGGCGGCATCGGAATCGACGGCGGCGGAGAGCGGGTAACAGCCCAGGGAGCGGAATCGGACCATGCGGTCCACCGGAGATTCGCCGGGCAGGAAGCGCATCCGTTCATCGTCCACCACGATGATCTGACCGTCGCGGATCACGGTGGGGCGCATCTTGGCGAAATACAGCGGCACGACGTCGATGCCCTCGGACTGTATATACGTCCAGACATCCAGTTCGGTCCAGTTGGACAGCGGGAAGACCCGCAGCGTCTCTCCCGGGGCCAGGCTGCCGTTATACAGGTGCCAGAGTTCCGGCCGCTGGCGTTTCGGCTCCCACGTGTGTCCGGGACCGCGGACCGAGAAGACCCGTTCCTTGGCGCGGGAGCGTTCTTCGTCCCGGCGCGCGCCGCCGATCGCGGCATCGTAGCCGCCCGCGGTCAGGGCCTGCTTCAGCGCATCGGTCTTCATGATCTGGGTATAGGCGCTGCCGTGGTCGAACGGATTGATGTCGCGCGCCAGCCCATCCGGGTTGGTGTGCTGACGCAATTCCAACCCGAAACGTTCGACCGTCGCATCCCGGAACGTGATCATGTCCCGGAACTTCCAGGTCGTATTGACATGAACCAGCGGGAAGGGAGGTTTCGCCGGGTAGAACGCCTTGCGCGCCAAGTGCAGCAGGACGGAAGAATCCTTGCCGATCGAATACAGCATTACCGGTTTGGTCGTCTGCGCGGCAACTTCGCGGAATATCCGGATGCTTTCGGCCTCCAGGGCCGTAAGGTGGGCGGGGCGGGCAATCATGGATGAACGTCCTGCGGGATGGTGATCATAGTGCCGGGAATGGTTGCCAAAAGGTTATCACCCCAATCGTCGTGTTGTTCCAGCGGCCCGAACCATCGCCCTGCCATCTGGTCATTGCCGGGATTGACCCGGCAACCCGCGCTTCAACGGGCGCGCGGGGTGGAGGATCAGGTCCGGTCAGGGCGGTGCATCGGTCAATCGTCGGGGCGGTTGGTATTGTTTGGCCGAGCCAAGCCGGGCGTGCCGCACGTCTTTTCACTTCCTGATTGGGGAGGCAAGAAAATTCCGGCGGTCCGGATAGAAAATAGAGCTTTGCCGCATCATATGAACCAAATATCAATGCCTAGACACGTCTGACGACGTAGGCCTGTTCCAGGGCTTCCATGATCGCCAGTGCATGAACGGGATCGCGCGCCTCGACCATGACCTCCAATTCAGCGGCCTGCACCGAGGATGATGCGAACAGCCGCTGATGCGAGACCTCGATGATATTGCCGCCGCTGTCGCCGATCTTGCCGGCAATATCGGCCAACACGCCGGGACGGTCGGGAATTTGCAGATGCAGGCGCAGCAGACGCCCGTCGCGCAGCAGGTTGCGCAACAGGACGTTGGACAGGATGCGGGTATCGATGTTGCCGCCGGTGATGGCGACCCCTACCCGCTTGCCACGAAACCGCTCGGGATAGGTCAGCAGGGCCGCGATGCCGGCGGCCCCAGCCCCCTCCGCGACGGTATTGGCGCCTTCGATCAACAATCCTATGGCTTCCTCGATGGCGCGCTCGGGGGTGACCAGGATCTCGGTGACCCGACGGCGGACCAGTTCGAACGGGATTTCGCCAATATCGCGCACGGCGATGCCTTCCGCGATGGTTGCCCCACCGACGGATACGCCGCGTCCGGCCAGGCGCTGTGCCATGGCCGCGTAGGCTTCGACCTCCACGCCGTAGACCGCGATGCCGGGTTTCAGCGCCATGGCGGCGATCAGGCAGCCGGCGAGCAGGCCCCCGCCGCCCACCGGAATGACCAAGGCGTCCAGATCGGGGACGTCCTGCACCATTTCCAGCGCCAAGGTGCCCTGGCCCGCGATTACCCCGGGATCGTCATACGGGTGGATGAACACCAACCCATCCCGCTGCGCCAGGGTGGTGGCATGTTCCGCGGCTTCGGCCAGGGTTTCACCGCATAATACGACCTTGGCATCCCATGCCGCGGTGCGGGTCACCTTGGTCGCCGGGGTGAATTTGGGCATGACGATGGTGGCCGAGATACCCAGCAACCGTGCGTGGCGCGCCACGGCCTGGGCGTGGTTGCCGGCCGACATGGCGATCACGCCGCGGGCACGTTCCAGTTCGTTCAACTGCGACAGCCGATTGGCCGCGCCTCGTTCCTTGAACGCGCCGGTCGCCTGCAGATTGTCCAACTTCAGGAAGACATTTGCCCCCGTGGCGCGCGAGATCGCGTCGCTGGCAATCATCGGGCTGCGCAGCACGCGGCCGGCGATCCGGTCCGCCGCCGCCTGGATATCCAAAAGGGTGATCACGTCCGGATCGCCCGGACCGCGTCTTTGGCGGGGCGTTGCCCCGGATGCGCTCCCCCGCTGGGTTCCGTCACGATGCGCCCTAGAGCGGTTTCACCCTGACTGGAAACGGCAAACCGTTCTAACTCCCTGTCTGATCGCATGATTCACGCATTGTTACGTTCCGCTGGGCACGATCATGCACTAGATAAACTTGATCCCGAGGATTTCGTATGATCGATCGCCGCCGGGCGCGGGGACCGACACGGTTTCGCCCACCTTCTTGCCGATCAGGGACTTGGCCAGCGGCGACGAAATCGACAGGCGCGCGGCCTTGATGTCGGCTTCGTGCACGCCGACGATCTGGTAGGTGTTTTCCTTCTCGGTCTCCTCATCGACCACCCACACATGGGCGCCGAACTTCACATGGTCCCCGGTCAGGGTGGACGGATCGATCACCTCGGCGGCCGAGACGATCTCCTCCAACTCAATCACGCGGCCTTCGATGAAGGATTGGCGTTCGCGGGCGGCATGATACTCGGCGTTTTCGGACAGATCGCCGTGAGCCCGTGCTTCGGCGATCGCGCGGATAATCGCTGGGCGTTCCACCGCCTTCAGGTGGCGTAGCTCGTCTGCCAGCCGCTGCAGGCCTGGGGCGGTCATAGGAAACTTCTGCACGTCGAGGTCCTTCGAGCGACAGTGATAAGGGGCCTAGCAGGCTGGCGCGGGTTGGACCGGGAAGCAATCCGAACCGCACGCGGGTGCAAGCCTGCGCAGGTTTCAGGCGATAAGCAAACCCCGGGAGGTCTGCCTCAGGCAATCGACCTGGTCGATCTCAACCGCGCGTCGCGACCGCGGCCCAATTGGGGCCGGGTCGGGTCCGGTCGCGGCGCTCGGCTCAGAACGAACCGCGAAAGTAGGATTGAAGGGGCGCAACTTCAAGCGTTCCCGCCTTCAATGCCGCAATTGCGTGCACCGCGGCCCGCGCGCCGGCGAACGTGGTGTAGTGCGGGATGCCGTGCGTCAGGGCGCCGCGACGGATGGCAAAGCTGTCGGCGACGGATTGTGGGGTGGACGCGGTGTTGATCACCAGTTGCACATCACCCGACCTGATCGCGTCCACGCAATGCGGCCGACCTTCCAGCACCTTGTTGACCAGGGTCACCGGCAACCCGGCCTCGCGGATGCGGGCGGCGGTGCCGCGGGTGGCCAGGATGGTGAACCCCATCTCGGTCAGACGGCGTGCCAGGGCGGGCAATCCCTTCTTGTCGGCGTCCTTCACCGAAAGGAAGACGGTGCCCTTTTCCGGCAGGATCACCCCGGCGCCCAACTGGGCCTTGGCAAAGGCCCGCTCGAAGCTCGAATCGAGGCCCATGACCTCCCCGGTGGATTTCATTTCCGGGCCCAGGATGGTGTCCACGTTGGGGAAGCGGGCGAAGGGGAAGACCGCCTCTTTCACCGCAACGTGCGGAGCGATCGCCTGGTCGTCCAGTTGGAAGTCGGTGGCCAGTTTCGCCCCCGCCATCACCCGGGCACCGATTTTGGCAACCGGTACGCCGGTGGCCTTGGCAACGAACGGCACGGTGCGGGAAGCCCGAGGATTGACCTCCAGCACGTAGATCGTGTCGTCCTTGATCGCATACTGCACGTTCATCAGCCCGACGACGTTCAGCGCCTTGGCCATCGCCTCGGTTTCCGCCTTCAGTTCCGTCACCGTCGCCGGAGACAGGGTGTAAGGCGGCAGCGAGCAGGCAGAATCGCCGGAATGGATGCCGGCTTCCTCGATATGCTCCATCACGCCGGCGACGTAGACGGTTTCCCCGTCGCAGATGCAGTCGACATCGACCTCGATCGCGTCGTTCAGGTAGCGATCGATGAGCACGGGGTTTTCCCCCGACACGCGGACGGCTTCCCGCATGTAGCGATGCAGACCGGAGCGGTCGTAGACGATCTCCATGGCGCGTCCGCCCAGGACATAGGACGGCCGGATCACAACCGGGTAGCCGACCCGTTCGGCAATGGCCTCGGCTTCGTCAGCCGAACGGGCGATGCCGTTATCGGGCTGGCGCAGGCCCAGACGTTGTAGCAGGGCCTGGAAGCGCTCCCGGTCCTCCGCCACATCAATGGCGTCGGCACTGGTGCCCAGGATCGGAATGCCGGCCTTGGACAGGGCCTGGGACAGCTTCAGCGGAGTCTGGCCGCCATATTGGACGATGCAGCCGAGGAGGGTGCCGTTTTCCTGTTCGCGGCGGACGAGGGCGATGACGTCCTCGGCTGTCAGCGGCTCGAAATACAGCCGGTCGGAGGTATCGTAGTCGGTGGACACGGTTTCCGGGTTGCAGTTGACCATGATGGTCTCGAACCCGGCCTCCTTCAGCGCATAGGCGGCGTGGACGCAGCAATAGTCGAACTCGATGCCCTGGCCGATGCGGTTCGGCCCGCCGCCGAGGATCACGATCTTGGTGCGGTCGGTGGGATCGGACTCGCAGACCGGGGTGCCGTAGCCGCCCTCATAGGTCGAATACATATAGGGCGTGGCGGAGGCGAACTCCCCCGCGCAGGTGTCGATCCGCTTGTAGACCGGCAGCACACCGAGGTCCTGGCGTTGCGCGGCGACCGCATCCTCCGGCCGGCCCGAAAGTTCGGACAGGCGCTTGTCGGAGAACCCCAAGGCCTTCAACCGACGCAGCGCGCCGGACTCGGTCGGCAGCCCCGATGCGGTCACTTCGCGTTCGGCGACGACGATGCGTTCCAGTTCGCGCAGGAACCACGGATCGAACTTGCAGGCGTCGTGGATGTCCTGGATCGGCACCCCCGCCCTGATCGCCTGAGCCGCCATCAGCAACCGGTCCGGGCTCGGCTGCGACAGCGCGGCCCGGAACGCGTCCGCACCGCCATCGCCGGGAGCTTCGACCGGGTCCAGGCCGGAGTATCCGGTTTCCATGCTGCGCAGGCCCTTTTGCAGGGCCTCGGCAAAGCTGCGCCCGATCGCCATTGCCTCGCCCACCGACTTCATCGACGTGGTCAGCAGGGCAGGGGTGCCGGGGAATTTTTCAAAGGTGAAGCGGGGGATTTTCACCACCACATAGTCGATGGTCGGCTCGAAACTGGCCGGCGTGACCATCGTGATGTCGTTGGTCAGCTCGTCCAGCGTGTAGCCCACAGCCAGCTTGGCGGCGATTTTCGCGATCGGGAACCCGGTGGCCTTCGACGCCAGCGCCGAGGAGCGGGAGACGCGCGGGTTCATCTCGATGACCACCATGCGCCCGTCCGCCGGGTTGAGGCCGAATTGCACGTTGGACCCGCCGGTATCGACGCCGATCTTGCGCAAACACGCGATCGAGGCATCGCGCATCCGCTGGTATTCCTTGTCGGTCAACGTCAGCGCGGGGGCGACGGTGACGGAATCGCCGGTGTGAATGCCCATCGGATCGACGTTCTCGATCGAGCACACGATGATGCAGTTGTCCGCCCGGTCGCGGACCACC
The DNA here is from genome assembly GCA_945861095.1 of Asaia bogorensis. GTDB lineage: Bacteria > Pseudomonadota > Alphaproteobacteria > Acetobacterales > Acetobacteraceae > Rhodopila. The sequence goes on along the minus strand of CAMATI010000116.1, from coordinate 2,904 downwards.
TCCATCTCATATTCTTTCCAGCCGAGAACGGATTCCTCGATCAGAACCTCCGTGGTGGGAGAGGCTTCGAGGCCGCCGGCGACGATCTGTTCGAATTCCTCCTTGTTGTAGGCGATGCCGCCGCCGGTGCCGCCCAGTGTGAAGCTGGGACGGATCACCGCGGGCAGGCCGGTCATGACAAGTGCGGCCCTGGCTTCTTCCAGGGTGCGAGCGATGGCGCTGCGGGGCGATTCGATGCCGATTTCCGCCATCGCGTCGCGGAATTTCAGCCGGTCTTCGGCGCGGTCGATGACATCGGCCTTGGCCCCGATCAACTCGACCCCGTGGCGTTTCAGCGCGCCGTTGGCGTCCAGCTTCATCGCGGTGTTCAGCGCCGTCTGTCCGCCCATGGTGGGCAGCAGGGCATCGGGCTTTTCGCGGATGATGATTTTCTCGACGATCTCGGGCGTGATCGGCTCGATATAGGTGGCATCCGCCAGACCGGGATCGGTCATGATCGTGGCCGGGTTGGAGTTGACCAGGATGACGCGGTAGCCCTCGGCCTTCAGGGCCTTGCAGGCCTGGGCGCCGGAATAGTCGAACTCACAGGCCTGGCCGATCACGATCGGACCGGCGCCGATGATCATGATGGATTTGATGTCGGTGCGTTTGGGCATCGTGTCCCTCAGATCTTGGATTGAGTGGCGAGAACCGCCCGCGCCGCGGCGACACCGGCCGGAGTCAACTCCAGATGCCAGTGGCATTGCAGGGCGCCTTCGAGGAGGCGGATGGGATCGCGTACCAGCCCTTCGCGCAACGCGCGTGCCACGGTGTCATGAAACGTCCGGTCATCCCCCGACGTCCCGGTCAGAGCCAGAAACCGTTCACACGCCGCCTCGGCGTTCGGTTCGTGGATCACGTGCCGGAACGCCGTGACCTGCAGCAGATCGAGCGCATCCATCTCACGCCCGCCTCTCCACCATCTCCAAAAACCGCCCAAACAAATAATGGCTATCGCTCGGCCCCGGGCTCGCCTCCGGATGATACTGCACGCTGAACGCCGGCCGGTCGGAACACGCCAATCCCTCGTTCGAGCCATCGAACAGAGACACATGCGTCGCCGTCACCGTTGCCGGCAGGCTGTCAGGGTCCACCGCGAAACCGTGGTTCTGGCTGGTGATCTCCACCTTGCCGGTGGTCAAATCCTTGACCGGCTGGTTGGCGCCACGATGGCCGCGTTGCAGCTTGAAGGTCCGTGCACCGAGCGCCAAAGCCAGCAACTGATGCCCCAGGCAGATGCCGAACAGCGGCACCCCGGCGTCCAGGACACCCCTGATCGCCGGCACCGCGTAAACCCCGGTTGCCGCGGGATCGCCCGGGCCGTTCGACAGAAACACGCCATCCGGCTTGTGCCGCAAGATATCCTCGGCGGTCGATGTCGCGGGCACCACCGTCACCTGGAACCCGGCCGAGGCCAGACACCGCAGGATGTTGTGTTTGGCCCCGTAATCCACCGCCACGACATGGTGCCGCGGCGCGTACTGCCGGCCGGCGCCATCGGGCCACGACCATTGCGTCTCATTCCAGGCGTAGCTCTGCCGGCAGGTGACCTCTTTCGCCAGGTCCATGCCTTCCAGCCCGGGCCATGCCCGCGCCTGCGCCCGCAACGCCTCCAGATCGAATTTGCCGTCGTCCGGGAACGCCAGCACCCCGCTCGGAGGCCCACCGTCGCGGATGCGCACCGTCAGCGCGCGGGTGTCCACGCCGGCAATTCCGGAAATGGACCGGGCGCGCAGCCAGGCATCCAGATGTTGAACGGACCGCCAGTTCGACGGTTCCGTGATGTCCTGCTTCACCACCAGGCCACGGGCGGCCACCGAAACGGCCTCCATATCGGCATGGTTGGTGCCGACATTGCCGATATGAGGGAACGTAAAGGTGATGATCTGCCCGGCATAGGATGGATCGGTCAGGGTTTCCTGATACCCGGTCATCCCGGTGTTGAAGCAGATTTCCCCCACACCGGCGCCCGCCTGGCTATAAGCGCCGAAGCCGCGGCCCCAGAACACCGTCCCGTCCGCCAGCACCAGCGCGGCGGTCGCGCCCGGAGGCACCTCATCTTGCGTCAGGGGTTCCTCGGTCGCCCCGCCACGCAATTCGGCCAGGGTCAGGCCGGTCGACGCGGCGATCGCGTACCAATGGCGGGAAGGGATGGATCCCGCCTGGCGCCATTTGCGCACAGCCTCGGTGCTCACCCCTGCGAGGCGGGCGGCAGCCTCGGCGCCACCCAACCGGTCGATGATTTCGTCCACGAGTATCGGCATGCCGGACCGATATCGGAAAAAACTTCCCGCGACAATCAAATGCGACCGCGTTCAGGAATTTTTTTCCGCAGCCCCGTGTCGGGCGGATTTTTCGAACCGGACGGTGTATAGTGGGTGTTTGATGCCGACCGCCGCCTACCGTCATTGCCGGGCTTGACCCGGCAACCCGCCCCCCGCCCCCGCCCTCCGACGGTGAAGCGTGGGTTGCCGGGTCAAGCCCGGCAATGACGGTATGTGGCGGCTGTTTAAGCGCGGAAGGAATCGTCATGAGCCTGAGAGAACAATTCACCGAGCAGCTCAAAACCTCGATGAAGGCCGGCGACGCTCCGCGCACCCTGACCTTGCGCATGATCATGGCCAAGCTCAAGGACGTCGATATCGCGTCCCGCCCCAAGGGCATCGACAAGGTCCCGGACGATGAAATCCTGTCGATGCTGCGCGGCATGGTGAAATCGCGCCGCGAATCGGTGGAGATGTTCACCCAAGGCAATCGCCCCGAGCTGGTGGCCAAGGAATCCGCCGAAATCGCGGTCATCGAAGCCTTCCTGCCGCAACAGTTGGACGATTCGGCGATGGAAGCGGCGGTTGCGGATGCGATCGG
>CAMATI010000115.1 GCA_945861095.1 Asaia bogorensis | reverse complement strand
CCAATTTCACGGATTTCGGCCGCGCGATGCTGACTTTCTTGCGCGATGAAGTGCCCGAAAAATGGCAGACCTACTGCGATGAGGTCACCGATAATTTCAGGATCATCGATCCTACGGATTTTCGGATTCTTGCGTGAGCAGGGTATACTTCGAAACAATGTATTGTGTTTCCGAATGGACGCTCAGGCCGCCTCCTTGTGCGTGCCCTGCCGGATCGCGTTAAGCGCCTTGTCCACATGCGCCAGCGTCGTGGCATCCTGACGGAACGTAAGACACAATCTGCCATCCTCCGACCGAACGACCCGGGCGGATACCGTTCCGCCGGTCGGCAGTTCGATCCGTGCATCGGTGCCGGATGGCTCCTGGCGGCTGTATGCCATCGAGAGTCCGCCGCGGGAAATGTCCTTGACCAAAGCCGTGACCTTCGGCTGGCCGGGGATGTGCAGCGACACTGTCGCGCCGCCACCCGGGATACGCTCATAGGCCCGCCGCTCCTCCACGTCGCCGCGAGTCATGGCAGTCAGAAAGTCGTTGACCTCGGTCCGCAAGGTATCGGAGGTCTGACCGACGCCTTCGGCGGCGACCAGCACCGACTGGCTGATTGTGTCAGTCCGTTCGGCAATGCTCAGCACCAGCCCCATGGCCTGCGCGGCAGAGGTCGTGGCCTGGGTGACACCTTGCACGCTGCTGCTGATCTCCTGGGTCGCGGCCGCTTGTTCCTCCACCGCCGCGGCAATCGCGGTGGCGACCGATTCCACCTGTCCGATCGCGATGCCGACCTCCCGCATGGCGGTGACCGCCTCGCCCGTCGCGTTGCGGATGGCGACGATCTGGGCGCCGATCTGCTCGGTCGCGCGCGCGGTTTGGGTTGCCAGGCTCTTGACCTCGCCGGCGACCACCGCGAAGCCCTTGCCGGCATCGCCGGCCCGCGCCGCCTCGATCGTTGCATTCAGCGCCAGAAGGTTGGTCTGCCCGGCGATGTCGGTGATCAGGCGCACCACATCACCGATCCGATCTGCCGCCGCTGCCAGACCCGTGACCTTCGCATCGGTGCTGGAGGCACGCTCGACCGCCTGGTTCACCGCCGTGGTCACGTGCGCCACCTGCCGGCTGATTTCGTTGATGCTGGCTGCCATCTGTTCGGCCGCCACGGCGACGGAATTCAGATTGCGGGACGACGTATTGGCACCCTCCACCGCGCTGGAGGTAGCCTCGGTGGTTTGCGTCGCCGCCTCGGACATCGCGGTCGCGGCGCTGCGCAGGTCAGCGCCGGACTGCACCATGTTTGCCATCACGCCAGAGACCGATGTGCCGAAATCCTGCGTGTGGCGGTCCATCGCCACCTGCCGGCGTTCCCCGGCCGCCTGTTCGACCGCTTTTTCGGCGGTCAGGCGATTGTTCTCGATCATGTTGCTCTTGAACACATGCATGGCCGCGATCATCGAGCCCAGCTCGTCGCCGCGGTCCGAACGCGCGATTTCCACGGTCAGGTCGTTTTCCGCGAGCCTCTCCATGTCAATTGTCAATGCGCGCAGAGGCCCGACCGTGTTGCGTTGCACGATTACGACCACGTAGATGACGGCGGCCAGAAACAGAACCGACGCAATCGCGATGTCGATCTGTTCGGACGCCCGGAACCCGGCGATGCGTGCTTCCAGAAGCTGCTCCGTTACCTTGGCATCCGCGTTGCCCGCGGCGGCAAGGGCATCCAGCAACGGGCGGATGGCGGTTCTCGCGTTCGCGGCCTCGGTCGGGTTGGCCAGGGCGGCGAATACGGTCCGGGCGATCTCCTTTACCTTGGCAACGGGTGCGACCATCACGCGTTCAACCGACTTGTCGTGGTTGTTTTTCGCGGCGGTTTCGATGTTGGAGGCCAGGCCGTCGAGCATCTGTCGGAGCACGCCTGTTGCCATACCGATTGCTACTTGATCATCGACGCTCCGGTCGCGTCCGGACAGCCTGGCGATTGTGTCCCCGAGGTTGACGGCAAGTGCGACGGCCGTGGGGATCTTCACCGTCAACGCATCTTGCAAATAGAACGTATCCAGGTCGGGATCGAGGGTCAGATTCGAGCCATCGGCGATCTTGCCGATAAGGTCCGCGGCCGCCTGAGCGGCTGTCGGGTGGTCCGCTCCCGCCAGGGCCGTCAGCAGGACCTGGACCGACGGCGTGACACCCAGCGGCGCCCCATGGGTTCGTTCGGCGGTCCGAATGCGCTCGACCGTCGGTGTCATATCGCCGCCACGCGCGGCCACCGCCTGAACATGCAGAACTTCCGATATGTAGTGAAGCCCCCCGATTTCCTTGCGCGCGAAGTCGATCTGGGTCTGTGTGCTCGATAACATCTGGTATGCGAGGTAACAGATCGGGGTCAGGAAGAGAAAATACGCGATTGCCAGCTTGGTCGCGATCGTGATTTTCAACTTGGTCTTCCCGGTTCCGTCGTTTGATCCAGCAGTTGACATCGGCGGCGCCTTTTCAGGTTTGTCTCATCGCATGCTCGTGTGCGCTGAGTCGCGTTCGCTGGACTGAAGCAACCCATCGGTCGTCTGCCGGTTTACCGATCGAAGGTTAAGGAAGCGTGAAGCGCCTCTTTCTTTCCGGTACCGGACGGATCCCCGCCGGTAAACAGGGGCTGTCGGTTTGATGGCCTGAACAGGCATCGACCGATTAGCGAATTTTCACTGGGTTCGACCGAAGGACGGCCCTGCGCCCGCCATGACGGTGAGAGACCGGCAATCCAATCTCCGCATTGTGACCGGCTCGACGCGGCAGGCGCGAACTCACGGATCGGCGTCAAACAATTCATTGGTCGCCAGTTGCTTGCGACACCGCATGCCGCGTGCGATGTCGTGGCGACAACTGACAAACCGAGGGCATCATGGCACCCGCCCCTTCCGGCCCCACCCGTCGCGGCCTGCTGAAATCCACGGGACTGCTCGCCGCGGCTCCTCTGGCCGCCGCGGCCTGGTCTCGGCCGGCGATCGCGGCCCCGGTCTTCTCGGCCAATCCGTTCACCCTGGGCGTCGCATCCGGCGATCCGGTCGCGGATGGCTTCGTCCTGTGGACCCGGCTCGCCCCCGATCCGCTGAACGGCGGCGGCCTGCCACCCGATGCCACCTACGAAGTGCGCTGGGAAGTGGCCGATGACGACCGGTTCCAGCGGATCGTCCGGCGCGGGATCGCCCTCGCGCGCCCGGCGGTCGGCCACAGCATCCATGTCGATGTCCAGGGCCTGGAGCCCGACCGGTGGTACTTCTACCGTTTCGTCGCCGGCAACGAGGCAAGCCCGATCGGGCGCACCCGCACCTTCCCGGTGGCCGGCACACCCAAGGACCGGCTGCGCTTTGCCTTCGTGTCGTGCCAGCACTACGTCCAGGGGCATTTCAATGCCTATGACGCGATGCTGGCCGACAACCTCGATTTCATTTTGCACCTGGGCGACTACATCTACGAAAACGACACCGGCCCGAAAATCCGCTGGCAACTGGAGGAGCCGAAAGACCTGATCGGCTATCGGAACCACCACGCCCTGTATAAGATGGATCCGTCTCTACAAGCCGCTCACGGCGCCTACCCGTTCCTGCTGACCTGGGACGATCACGACGTCCAGAACGACTATGCCGGCGCGTTCAGTGAGGATCGCGCCCCGATCGATGTCTTCCTGGCCCGTCGCGCCGCCGCGTACCAGGCGTATTATGAGCACATGCCGCTGCGCCGGACCGCGCTGCCCTTGGGCCCGGACATGCGGTTATACGCGACGTCCACCTTCGGCGACCTGTCTCAATTGGTTCTGCTGGACAACCGGCAATACCGCACCGACCATGCCTGCCAAGGGCCGGATCGGTTTGGGGGACAACTGATTACCAACTGCGCCGAGCGGCTCGACCCTGCCCGCACCATGCTTGGCCCCACCCAGGAACGCTGGGTTATGCGGCAGCTTGCCAACGCACGCGGGGCCTGGAAACTGATCGGCCAGTCCCTGCTGATGGCGGAATTGCGCCAGGGGCCCAAGGGCGAATCCTTCTGGTCCGATGGCTGGGACGGCTATCCGGCCGGACGACAAAGGCTGCTGGATCACATCGCCCAGCGGAAAATCAAGGATGTCGTCGTCCTGGGGGGCGATATCCATAGCTTCTGGGTCACCGATCTCAAGACCGACTTCCGCGACACCGCCTCGGCCCCGGTGGCGACGGAATTCGTCACCACGTCGATTTCGACGGAAGGGTCTTCCAACGACGTGTTCCAGGCGATTCTGCCCCTGAACCCGCATGTGCACTTCGCGGAAACGCGGTACCGCGGCTACAGCCTCGCCGAGGTCACCCCCGAATCACTACGTGTCGACCTGCGCACGATGCGAACCGTCGCTCGGCGCGATCCCGTGGCGACCACGCTCCGGTCTTATGCGGTGGAGCGCGGCAAGGCGGGGGCGCATCGCGTTTAGTCCCTCCGGTCCGAACCATTCACCGATGCACCGCGGCCTCCCCCTGCCGTCGAGCCGCGCGTTGCCGGATCACGCCCGGCAATGACGATGACAGGGGCAGGAGCGGCAGCGGTGCATGGGTCAGTGGCCCGGGCCATGGGCATCACAATCGCGGCCCCGGAACGCCTCCGCACCGGCCCAGTGTGGCAGACCCCAATCCCGGCGCCGTTTCCCACGGCACCGACAGAACAGCCGGGCCGAGCGCTTTCGATTGACGCCCCCGATCGGCGTTCATAGGTTGATGGATCGGAGCCCAAGCATGAACAAGCCCGTCCACCCGCCAGGTTCAGCCTCGCGTTTTATGGGTCGCGTCCCGGAACTGGGCGGATCGCTGCCGCCCGGTCTCGACGCCCGCTCCGCCGCGGTGTTGCGAGAGATCGTGGAGCAGTATGTCGAAACCGGCGACCCGGTCGGCAGCCGGACCTTGTCGCGGCGCCTGCCCATGCACCTGTCTCCCGCCACCATCCGCAATGTGATGGCGGACCTGACCGACTCGGGGCTGCTGTTCGCACCGCATGCCTCGGCCGGACGACTGCCGACCGACCAGGGATTGCGGCTGTTCGTGGACGGGCTGCTGAATTTTGGCGAACTGACCGAAGATGAGCGCGAATCGATCTCCGCCGCGCTCGGCGCTTCCGGCCGCAGCCTGGAAGACACGCTGGCCGAGGCCAGTTCCATGCTGTCCGGCCTGTCCGCCGCCGCGGGATTGGTGCTCGCCCCCAAATCCGAGGGCGATCTGCGGCATATCGAGTTCGTGCCGCTGGGTCCCGGACGCGCGCTTGTGGTGCTGGTGGCGGGCGACGGCCATGTGGAAAACCGGGTTATCGAAACGCCGCCCGGCCTGCCGCCGTCTGCCCTGCAACAGGCCAGCAACTACCTGAACGCGCGCCTGTCGGGCCGGCCGCTGAACGAACTGCGCGTGCTGGTCGCCGAGGAGATGGCCGCCAATCGCACCGAGTTGGACGAATTGTCGACCCATGTGGTGGCCGCCGGCCTGGCGACCTGGACTGGGGAAGGCCGCTCCGGCAGCCTGATCGTGCGGGGCCAGGCGCGCTTGCTGTCCGATGTGACGCAGATCGAGCGGCTGGCCTCCATCCAATCGCTGTTCGAGCGGCTGGAGGCGCAGGAAACCATGCTGCGCCTGCTGGAATTGGCCGAACAGTCGGACGGGGTGCGCATCTTCATCGGTGCCGAGAGCGGCGTCTTCGCGACATCCGGCGTGGCGATGGTGGTGGCACCGGCCCGCAGCGAGGGCGGCCGGATTGTCGGTGCGATCGGCGTGATCGGCCCGACGCGGATCAACTATGGCCGGATCATCCCCGTGGTGGACTATACCGCCCGTGTGGTTGGTCGGTTGTTGGGATAATCCCGTGGCGGCAGCGTCGGATTTCGCGCCGCCATGGCCGCCGAACGCGCGGATCGACGAAGAATGCAGCATGGTCAACGCACAGAATGCCTGGTCAAGACGAGCGTGACGGAGGGCGGGTTCGGTGAAATGGCGGGGGAGCGGACCGGCCGGTCACGCTCTGGCATGCACATCAATCTTCGTCCCCCGCTTGTTCCGACGCACCACCCGCCCTAACTGATGCGCGCCATGAGCAACGATCCCCCCCATACCCCGCACAGCATATTCGACCCGCCCATGTCGGAGTCGGATCCCGTCAACCAGACCGCGCAGCCGACGCCGGAGCAGACGATGCAGGCCGCGGCCGCGCGCATTGAGACGCTAGAGGCCGAGTTGGCCGAGATGAAGGACCGCTGGATGCGCTCGGAGGCGGAGAACGCCAATGTGCGTGCCCGCGCCCGGCGCGACGTGGACGAAACCCGCCAATACGCGGTGCAGAAATTCGCGACAGACGTCGTCGAAGCGGCCGAGAACCTGAAGCGCGGCATCGACAGCCTGCCGGCCGCGGCGGAAGGACAGCCGGAAATCCTGATCAAAGTGCGCGAAGGGCTGGAGGGCGTGGAGCGCAGCTTCATCGGCCTGCTCGACCGCAACGGCATCAAGAAAGAAGACCCGGTCGGTCAGGCGTTCGACCCCAACCTGCATCAGGCGATGGGCGAACAGGAAACCGATCTGCACAAGCCGGGCACGGTAATCCAAGCGTGGACAGCCGCCTGGACCCTGCATGGTCGTCTGCTACGCCCGGCGATGGTCGTCGTCTCCAAGGCACCGCCGGCCGAACTGGGTGCCCCTGGCGCCAATGTGAATACCACTGCGTAATCCGGGGCCGAACCTTGTGATGGTCCGGTGTGAAAAAACCTCTGCGATCCCTTGCCTGGGGCACGTCAGCCTCATACATCCCACTTATTCCCCGACTGCTGCCCGGGGACGCGCGCGGTGCTTCGGGCCGCCTGTGTCCGCTGAAAGGAACTGTTTATGAGCAAAGTTATCGGTATAGATCTCGGAACCACGAATTCCTGTGTCGCCATCATGGAAGGCTCGGATGTTCGGGTCATTGAAAACAGCGAGGGCGCGCGTACCACGCCCAGCATGGTCGCATTTTCCGACAACGGCGAACGTCTGGTTGGCCAGTCGGCCAAGCGTCAGGCGGTCACCAACCCAACCAACACCCTGTATGCCATCAAGCGCCTGATCGGGCGCCGCTACGAGGATCCGTTGGTTTCGAAGGACAAGGGCATGGTGCCCTATGACATTGTCCGCGGCGAAAACGGCGATGCGGCGGTCGAAGCGCGTGGCGAGAAATACGCGCCCGCCCAGATCAGCGCGTTCATCCTCGGCAAGATGAAGGAAACCGCGGAAGCCTATCTCGGCGAGACGGTTTCCCAGGCGGTCATCACCGTCCCGGCCTATTTCAACGACAGCCAGCGCCAGGCGACCAAGGACGCCGGCCGGATCGCCGGTCTGGACGTGCTGCGCATCATCAACGAGCCGACAGCGGCAGCGCTCGCCTACGGCATGGACAAGAAATCGGCCGGCACGATCGCGGTCTACGATCTGGGTGGCGGCACGTTCGACATCTCGGTCCTGGAAATCGGCGACGGCGTGTTCGAGGTGAAGTCCACCAACGGCGACACATTCCTGGGCGGTGAGGACTTCGACCTGCGCATCATCGACTATCTGGCCGATGAGTTCCGCAAGGAGCAGGGGATCGACCTGCGCCGCGACAAGCTCGCGCTGCAACGGCTGAAGGAAGCCGCCGAGAAGGCGAAGATCGAGCTGTCTTCGTCCAAGGAGACAGAGGTCAACCTGCCGTTCATCACCGCCGACGCCTCCGGGCCGAAGCATCTGGTGATGAAGATGTCGCGGGCGAAGCTCGAATCGCTGGTGGACGACCTGATCTCCCGCACCCTGGAGCCGTGCAAGGCCGCGTTGAAGGACGCGGGCGTGACAGCGGGCGAGATCCAGGAAGTGATCCTGGTCGGCGGCATGACCCGCATGCCCAAGGTCATCGAGGCGGTGAAGCAGTTCTTCGGCAAGGAGCCGGCCCGCAACGTCAACCCGGACGAGGTCGTGGCGATCGGTGCCGCGGTGCAGGGCGGCGTGCTGAAGGGCGACGTGAAGGACGTCCTGCTGCTGGACGTGACGCCTTTGTCCCTGGGCATCGAGACCTTGGGCGGCGTATTCACCCGCCTGATCGAGCGTAACACGACGATCCCGACGAAAAAGAGCCAGGTATTCTCGACGGCGGACGACAACCAGCAGGCCGTGACCATCAAGGTGTTCCAGGGCGAACGCGAGATGGCGGCGGACAACAAGCTGCTGGGCAATTTCGACCTGCAGGGCATTCCGTCCGCACCGCGCGGCGTGCCGCAGATCGAAGTGACGTTCGACATCGACGCCAACGGCATCGTGTCCGTGCAGGCGAAGGACAAGGCGACCGGCAAGGAGCAGCAGATCCGCATCCAGGCCAGTGGCGGTCTGTCCGAAGGCGACATCCAGCGCATGGTGAAGGAGGCAGAGGCGAACGCCGAAGCCGACAAGCAGCGCCGTGAAGCCGTGGAATCGCGCAACCAGGCCGAGGGTCTGATCCATCAGGTCGAAAAGAACCTGAAGGAGCATGAGGGCAAGATCGGCGCCCAGGAAAAGGGCGAGGCGGAAGCCGCCATTGCCGCCGCGAAGTCGGCGATGGAGGGCAACGACACCGAAGCGCTGAAACAGGCGACCGAGCGTCTGAGCCAGGCCGCCATGAAGATCGGCGAAGCGATGTACAAGGCCGAAGCCGCCCAGGCCCAGGCCGGCGGCGACGAAGGGCCCAGTGGGCCGCAAGGTGGGCCAGGCGGCAAACCCGGGGAGAAGGTGGTCGACGCCGAGTTCGAAGACGTCGACGACAAGAAGAAGAAGTCGGCCTGACGGTTTCGGGCGGATTGACGATGCGAGCGCGCCCGAGCTTCCCTGAAGCCGGGCGCGCTTCGTTTGTGGTTTGCCCAAGGGACGGCCCCAAGGAAGGCTCCAAGGGAAGGCCCCGCGGGAGGGCATGCGGGAAGGCCCCACGGGATGTTCCAAGGGATGTTCCCAGGGGAAGGCCAGGGGATGTGTTCCCAGGAAAATGCTCCAGGGGATGCCCGATGGAAGGCCGAGGCGAACGCCATGTCGGATGCCGGGTCCGGCTATTCCCACGGTGGTGCCTGGCCACCCGGACGTCGGCGGCACGGTCCGCCCGGTTTATACTCCGCGTCAAAATCCGCGGCGCGACATATTGCCCACATGCGGGGCGAGCTAAAGTGAAGGGCTGAAATGGCCAAGCAAGACTATTATGCCACGCTGGGTGTGGCCCGTGACGCGGACGCCGAAGACCTGAAGAAGGCGTACCGCAAACTCGCCATGCAGTTTCACCCCGACCGCAATCCGGGGAACAAAGACGCCGAAGCGCGCTTCAAGGAGGTCAGCGAGGCCTACGAGATCCTCAAGGACGACCAGAAGCGCTCGGCCTACGACCGCTACGGCCACGCGGCGTTCGAGCAGGGCAATGCCGGCGGGCCAGGCGGGTTCGATTTCTCGGCGTCCGGCGACCTGGGCGGCATTTTCGACCAGATGTTCGGGGAGTTCATGGGACGCCGCGGCGGCGGCAACCGTCCGCGCACCGGCGCCGATATCCGCCAGGCCGCGGAAATCGATCTGACCGATGCGTTCAGCGGCACGAAGGTCAATCTGCGAGTGCCGACCCGCGTCGCCTGCGATGCCTGCAATGGCACCGGCTCGGAGGACAAGACCCAGGCCGCCGACACCTGCCAGACCTGCCAGGGCGCCGGCAAGGTTCGGGCGCAGCAGGGTTTCTTCCTGATCGATCGCACCTGCCCAACCTGCGGCGGGCAGGGCCGCGTGATCCGCAATCCCTGCCGCATCTGTCGCGGCGCGGGGACGGTGCAACGCGAACGCAACCTACAAGTGGCAATCCCGCCAGGTGTGGAAGATGGCACACGGATCCGCCTGCAAGGCGAAGGCGAGGCCGGCGGCGCGGGTGCGCAACCCGGCGATCTTTACGTGCATATCGCGATCCGGCCGCACGAGTTCTTCCAGCGGGAGGGCGCCAATATCCTGATGCGAGTGCCCCTGCGGATGCCTCAGGCGGCGCTTGGCGGCGATGTCGAAGTGCCGGTCGTCGATGGCACCAAAGCCAAGGTCAAGATCCCCCCTGGTACCCAGACCGGGGACCAGTTCCGGCTGCGCGCCAAGGGGTTCTCGGTGCTTCGCAGTGCCGCCCGTGGCGACATGTTCATCCAGGTCGCGGTTGAAACGCCGCAGAACCTGACGGCCCGTCAGCGGGAACTGCTGGAAATGTTCGAGGCGGAGTCGGAAAAGGACACCAAGGGCAGCCCAGAGAACGAAGGCTTCTTCGCCCGCGTCCGGGAATTCTTCGAGGGAGGCCGCACGTAAGCTGGCGTCCCGTTTCGTGTGCGCCCGGACGTGCCAAGCCGACTGAACGCTCAACCCGGGACTGGGTGTTTCGATCGCGACATGTGCAACCCACTGGTCGCGATCGAAGTATTATTCGGCCCGGCTTTATCGTTGACCGATACACCACCCCCCTCATCATGGCCGGACATGATCCGGGGCAGCGCCACCCGTTCTCGTCTGCTATAATCCCCTGATCGGACAAATTCGGGGGAAACGACAATGGCGGGCAGCAAGGCGGGAACCATCCGCATGGTCATCGGCGAGCGCTTGACCCCGGTGTTTGGCGGTCGCGAGTTCGGCGCGGTCGGCGCCTATGAGTGCATCTCCGGCACCATCCACGGCACGCTCGATCCGGCGCATCCGCTGAACGCCGATATCGTCAACCTGGACAAGGCGCCCCGCACCCCCGACGGCTTGGTCGCGTACGAATCCGAATTCTCGCTGATCAAGCCGATCGACCTGACGCGCGCCAGCGGTTGGCTGATGTACGACGTGGTCAATCGCGGCAACAAGATCGCGCTGGTCCGGCTGAACCGCGGCGCCGATGGCAACCGCCCGACCACCGCCGAACATGCCGGCGACGGGTTCCTGATGCGGCACGGCGTCTCCTTGATCTGGAGCGCCTGGCAGACCGGGGTGCCCGCCGGCATGGATCGGCTGAACGCCCGTTTCCCCATTGCGACCCAGCCCGATGGCAGCCCGATCACCAAGATCAACCGCGACGAGTTCATCCCGGAAGGCATCGGCGGGCCAGGCGATGCGTTCATCCGCGAAACCTCGACCAACAGCTTTATCGGCACGCTGTCGTATGCCGCCGCCGACCTGGACCGATCCAAGGCCAGCCTGACGGTCCGCCAGCGAGAGCAGGACGCGCGCGCGACCCCGCCCGACCTGACTTGGCGCTATGTCGACACCAACCAGATCGAAGTCACCCGGCCGGCCGGCTTTGACCGTGGCTCGATCTACGAGTTCATCTATCCGGCGCGCGATCCCGCCGTCATGGGCATCGGCTTCGCCGCGATCCGCGATCTGGTGGCCTTCCTGCGCCACGATACCAGCGCCGAGAACCCGCTGGCCGGCTCCATCCGCCATGCCGGCGGATTTGGCATCTCCCAAAGCGGGCGGGTGCTGCGCGATTTCGTGCATTTGGGCTTCAATCAGGACATGTCGGGACGGCCGGTCTTCGACGCGGTCATGCCCGTGGTCAGCGGATCGCGCCGGACCTTCATCAACCATGCTTTCGCGCAGCCAGGACGATACTCTCGTCAGCATGAGGACCATTCCTTCCTCGACGACCAGTTCCCCTTCACCTACCCGACCTTGACGGACCCGCTCAGCGGCGGCACCGACGGGATACTGCGGCGCGCCAACGCGGCCGGGGTCTGTCCCAAGGTGATCCACATGGACATGGACTCCGACATGTGGGTTGGGCGAGCGTCGTTGGTCGCGACCGACACCGCGGGCGCCGATGTGGCGATGCCGGACAATGTGCGGCTGTATCTGGGGACCGGCATCCAGCACGGCGTTTACAAACCTGCCACCGTCCAGGTGACGCACCTGCCCGGCAATCCCCTGGGCTACAGTTCCTGGATGCGCGCGCTTTGGGTGGCGCTGACGGATTGGGTCGAGCACGGCGTATTACCCCCCGACTCCCGCTTCCCATCCCGCTCGGCCGGCACACTGGTTGCACGAGACAGCGCGGAAAAATCCTTCCCGCGCCTGAAGGGCGTCGATTTTCCCCAGGTGCTGAACGCGCTGCATCTGCGTGACCATTCGGTGGAACCGCCGATCGATGGCCCCGCCTACCCTGTGCTGGTCAGCGCGGTGGATGCCGATGGCAACGGGCTTGACGGGTTGCGCCATCCGCTGCTCTCCGCGCCGATCGCCACCCATACCGGTTGGGCGGTGCGCATTCCCGGCTATGCGGCGGGCGACCTGTTCACGGTGCAGGGTTCCTTCAGCCCGTTTCTGGCAACCGAGGCGGACCGGGCGCGAACCAACGATCCTCGACCGTCCGTTGAAGCGCGATACGGCTCGCGAGAAGCCTGGGCAGCCCGGGTTACGGCCGCCGCGGAAGCGTTGGTGGCGGAACGGTTGCTCCTGCGGGAAGACGCCGACCGGCTGGTCCAGGCGCTGCAAGCCGGCGGCGACGTGTTCGAGGTCCTGTAGCGGCCGTCCCCGGACCGGTTTCACCGTGACCGGAAACGCCAAACGAAAGGCCGCTTTGGGCGCTGTTTTGTCGGATGATTCTCTCGCTTTCGTACCAACCGACTGAACCGCGGACCGATGGCGACAGCAGCCACTGTCGTTGCGAGTGCAGCGAAGCAATCCAGGGCAACCAACAGCCCGACGACGCCAACCCTATGGATTGCCTCGCGACGCTGGCAATGACACGCCCGCCCATCGGTCAGTGGGTGCGGCGGTTGGCATGAATCGCGGCGGGGGAAATCGCCGTTTGGCCAAGGCCGCACATATCGCCAGACTGGGCGCCCTGCCCTAGGCCGACCGGAGCGCCGATGCCGCTTATGACTGACGGAAACCCTCCGATGGCGCGGTTGGATCGCCGGACGCTGCCTCTGGCAAAACCGAGCGGATGGAGGCCACCAAGGCCTCTATATTGAACGGTTTCGCGATATAGCCGTTCGTGCCGGCGGCCTGACAGGCGCGGAGCTGGTCCGGACTTGCATCCGCGGTCAACGCGATAATCGGCACCCGCCCCGCCGCGCTCGGCAGATCGCGAATATGCCGGGTTGCCGTGATCCCATCCATCCCCGGCATATAGATGTCCATCAGCACGACGTCCGGGATGCGCCCGTGCCGCAGCATCGTCACCGCCTCCGCCCCGTCCGCCGCAAGCTCCACCGCGAACCCGGCCTGGCGCAGCAGCACCTCCGCCAGCCTCCGGTTGGTCGGCACATCGTCGACGACCAGCACACGGCGAGCGCCGGACGCACGCCGACCGGTCGAAGGCAACGGTTGCACTGGCGGGGCCGGCGGCGGTTCCGCGGCAAGCAGCGGCAAATCGACCGTAAACACGCTGCCGGTTCCCTCCGGTGCCGGGTGGTAGCGGATCGTGCCCCCCATCGCCTGTGCCAGCGACGAGCAGATCGACAAGCCCATCCCGGTTCCATCCGGCGTCGCATCGACGACCGGACACAGCATGAAGTCCTGAAACAGGTAGGGGACTATCTGCGGCCGGACCCCAGGACCGGTATCCCGCACCGTCAGGACGATGCCGTCCGCATTCCCGCGCCCCGAGACCAACAAGGTCACGTAACCCCCCGGCGGCGTGAATTTGATGGAATTACCCAGCAGATTCAGAATGATCTGGCGCACACGCACGGCATCCGCCATCACGGCGTCCGGCGTGTCGGGCGCGACCGCAAGCCGCAATTCCACCCCTTTTGCCAGTGCCGTCTCCGCCATCAGGTCGCGGCTGCCATCGACGATCTCGCGCACCCGAACCGCCCGCGGCGCCAACTCGAACGTGCCAGCCTCCGCCCGGGCAAGATCCAGCATGTCGTTGACGATCGCCAGCAGATGCTGGCCGGATTGCTCCAGCAGCGCCGCCCATTGCCGCTGTTCATCCGGGAGGGCGGCCTCCCGCGTCAGGGCCTGGGCCAGGCCGAGAACGCCATTCAACGGGGTCCGCAACTCATGGCTCATCCGCGCCAGGAAGCGGGTCTTCGCAATGTTCGCGCGTTCGGCGGTGTCCCTTGCCTCGGCCAGGATTTCCAGGGCCTGGCGCTGCGCATCGTCCTTCGCCACCGCGATCAGCAAGACCGAGGCCGCCATGGTCAGCACGAGACCACCGGCCATCACCAGCGCGAACCAGCCCACATTCGGCAATTCGAGGATCCGCTGCTCGAAGCCGATCGTTGCGGCGAGCACCGCCCGTCCTGCCTGCAGGACCGCATGAATCGCGAACACCAAGGCCAGGGCGCGCCGTAACGGTCGACCGCCGGCGGCGTCCTGGCGAAGGAATTCTCGCGTGGTCAGCAAGTCGTACGCGGCGATGGACAGGGACAGCCACACCACTCTGGCGGAAAGGCTGTCGTAGAATTGGGGCACCTGGCACAGTGCGAGCCACAACACCGTGCCGCCCACGACGACGGGGATCGATATCCCTCGTTGCTCGAACCGGCGCGCGCCGGCCCATATCAGGCCATAGGTCATCAGGATCAGTGCGTTGGCGGCATCGATCGACAGACGATAGGGGATCACATGGCGGCCGGTCAGCAGCAGAATCCCGACCGCGGCCAGGACATGGGCCACCCCCCAGATGGCGAGCACGGTCAGCGTGCGGTCCTGACGCCACAGCCATAACTGAAGCAGGCCCAATACACCGAACAACAGCACGGACGTTGCCGCGAGCGTGCGCAGATCCCACACCATGCCCACGGTCAGGATCGCCTCCGACAGACATGCCGATGCAGCGTAGCGCCTGCCCTGCCGATAATGCCGCTCGCTGTCATCGCCAAGGTCCGAGTTAGGGGCAGGCCGTCCTGGTGTCTAATACCAACCGACCGAACCAGTGACCCATACGACAACGGCCGCCGTCATTGCGAGCGCAGCGAAGCAATCCAGGGCAACCAACAGCACGATCGTGCCAGGCCGCTGGATTGCTTCGCTCCGCCCCCAATGACCGCGGACACCGACAGGTCGGTGGTTGAGGCGGTTGGTATAATACCAACCCGCCGAAACATTGACGCATCGGCGTTGCGACCCCGTCATGGCGGCCCCACGGGTCAAGCCCGAGGACAGGCTCCGGGCCGCCATCCACGACTGCCGTTGTTGCAGCCTGGGAAATTCGTGGATGCCGGCCTGGAGCCTGTCCTCGGGCTTGACCCGTGGGGCCGGCATGACGGGGAGGCACCGACCGGAGGGTCAATGTTTCCGTCGTTTGGTATAATTCAAGCCTCTTGCCCCCTGATGCCATCCGGCACCATCGCAGACCACGATTGCGTGTGCTGCCGGCGAGACCTGCGAGGCAATCCCCTCGAGATGCCCGTTCATGCCCTCGGTACTGCCGGCCGGCGGGATGACCGCCGCGCCGACATCCCGGGCTGGACACGGCTGCAACCGGGTCAGCTTCAACTTGCGCAACCATTTGCCGATCGTTCGTTCCGTGACGGTCACGGAAACCGGTTGGTAATCTCTTTGCGTAAAGCCACACAGCGCCAACGCACGACCTGATGCTTCGCCAGATCCGGTCCTTCCATGACCATGGCTTTCAATTCCGCCATCGGCGCGTCATTCAGATCTGGCGGCTGCCCAGGGGCATCACCCGACTTCAATCCTGCCACGCCTGTCGCGTTGTAGCGAAGCACCCAGTCGCTCCAGGTTTGGCGTTCCATCCCTGATCGCTTCACCACCTCGGTCCGCGTATATCCCACCAGAATCAGCGCTAACGCGAGAGGACGGCGCACTTGCGCGCCGTCCCGGCTCCGCGACGCTTCGACCCGTAAATCAGAGGCCCTGTGCTAAGCAGAGATTCGTGGCTCGGCCAACGGATCGACCATCCGCTCGACGTTAAGATCACGGACCGCTGCATGGATAGTCTGGTCAAGCGCGGCAGTATCAGTGAAGGTCTGATGGGCGAGATGATGCGCCTTGAGGTCGTGCCAGACGACCTCAATGTCGTTGAGTTCGGGCGAATATTTGGGCAGCCATTCGACCGTGATCCAGTGCGCGCGGGCGGCAAGGGCCGCCATAGAAGCCTTGCTCGTATGGATCGGCCCATTGTCCTCAACCAACACGACCGGCGTGAGCGACCTGCCGGGCATCGGACCGTAGAGCAGGTCAAGCTGCTCAAGATGAGCGATGAAGTCACTGCTGCGCTTGGTCGGACTGGTGTGGACGATGAGCTGGCGCGTGACGTGATTGAGCGAACCCAGCATCGCGACTTTCTTGGATTGTCCCGGCGCCGGAACGCGCAGGTCCGCGCCGACCTTGGCCCAAACCCTGGCGAGATAGGGATGTGTCAACGCTTCACTCTCGTCGCCGTACAGAAGCACGATATCGCCGGCTTCGGCCTGGCGCTCGCGCAGTTGCAGACGCAAACCGATCCGATCCACCTCGTTTGCGATCTGCCGTCCCTTCAACGTGTGCCGAGGGCGCCGCCAACGGAACTTTTTTTTTCGTAACGCCTTGGACAACTGCGAACGGCTGATGCGAACGCCTTCGGTCTTTTCGATCTCGGCGCGCAGCCGGGCGATCGTCCAGTTTGGCCGATTGGCGACGGGCGCTTCGAGCAACGGCGTGACCACACGTAGGGCCGTTTCGCTTTTCACCGGCTCCGGTCCGGGGGCGACGCTCGCCTTCAACGCATCGACACCGCTGCGCATGAAATCGCTGCGCCACAGCCGAACCGTGTCCTCCCGCACGCCGAACGCTTCCGCGATCCGTGGACTGGTCCAACCCGACAGCGTCAACAGCACCGCGCGGGCTCGGTCCGCCTCTCCGCGATCTCGTGAGCCTGCCAAGGCAGACAACGTGACCCGCTGGTCTTCGGTCGCTGTTACTGGGGACTTTCCACTCATGGCGCACCTATCCGAATCGGTGCTGGCAGCGAATCGCAAAACAGATCCGTTGGTCAACCCGTCGGAGTCTGCTTAGGCCGAAACCTTACCGGTTCATCCCCGCGCCTGCGGGGAACACTTGCCGTTGACGATGGCAACCAGGTGCCCCAGCGGTTCATCCCCGCGCCTGCGGGGAACACGCCGCGCCCCGCCTCGCCATGCCCAACCTCGCCGGTTCATCCCCGCGCCTGCGGGGAACACCCCCGGATGGATTCGCAGAAGTCTTTCGACTCCGGTTCATCCCCGCGCCTGCGGGGAACACAACCAGGTGCTGATGCTGGCCGATCCGTTCTACGGTTCATCCCCGCGCCTGCGGGGAACAC
>CAMATI010000114.1 GCA_945861095.1 Asaia bogorensis | reverse complement strand
ATGAAACACACACGGCTGTTCATCACACTCTGCTCGGTCCACGGCATCGATCGGCCCTCCCAGACCGATCTTGGAGTGTTACCGACGTTCCCGGTCTAAAGTGTTACCAACGTAGCCGGTTTGTACCGGGCAAAGCCCCTGGTCGGGGTTCGGGGAGGAAGCCCCGTCCTTCCCCCCACCCAATTGACCAACCTCCCCAAACCCTTGCACATCCTCCCCAGCCACTGTCCGGAGTCCCTGCCATCATGGCGCCTCCCCGATTCCCGCCCATGATCGACCCGCTACGCTCCCCCGGTATCGCGTTGCCGCACGGCTTCTTCACCCGCCAGGGTGGCGTGTCCGGCGGCGCGTTCGCCAGCCTGAACTGCAGCCTGTCCGGCCAGGACGATCGCGACCGCGTGCTGGAAAACCGCGCCCGAGCCGCCCGGACCCTGGGCGCCGATCCGGCCCGGATGGTCGGGTTGACCCAGGTGCATGGTGCCGTCGCCGTGACCGTGACCGAGCCTTGGCAACCCGGCGCCGGCCCACCGGCGGACGCGATGGTGACCGACCGGCCCGGACTCGCGCTGGGGATCGTGACCGCCGATTGTGCTCCGGTTTTGTTCGCCCATGCGGCCTCCGGCGTCGTCGGTGCCGCCCATGCCGGCTGGCGCGGCGCCCTGGCCGGGGTGATTGAAGCCACCATCGCCGCCATGGAAGCCCTGGGCGCCAGCCGAACCGGCATCGCGGCATCCGTCGGCCCCTGTATCGCGGCGGTGTCCTATGAGGTCGCCGCCGATCTGCGCGATGCCTTCCTGGGTCATAATCCGGAAAATCAACGGTTTTTCGCGGATGGCCAACGGGAGGCGCGCTGGCAGTTCGACCTCGCTGGGTATTGTGCGCAGCGCTTGCGTTCCGCCGGGGTGGGGCAGGTCGACATGATCGGGGCTGATACGCTTGCCGAGGAAGACCGCTTCTTCAGCCATCGCCGTCGGACCCTGGCCGGCGGCGGTCCAATCGGACATCAGATTTCGGTGATCGTCGCTCGCTAAACCCTGGCGGGTGGCTGGGCTACCTCGTCCGCCAGGACGGCTGGGCTGCCTCGTCCGCCAGGACGGCCAGGCTGTCTCGTCCCCCACTGCACGCCCCATCATACGATAGCCCTGGCGGCGGCGGCGGCTATCTGCTTGAAGCGCAACTATGTTCCGACGATTGATCTCCTCCCTCCTGTTCCCCCTGCTGGTGCTGAGTGCCTGCGGCGATCTCCCCGAACCCTTCCTAGGCAATCCCGGCGCCACCGCTCGGCGTTTGGCACGCCCGCTCTCTCCCATGCTGGCGGTGTCGTTTCCCGGCAACGCCATGCTCAGCGATCCAGCCGGAAAGGCGCTGGCACAGGAGCTGGCCGGCGCCTTGCAGGCCGCGGACGTTCCGGCCCTGGCGCGGGAGCCGCGTCCGAACGATTGGCGGTTGATCACCAGCGCCGAACAAAGGGGGCGAACGGTGGTGCCGCTCTATCTCGTGCAGAACCCGGAAGGCGTCGAACAGGGCACCACCGAAGGCAGCCCGGTGCCGACCGAGGCCTGGGCCGCGTCGGAAACCGCGACCCTGAACGCGGTAGCGGCCGAAGCCGCCGGCAAGGTGGCCGATCTGCTGACCAGTATCCGCATCGCACGCGACAAGGCCGATCCCAGCAGCCTGTATAATCGCGTGCCCAAGGTGATGGTGGCGGACGTGACCGGGGCGCCGGGCGATGGCAACATATCCCTGACCCGGCAGATGCGGGCGAAGCTCGCGGCCTATGGACCGTTGATCCAGACATCGGCGTCCGGCGCCGATTTCGTCGTGAAGGGCAAGGTCGTTTTCGTGCCGCTGCCCAACCGCCAGCAGCGGGTCGAGATCCAGTGGTACGTGAACACCGCCAGCGGCGACGAACGCGGTCGGGTGATACAGTTGAACGAGATCCCGGCAGGCACGTTGGACCGGTTCTGGGGGGATGTCGCGGTGGTCGTCGCGGCGGAGGCGTCGGCCGGAATCAACGACGTGCTGAACCGCCAATCCGGCCGGGAACCGCCACGCGGCGAAGCGGTGCCGATTCAGCTCGACCCGGCCCAAGGGTCCGCCGCGGCCCGCAACTGAAACGGATCCGACATTCGGGACCGGCCGGCGGTTGGAAGCTCGCCGGCCGGCACCGTCAGAGCAACGCGTTCAGGTGCGCACTTCCTCGTTCAGCGCGGTTTCATAGACCCGGATCACCGAGGACGAATCCGACGTGCCCAGACCCATGCCGCGCGCCATGCGCATCAGGTTCATGACCTGCGGGGCGACCATGCCTGGCACGCCCAACTCATCCGCCATTTCCAGGGCCAGACGCAGATCCTTGTGCGCGAGATCCAGCGCGAAGGTCGGCGCGAAATCGCCCTTGAACGCCTTGTTCGACATGTTGGCGTAGCCGTTCGACATGCCGCTGGCATTGCGGATCACCGCGTCCAGCTTCGTCAGATCGATGCCGGACCGCTTGCCCATCATCAGGGCTTCCGCCGCCGCCGCCGCGTTGCAGAACGCCAGCATGTTGTTGATCAGCTTGGCGGTGGACCCCATGCCGATCTCGCCGACATGCACGACCTCTCCACTGAATGACCTCAGCAGCGGCAGTTGCTGCTCGTAGACCGCGGTCTCGCCGCCCACCATGATGACGATCGTACCATCCGTGGCGCGGGAGGTGCCGCCGGATACCGGGGCTTCCAGCATCTGGATGCCCTTCGCCGCCATACCCGCCGCGACCCGCTTGGCGGTGGCCGGGGCGTTGGTGGACAGATCGACAAACACCGTGCCGGGCTTGGCGTTCTCCGCGATTCCGTCCTTGCCCAGGGTCACTTCCTCGACGACGCGGGGGATCGGCAGGGAGGTGATGACCACGTCGCACCGTGCCGCCACATCGGCCACCGACGTCGCGGAAGACGCACCAAGATCGGTGCATGCCTTCACCGCGTCGGGGCTGAGGTCGAACACGATGACCTCATGGTTGGTATTGCGAATGATGTTGCGGCACATGGGGCCGCCCATGTTGCCCACGCCAATGAACCCGATTTTCATACCGTCTTCTCCCGTTCATGCGCCGAATCGTTCGGCGCGATGGTGCCAGGATGGCGGAAAGTGGGACGGAAGTCAGGGGGCGGGCGTCCCGGAACCGAGGTCGAGGCAAATTTCGAACGTCGACCCGGCGACCCGGATCCCAGATTCCCATCGTAACGGGAAACACGGATGGCGCCGGACATGTCTCGCCTCGGTGCGGCGTATCGCCCGCCGAACCTGGGCCGAGCAACGGTCTCGATCCCGGTATAGCGGGCCGAACCCACCCTATTTGCCGATACCCATGCCCGGCACGCCGATGCCGAGGCAGAACACGTTCTGCCGTCTTTCGCGATAGACGCAGGCCTCACCGCCACCGATATCGGCGCGGTAGCCGGCGCGGAAGACGCCGTCGCCGTCCGGTGTGCGGGCGGTGACGTTGCCGCCCTCGGACTGCTCGCTCTTGCCCATGGTGGCAACGGCCGATCCCGCCGCGTTGTAGGCGGCAATCATCCGGTCCTTGCCGACCAAGCCGGCGCCGACCTTGCCATCGGTCGTGAACGCCTGGACCACGCCGGACCCGTCGGCCTCGGCGCCCAAGGCGGCACTGTTGGTTCCCTTGCCGGTGCCGACGAAGACCAATCCGGCCCCGCCGGCGGCGGGATTGGACCCGGCTCCGGCGACAACCTTGCCGGTATCGTCATACAGGCGCAGGGCCACGCCGCGGCCCGGCACGGTGCCGATCACCGCCGCCGGCTGGCCGTCCTTGGCCAGTTTCAGGCCGAACAGATCTTGCCCGACGCCCAATTCGACCGCCTGCCCGCGGGACGAAACCGCGATCGTCGGGGTATCGCCGGCGCTGGCGTCGACCCGGGTGCCGTTGCCGTTTTCCAACGCCAGGCGCCCGCCGGTGTCCACCACCAGGGCCGCCGTTTTGCCGGCTGTGGAACTGACGGTCAGCGCCGCGTGCCCCTGATTCCGGTGTGCGAACACAAGCTGGCTGCCGCCGGCCGCACCCACGGTCAGGTTCGCCCGCTCATCGACCCGCATCAGCACCTGTCCCGACGCCCCGAGGACCTGAAACGGCGCCCGCACGGCGCTTCGATCGGCTTCCAGCTTGGCCACGCGGGCCTCCAGCGCGGCGATCCGGGCATCGTCGGACGGGCGAGGCCCGCCCCCCGGTTGCTGCCGCCCGGCTTTCAGATCGGCCACATCCTTCTGCAAGGCCTTGACGTCGTCCTGCAGCGCCTTGGTGTTGCGGTCGGATTCGACCATCCACTCCCGGATGCGATCGATCGTCATCATCAGCGCTTTTTCAAGAATCATCGTCGGGGTGACCGGGGCCTCGCCGGAGCAGGGGAAGCCGCCGATGATGCAGACGAAGTTGCGCAGGTCGCCCGGGGTGTCGAATTTCGGCGGCAGCTCCGCCGCCCGCACTGGCCACGACATCATGCCGGCCAACAAGGCCACCGTGCAACGGAGAGTGAAACGCATCATGGCGAGGTCCTTGCGCATGGGAGAGGGCTGACGGGCGTGCTCAGCGGAGTTCCAACGTGACCGTGGCGGCCTGGCCCGCGGCGATATCGACATCCCGCGTGGCCTTGCGGCCGGTTTCGTCCTCGGCTGTCACCCGATAGCGATCGGCCGACACGACGTGCGTGACCTCCGCCCGGGTGCCGGCGGCAAACAACGCGGGTTCCACCGGGGTGCCGTCGGGCGCCAGTTTGAAGACCGTCACCAGCACATTGTCCGGCGGCGACCCGGCCAGGGGGGAGGTTTGCACCGTCAGCCGCCCGCCCCCCAGATCGATGCGGTGAGTCGATGCGGCGCCCGAGGTCACGGTGACGATCTTGCTGGCGCGGGCGGCCCCGGAGACCAAGGTCACTTGCCACTCCCCCGGTTGGAGAGTCACTGTCGGGCGGGCCTCCGCGTGCTCCGACAGGGCTGGTTGGGTCGGCTGGTTCCCTTGCGCGCCCCCCGGCAAGCCAACCTGGATCACCGTCCATTGGGCATCGCGCCAGTCGTCGAACAGGGGCGCCGTTGGGGCCAGGGCGGCTTCGAGCGTCAGTTTACCGGGTGCAAAGGCGGCGACATCCAGCCGCATCACAGTGTCGGCACCGGGCGGGACCGTGATCGTCCGGCGCAGGCGCGTGCCGCCGGAGACCAGCACGACCTCCCAGTCCCCCGGCAACAGGGTGACGGTCGGTCGAGCGGCGGCCATGTCGGTCAGGGCAGGCCCAGCGGTCAGTCCGCCCAACAGGCGGATCGGGGTCACGGTCCAGGTCGCGTCCCGCCAGTTGTCGAACAGGGGCGCCCCCGGGGCGGGCGCCGCTTCCAGGGTCAGTTTCCCGGCTGGCAGCTTGATGCGCAGGATCGTGGTGGCACCGTCCCGCACCGTGCCGTCGGCGGAAAGCCGAGCGCCGGCGATGAGAGCGGTCGCGGTGTAGGGGCCGGCTGGCACAAGGAGGGTCGGGCGGGCAACCGCGTCAACCGAGTGGGTATCTCCGCCAGAGGTCGCGGCCGCCGAACTGGAACCACCCGGATGCGGGGTGCCAGCACTGGAACCGGGCGCATTGGGACTGCCCGCATTGGGACTGGGCGCATTGGGACTGGGCGCATTGGGTGAGCGCGCATCGGGGCCGGCCGGTTTGGGCGTCAGCCGCCAGGACAATTCCGTGCCGCCGGAGATCGGGTCGGCCTGATCGTCCGCCGCGGCCTCCAGTGTGATCCGACCCAACCGCAGGCTCATTTCCAGGGTCGTACGTGTGCCGGGGGGGATTCTGGTCTCGGCCTGGGCGGTATGGCCACCAGTGGCGACGGCGATCCGATACCGGCCGGGGGCCAGCGCCAAGGTCGGCGCGGTTCCCGTTGGTGGTTCGGTCAGGGTGCGCTGCCCGTCCAACGGGGTGACTGTCCAGGTCAGCGGCTGGTTCAGATCGGTATCGGCCAGACGCAGGCCCTGCCCGGCGATCAGCGCCAGATCCAGCCTGCCAAGATCGATCCGCACCGGAATCGCGACCCCGGTCGGATCGCCGACCCGCACGTTCTGGCCGGACGTCGTGTTGGCACCGGTCAGTTCCACTCGGTAGAGACCACGAGGCAGCACGACGGCGATGCCCTCTCCGCCGCCCTGATAGACGGGGTCGGCGACGCCATCGGCCATGATCCGCCAGGATAGCGGCACCCCGGCCAGGGTATCGGTGCCGGCGGCGACCGCGACGAAGGACACCGGGACGGGTCCGGGTGGAGGCTCCGGCGCGCGCACCGGTTCGGGGGGCGGGACGGGAGCGGCTTGCGGCGGCGGCGGCGGCGGCGATGGTTCGGGCGGGCGAGGCCGGCTGGTGCCCGCCGAACCGGCCAGTGCGGTCAGCGCCGAGGACAATCCGGCAGCGTCTGCTGCGGATGCCATCTGCCCGCCACCCTGTTCGGCGATGCAGGACAGGGCTTTGGTTTCCTCGGGCTTCAGGCCGAATCCGACGACATGGATGACCACTCTGGCATTGGCGGCGCGCAAATCGCGGGCCACCGCGCAGGGGTCCTCCTCGCAGGTTTCCAGGCCGTCGCTGACCAGAAAGATGGTGCCGCCGGCCGGTGGCAACAGACCGGCCGCGTGGCGCAGGGACGCGGATAGCGGCGTCCGTCCGCGGGCGCGCAACTCTGCCAGGCGACGCTTCGTGTTCGTCAGATCGATGGCGCCCAGGGGGATGATGGTTTCGATGTCCCGGCAGTCGGATTCTCGCCGGTGTCCGTAGGCCACCAGCGCCAGACGCGCGTCCGGCTTCCAGCCCGCCACCTGGTCCAACAACACGCGGCGCGCGGCGTCCAGCCGGGTTTCATTGCCGATCCGCGCGGCCATGCTGCCGGAAGAATCGACGATCATGACGGACGCGCCGGGTGGTTGGCCGGGGCTTTGTGGCGGGACCTGTGGCGGCACTCTGGGTAGAACCTGCGGCGAGGCCGGCGGCGGGACTTGTGACAGGGTCGGCCAGGATGGGACGAACAGAGCCGCGAACAAGAGGCAAAGGCTGATCCGGATGGCGCGCGATCCCCGCCGGCATCTGGTCCTGGAGCGACATGGGTCGGCCGCGACCGGGTTGGTGTGCCACATCTGGTTACGCTCCCGCCGATCGAACGGCGCGCACCATCGCAGCCCGTGGATCGCGTCGCAACCTTTGGGATCGACGCTGTGGCGACTTGTTTGCCCTGGGTTTCCAGGAGATTGTCCCCCCGGACGAAGAGGGGCGATGCGATGAAGCGATTGGTCTGGCTGTTCCTGGGGATGGTGCTGGCGGTGCCAGCGCAGGCGCAATGGGCCTTGTACCCGGCGGCAAACCGCGATCCGGCGTTGGAAAAAGCGGTTGAGGAGCGGGAAAAGGCCCTGGGCGTGCCGCCCTCGGCCGGGCGGCGGACGATTGCCGTGACGACGGACAGTTTCGAGAAGGTGGCCGCGTTCTACGCGCCGCGTGGCAAGGAATATCTGCTGCCGCTCATGCCCGGGCAACCGTCCAACGGGTATGAGCGCGAGTTGCCGTCGGAGATAAAGAGCAAGAATCGGTCCACGGTGGAGTTCGTGGGGTCCGGCATCAAGGCGAAACAGGTTTTCATTCTGCTGGATGGCGCCACTGACATGATGGAGTCGAAGGATTTCATCAGCATCTCCCGTCCCTTCATCTTCGATGCGAAGCGCGAGGGCGGGAAGATGGTGTATCAGGACATCCGCGACGTGACGGTGATCTACCGATCACAGGAATGACCCAGGCCCGTCTCGCGCGGGACCGGTGGCCGGCCTGCCCATGCGGGGGGCATCTCGTACTGCGCTCCTCCTCCTGATTTTCAGATCGCGCGCGAACCCGCGGCCGCGCGTCGGAGGCTGTCACAGATATGAAATGACCAGATAGGCCGCGAGCATCGCCGCCGTCCAGAACGCCATGCTGCCGGTGGGCCAGGTGCGGGCCAGTACCCCTTCTATCCCGTGATGGCGCCGCACCAGGCGGACCGCCAGTCGCCCGAGGCGTTCGCCCAGGCGCTCTATCACCGCCCAGGCATGGTCGGCGCCCTGGCCCAGATGGCGGACGCCGCGACCGCGCCAGAACCAGTCCACATCCAGGGTGATCGTCAGGGTCCGTTGCAGCCAGCCGAGCATCAGGAAGAATGCGAGGCCGGAGAAGAGCAGCAACTGCAACTGGAAGATCACGTGGTTCGCGGTGTAGGGCACATAGGTGACCGGATACGGCAGCAGCGCGTAAAGCGGCCCCGGCATCATGCCCAGGCCCAGGCACAGGACGGAGAAGAACACCATCGCCGCCCGCATGTTCCAGGGCGGATCGGGCGGCCGCAGTCCGCTGTCCTTCTGGAAGAACACGAACCACGGAAATTTGATCCCGGCATGCAGGAATACCCCCGCGGAGGCCGCCGCCAGCAGGAACCACACCCAGGACAGATGCGCCGCTGCCGCGCCATCCGATATCATCGATTTTGAAACGAACCCGGAGGTGAGCGGAAACGCCGAGATCGACAGCGCGCCCACTATGCCGCAGATCGTGGTGATCGGCATGGAGCGGAACAATCCGCCGACATCGGTGCAATTTCGTTTGCCGGTCATGAACAGCACCGATCCCGCCGCCATCAGCAACAATGCCTTGTAGACGATATGCGCGAAGGCGTGCGCGGCGACCCCGTTCAGGGCCATTTCCGTGCCGATGCCGATCCCGGTGACCATGAACCCCACCTGGTTGACGATCGAATAGGCCAGGATGCGGCGGATATCGTTTTCCAGGATCGCGTAGACGATGCCGTAGAACACCATGAACAGGCCGATCGGGATCAGCACCTCGGCGCCTGGAAAGCCGCGCATCAGGACATAGACGGCGGTCTTGGTGGTGAAGGCGGACAGGAACACCATCCCGGACCACGAACTTTCCGGGTAGGCGTCGGATATCCAGACCGACAGCGGCGGCGCGCCGGCATTGATCAGGAACCCGGCCAGGATCAGCCAGCGGGCGGGGCTGTCCAGTGTCATCGGGCCGAACGCGGTGGAGCCGGTGGCGGCGACTTCTCCGGCGATGCCGGCCATCAGCAGCGCGCCGCCGAACAGATGGATCACGGCATAACGCAGCCCGGCGCCGCGCGCCGCCTCTCCGCCACAGCACACGACCAGGGTGGAGGCTAGCGCCATCAACTCCCAGAACACGAAGACCGTGATCAGGTCGCCGGCGAATACCACGCCGATAGCGCCGCCGGCGTAACAGAGCGCGGCGGCGAGTTCGGTGACCCGCGTCTGGTTCAGCGCGAACAGCCCGCCACCAAAGACCATCACCGCGAAAACCGTGGCAAACAGCCGCGACAGCGCGTCGGCTTGCACCAGCACCAGGGACTGGCCGAGGAAGGACGAACGCAGCGCGATCCCATCCGGCATGGTCCAGATCGCCGACAGCACCAGAATCGGGAGTCCCAGCAGGGTCGCCTGCCGCAGCCGCAACGGCAGCAGCGGCAAGGCGAGCCCGCCCAGGATCAGCCACAGGCCTGGCGGGATGAGGGTGCTAGCGACCATAGTAACGATCATGCCGCTTCAGCACGGCGCCCAGGGTTTTGGCAAACAGGACCAGCACCGTGCAACTCGCGAAGCCGAACCAGGCCCCGAATCCGAAGGTGCCATCGATCCCGAAATAGGAGTGGTGCACGACCAGCGCATCCAGCAGCACCGTCGATACCAGAACCGCGATGAACAGGACCCACAGAATCCGGATGGTGCTGTCCCGCACGAGCCAGTGGTCATCCATGTCGATGTTCCTTCATGTGACGGGGACGACGGTGGGTCGCAGGCCCCTGCCTCGGCGACACGCGATCTTTGCCGCACCGTCCGGCGTAGAGCACGCTTATCCGCGGGTTATGGGGGGCGAGGGGCCGCCATCGATCGCTTACAGTGGCGATCGCAGCAAAATCGCGGATGGCCTGAGTGTGCAGGCCATGGCGCTGTAGCCTGGTTATGCACCAAGCGGCGCGGTGATTGTTGGGCGTCGCCTTTAGACCAGTTGGGCCATCCGCGGGGGGCGCTCGTCGGCCGCCATGTCTCAGGTCATATCCATCGGTGGCGCCGCCGGACCGTCTGCCCTTCGAGTCTTCGTGGTTGGAATCGCGGTCGTGACCAGAGGCGCCTTGCCCGTCCGGGGGTGGGCCATCGGATAGGTCGATACAAGCCGCAAGGCCGCGATTTTTCCCCGCGAGGGCACGAGGCAGGGGTTGGCGGGCCAGTTCCGGCGGTGAGCGTTTATCTGTCGCCAGTGGACGCCGGCCGGTTGCTACAAGTAACGCAATGAAGGGACGTGCCATAACAACTGCCAAGCCCGGTGTTGAGCAGGGGGTTCTCCCGGTCATGGCGGGAGCCGATCCGCTATCCACGACTTGAAGCGTCGATCTCAGCAAAGTCGTGGATGGCCTGCCTGCGCAGGTCATGACAGTGTGGTCTGGCCATGCGCCAGACGAAGCCGTTATTGTTGCACGTTCCTTAGGAGCATTTGATCCTGGCACGGGATGACCTCGTTCCGCACGCGCGGACCGGGTGGTCAGATGCCAATCCGAGGTTGCGACGGCATCGTTCCAAGGTTTGGCTGGATGCATGCCCGCGATCACGTGCCCAACCCGCGCGACATCCGTCACGACACCCCCCCGCGCGACATCCGTCACGACACCCTTCCGCGCGACATCCGTCACGACACCCTTCCGCGCGACATCCGTCACGACCCACCCACCATCAGTTTCGCCAACTCCAGGGGCAGATATGGGAAAAAGAAGAGGGCCAACGTCGCCGATGCGGTCACGATCAGGCTCAGGACAATCGGCCAGGGGGCTTCGCCGGCTCGGTCATGTTCGTGTGCGTGCGGGGAGGCATCGGGTTCGGGCAGCAGGAACGCCCGATAGAGAATCGGCAGGAAATATCCCGCGTTCAGCATGGTGCTGACCACGATGACACTGACCGCCAGCCAGTTCGCGGTCTGCATTGCCCCGTTCAGGATGAACCATTTGCCGAGGAACCCCGCGGTCGGCGGCAGGCCGATCATCCCCAGGGCGCCGATCGCGAAGGCGCCCATGGTCCAGGGCATGCGCCGGCCGATGCCGTTCAACTGGCTGATCTCGGTCAGATGGTGTGCCGTGTAGATCGACCCGGCGGCAAAGAACAACGTGATCTTGCTGACGGCGTGCCCGGCGATATGTACCGCCGCCCCCACCAGCGAAATCGGCGCCAGGATCGCCACGCCCAGCACGATATAGGAAAGCTGCGATACCGTGGAATAGGCCAGCATTCGCTTCAGATTGTCCTGCCTCAAGGCCACCAGGGACGCCACGATGACCGTGCCGCCGGCGACCCACGTCATCCAGCCGGACTGGCCGGTGGCGGCCAGGGTGTCTATGCCGAAGATCATGACCGAGATCTTCACCAGGCAGAAGACGCCGGTTTTGACCACGGCCACCGCGTGCAGCAGCGCGCTGACCGGCGTTGGCGCCACCATTGCCGCGGGCAGCCAGAAATGCAGCGGCATCAGCGCGGCCTTGCCGACCCCGAACAGGACCATCAGCATCAGCAGGCTCAACAGACCGGGGCTGGCCTTGCCGGCCAGGATGCCGCCCGGGGTAAAATCCAACGTGCCGGCCAGCACCCAGATGCCGATGATGGCAGGCAGGAACAGCACCAAAGACGAGCCCAGCAGCATCAGCAGATAGACGCGCCCGGCCCGCAAAGCCTCCGGGTCGCGCTTGTGGGTCACCAGAGGGTAGGTGACGACCGTCAGCAATTCATAGAACAGGAACAGGGTGAACAGGTTGGCCGCGAACGCCGCGCCGATCGTGCTGCCCAGGGCCAAGGCGAAATAGACCGCGGAGCTGCCCTGCCTGGGCTCTCGGTTGGCGCGCATGTAGCCGATCGAATAGATCGACGTCACCAGCCAAAGGCCGGACGCGACGAGGGCGAACAGCAGTCCCAACGGCTCCACCGCGAAGGCCACGGCCAGTCCCGGGGCGACCTGGGCCAAATGCAGGGCGGGACGCATGCCCGTTGGCAGAGGACTGACCAGCGTTGGGTCGGTCGGCATTGGGCCGGTCAGGCCCGGGACGGCCGAGCCCAAGCCGGTCAGGCCCAGGACGGCGGAGCCCAGGCCGGTCAGGCCCAGGACGGCCAGGCCCAGGACGGCCAGGCAAAGCAGGAATGCGGTGATCAGGGTCGCGCCGTCGCGCGGGTTTGGCGATCGTGCCAGCAGGGCGATGACGGCCGCACCGGCGAAGGGCAGCACCAGGGCGGCGATCAGCAATGCGGTGGTGGTCATCGCGCGGCCCCGCCCACCAGGCCCTCGGCGATCCGGCTGGCGATGCCGGCGGTCCAGGACGTGTCGATCCCGAACCAGATTGTCGCCGCTGCCAGGGCCAGCAGCGGCAGCAGCATCGACAGCGGCGGATCGCTGGCCTTGGCCAGGGCCGGTGCGGTCGGGCGGAACCACGCCACTTCCAGCACATGCCCGATATAGGCCACGGTCAGCAGCGAGCTGGAGGCAATGACAAACGCCAGCCACGGCGCGCCGTCCTTCAGGGCGCCGATGACCAGATACCATTTCGAGATGAAGCCGACCGTGCCGGGCGCGCCGATCAACCCCAGCCCGGCGATGGTGAAGGCCGCCATGGTCAACGGCATACGCCGGCCGATCCCGGCAAGTTCGGTCAGGCTGCCGGTGCCGGTGCGGTAGACGATGCACCCCACCGCCATGAACAACCCGGCCTTGGTGATCGCGTGGTTCACCACATGCACGATCCCGCCGGTCAATGCCGCCTGGTTCGCGATGCCGATGCCCATCGTGATGTAGCCGATCTGCGCCAGCGACGAGTAGGCGAGCATCCGCTTCAGATCCAACCGGAACAGAGCGATCAGCGAGGCCACGAAGATCGCGATCAGCGACAATCCGATCACCATTTCCGCTACCGGGGAAGCGGCGAACCCCACCGACGGCCCGACGATGGAAAACAGCATCCGGATCAGCAGATAGATCGCGACCTTGGTGGCGGTCGCCGCCAAAAAGATCGTCACGACCGAGGGTGCGAAGGCATAGGCGTTCGGCAACCAGGCGCTCAGCGGGAACAGCGCCAGTTTCAGGCTGATGCCGACCACCAGGAAGGCCAGGCCGGTGACAACGGTGCGCGGCTGGACCGCGGCGGCGTCCCCCAGCCGGCCGGCCAAGTCCACCATGTTCAGCGTGCCGGTCGCGAGGTAAAGCAGCCCGATCCCGATCACGTAGAACGTGGCGCCGATGGTGCCCATGATCAGATACTGGAACGCGGCCAGCAACGCGCGTCGGTCGCGACCAAGAGCGATCAGCACATAGGTGGAGAGCGAGGAAATCTCCATGAACACGAAGGCGTTGAACGCATCGCCGGTGATGGCGATGCCCAGCAGCCCGGTCAGGCACAGCAGATACATGCAGTAGAACCAGGCGTGCCGGTCCGGTTCCAGTTCCTGGAAGATGCTTTGTCGCGCGAACGGCATGATCACGGCGCCGATGAGCGAGACCAGGACAAGGACGAAGCCGTTGAGCGCATCGACCCGATACTCGATCCCCCAGGGCGGTTCCCAGCCGCCGATATGATAAGAGATCGGGCCGGTCTCCAGCACCTGGGCCAGCAGCAGGATCGCCATCACCGGCAGGATCCAGTTGACCGCCAGGGACAAGCCGAACGCAACGGTGCCATTGCGCAGGAAGCCTGCGAGCACTGCGGCGATCAGCGGTACGACAACCAGCAGGACGGGCAGATGTGCCATCGGGCCGGTCATTGGTCGGCGTCCTTGCCGACGATTTCGTCTTCCTCGATGGTGCCGTAGGCTTCGTTGATGCGGACCACCAAGGCCAGGCCCAGCGCCAGGGTGGCGACGCCGACGACAATGGCGGTCAGGATCAGCACATGCGGCAGCGGGTTGCTGTAGACCGTGAACGCCGGATCGATGATCGGCGCGGTGCCGCCGATGATTTTCGCGGGTTCCAGATAGACCAGGTAAACGGATGTCTGGAAAATGCCGAGGCCGACGAGCTTCTTGATCATGTTGCCGCGGGCGATGACGATATAAAGCCCCGCCATCATCAGGAAGACCGTGATCAGATAGTTGTAGTGATCCAGCAACCGTCCCATCACCGCCCCCGACCGGCGAACGCATAGAACAGCGACGTCATCGTGCCGCAAACGGTGACCACGACGCCGACCTCGACCAGAAAGATGCCCAGTTCGCGGCCGTGCACCGGGTCATGCGCCAGGGGCGCGTAGTCCAGGAAATTCTTTCCCAGCAGCAGCCCCGCTACGCCGGTGCCCGCATAGATCAGGACGCCTGACGGCACCATCCGCTCCATGACGGACCGGGGGGCGACCGACTGGGCCACCCGCATGCCGAAGGTCAGGGCAATCAGGACCACGGCGGCGGCGGTGATGACGCCGGCCTGGAAACCGCCGCCCGGGCCATATTCGCCATGGAATTGCACATACAGCGCGAACACCAGGATGAAGGGCAAGATCAGCTTGGTGCCGATCCTCAGGATCAGGTCCGACATGGTCAGGGGGTGCTCGGCTTGGGGTAGAGCGCGCGCATCCCGGACGCTTGTGTCGTCGATGACCGGTTCGCCCTCATGTGTCCGCCCCTCTGCCGCGGGTCGCGGTCCGCCGTGATCGGGGGCG
Organism: Asaia bogorensis; assembly: GCA_945861095.1. Lineage (GTDB taxonomy): Bacteria > Pseudomonadota > Alphaproteobacteria > Acetobacterales > Acetobacteraceae > Rhodopila. The sequence continues at coordinate 2,569 of CAMATI010000114.1, read as the reverse complement.
CAACAGCAGCATCACGCCGATGCCGGCGGTGAAGATCACCGTCGTTTCCCCCAGCGTATCGAACCCCCGGTAATCGGCCAGAACCGAGGTCACCGCGTTCGGCACCCCGGTCTCCTTGATCGTATCGGCCAGATATCGTGGCGCCACGTGGCGGTGGATCACGGCGTCGGGCGTGCCGAAGGCGGGCAGGTCCAGCGTCCCCCAGATCAATGCGCCGCCGACCACCGCCGACAGCAGCAGCGGCACCAGGTTGGGGCGGACCGGCTTCATTTCGGTCGAGCGGGTCAGATGCAACGCCGCCAGCAGCAGGACCGTGGAAATGCCGGCACCGACCGAAGCCTCCGTCATCGCCACGTCGACCGCATCCAGTACCATCATCACGCTGGCCATCAGGAAGCTGTAGATGCCGCTCAGGATGACGATGCCGAACAGGTTGCGCTGGCGGATGATGGCGATGGTGACGGCGGCCAACAGGGTCAGCAGCACCGTGTTGATCAGGGATTCCATCATCGGGCGGCACCACGCCGGTCCTCGGCCAGGCGCGGGCGGATATTTTCATGCAACGCGGCGCGTGCCAACGCATGGGACACGACCGGTCCGGTGAAGACCAGCAGGCCGAGGATGAACAGCAGCTTCAGGCTGACCAGGCTGAACCCGGCGGCGAGCATCATGCCGACCAGCAAGAGGCCGGCGCCGAGGGTGTCGGTGACGCTGGCGGCATGCATGCGGGTGTAGAACTCCGGCATGCGCAGCAGGCCGAACGCGCCGATCATGGTGAAGACGCCGCCGGCGGCCATGAACGCCCAGGTGGCGATTTCCAGTGCCAGCGCCATCAGGTCTGGTTCTCCCTGTCCTGATTGGTCATGTCCCGATTGGGCACATTGCCGTCGGGCATGTCATAGGCAAGATCGCCGTGGCGGAAGAATTTCAGGACCGCGAGGGTGCCGATCATGTTTAACAGCCCGTAGGTCAGGCCGATATCCAGGAACTCCGGCCGGTCGGTCAGGAACCCCAGCACCGCCAGCAGCAGGATTGCCAGGGTGCCGACCGAGTTGCCGGCCAGGGCGCGGTCGAACACGGTCGGGCCTTTGATCGCGCGCGTCACCGCCAGCCCCAGGGACACCAGGATCGCGATGGTGGCAGCCGTGAACATCAGGCCGCTCCCTCGAACCGGGTCACGCGCTGGTCCATACCGCCGCCTTCCAGATCGTCCGCCCCGTCGCTGACCAGGGCGTGCACCGTGATGTCATGGCCGCGCACGCCGACCGAGATCGTGCCTGGCGTCAACGTGATCGCGTTGGCATAGGTGGCGATCCCGACCGATCCGCGCTGGCTGGCCCGGACGACGGTCATGGTGGGGGAAATCGGCAAGGCGGGATGCACCACGATCTTGCTGACCGCCCATGCCGCCTTCACCACTTCCCACCCCAACCACGGAAAATACGTCACCGTTCGGCCGAGCAGATGGACCGGGTGGCCTTCGTGGTCGGTTGCGCGGATATGCGAGACGGCCCAGGCGCAGAGCAGCGAGCAAATCGCCCCGACCACCACCAGCTTCACCGTGTAGTGACCCGACAGAGCCAGCCAGAAGACGAACAGAAAGCCGGAAAGGCTCAGGATTCGCAGCATTGTGTCCCCTCGGTTATCCCCGCCTCGGCTGTGGTCCCTGGTGGCCGGGTCAACGTGGCATCGTCTTCACTGAGAGCGGAGGCGCGCGCCGTGTCCCCGTGTCATCGTGTCTGACACCAGCCATAATCGGCGGCATCCGTCAACGAGGACGGGCGGGCATTCGGAAGGAAGCGATCATGAGCGTGACCATGGGAAGCGGCGATTTCGCCTATCAACCGGCGGAAGGCTGGGGTGAGTGGCCGGAAGGCTGGGACAAGGGCGACGTCGCCGCGGTCGGCGTCGATCGCTGGGACAATGTCTATGCCTTCAACCGTGGGCCTCACCCGATGGTGGTGTTCGACCGCGACGGGAAGTTCCTGCGGTCGTGGGGGGAGGGCGTGTTCAGGAACGCGCACGGCGTGCATATGGGGCCGGACGACACGATCTATCTGACCGATGACGGCGACCACACGGTGCGCAAATGCACCCTGGACGGGAAGGTGCTGCTGACCATCGGCATTCCCGGCAAGGCGTCTGCTTACATGAGCGGGGAGCCGTTCAACCGCTGCACGCACACGGCGCTGTCGCCTCAGGGGGACATCTATGTTTCGGACGGCTACGGCAATGCGCGGGTGCATAAATACACGCCGGACGGGCGATTGCTGCACTCCTGGGGCGGACCGGGGACGCTGCCGGGGGAGTTCAACATCGCGCACAACATCACCTGCGACGAGGCCGGCTGGGTGTATGTGGCGGACCGGGAGAATCACCGGGTGCAGGTGTTCGACGGCAACGGCAAGTATGAGACTCAGTGGCTCATGACTCCCCTCATTTTCGACTCCTGCATTACTATGCCCAAGCAGGCACGACTCTCCTGGACACCGCTTTTTGTATCAGGCTGGGTTACGTGACTCGAGGTATGACCCGGTCAGTTGGGCCAGCTTCCCGTTGCAGGTGGCGG
>CAMATI010000113.1 GCA_945861095.1 Asaia bogorensis | reverse complement strand
CAAAAGAATCGCATTCCAAAGGCGCTGCCTTTGGTGGGGTCCAGGGGCAAAGCCCCTGGTCGGGGTCCGGGGCGGAAGCCCCGCCCTTCTCCCCCGACGGGATTGGACCCTGGCCACATGCTGTGCTACGCGCAATGCCCATGACAAATCCCGCCTCCCGCCGCTTGGTTACGGTCCTGAACGGTCCCAACCTCAACATGCTAGGTTTGCGCCAGCCGCATATCTATGGACACGCGACTCTGGACGATGTCGAACAGCTCTGCGCGGAAACCGCCGAATCGCTGGGATTGGCGATCGACTTCCGCCAATCCAACAGTGAAGGGGAACTGGTCACCTGGATCCAGGAATGCCGCGGCAAGGCATCCGGCATCGTGATCAACCCGGCGGCGTACACCACCACGTCGGTAGCCCTCTTGGACGCCATCCTGGCCAGCGAACTGCCTGTGATCGAAGTCCACATCACCAATATTCACCGGCGGGAGGAATTCCGCCAGCATTCCTATATCTCCAAGGTGGCGGTCGGCGTGATCTGCGGCCTTGGCATCCGCGGCTACGCGCACGCATTGCAGGCGATGGCCGAAATGTTGGAGGAAACTGCTTGACCCGTATTCCTATTGATCCGGATTCGATTCGTCTTCTCGCGGCGGTATTGGCCGAAACCGGGCTGACTGAAATCGAAATCGAGGAAAAAGACAGCCGCATCCGCGTCGTTCGCGGTACTGTCCAGGCCGCGCCCGTGGTCGTCTCCGCCGCCCCACCCGCCGCACCCATGACCGCCGCGGCCACGGCAGCAGCCGACGATGCCGCCACCGCCGCCCATCCCGGCGCCGTGACCAGCCCCATGGTGGGGGTCGCCTATCTTGCGTCCGACCCCGGCACCCCGCCATTCGTCTCCGTGGGCCAGCAGGTTTCCGCCGGTCAGACCCTGCTGCTGATCGAGGCGATGAAGACCTTCAACCAGATCAAGGCGCCCAAGTCAGGGATCGTCGCCCGCATCCTGGTGCAGAACAGCGCGCCCGTGGAGTACGGCGAAGTCCTGATGATTCTGGAATGAGCCGTTGTTCCGAAAAATCCTGATTGCCAATCGCGGCGAGATCGCGCTCCGAATTCAGCGCGCTTGCCGGGAGTTGGGCATTGCGACCGTGGCGGTTCACTCCACCGCGGACGCCGAGGCGATGCATGTCCGTCTGTCGGACGAGAGTGTCTGCATCGGTCCGCCGCCCACCCGGGACAGCTATCTGAACATCGCGGCCATCCTGTCCGCCGCATCCATCACCGGGGCCGATGCGATCCATCCCGGCTATGGCTTTCTGTCCGAAAACGCCGATTTCGCGGAAATGGTCGAACTGCACGGGCTGACCTTCATCGGCCCGTCACCCGCCCATATCCGCATGATGGGCGACAAGATCGCCGCCAAGTCCGCCATGGCCTCGTTGGGCGTGCCCTTGGTCCCAGGCTCCGACGGCGCGCTTCAGGACATCGAATCCGGACGCGCCATCGCGGCGGAGATCGGCTATCCGATCCTGATCAAAGCGGCCGCCGGCGGCGGCGGACGCGGCATGAAAGTGGCCCGCGATCCGTCCGAATTCGACGACGCCTACAACCTCGCCCGGGCCGAGGCGCGCACCGCGTTCGGCAACGACGCCGTCTATATGGAGAAGTATCTCGACCGGCCCCGCCATATCGAGCTGCAGATCCTGGCCGATTCGCAGGGCAATGTCGTGCATCTGGGGGAGCGGGATTGCAGCCTGCAACGCCGGCACCAGAAACTGCTGGAAGAAGCCGGCTCCCCGGCGATCACGCCCACCCAACGGGAGGCGTTGGGCGCCACGGCCACATCCGCGTTGACCAAGCTGGGCTACCGGAACGCCGGCACCCTGGAATTCCTGTATCAGGACGGACATTTCGCGTTCATCGAGATGAACACCCGTTTGCAGGTGGAACATCCGGTGACCGAGATGATCTGCGGGATCGACCTGGTGCGCGAGCAGATACGCATCGCCGCGGGGGCCGAATTGGGCTTTACGCAAAAGGATGTCGTGTTCAACGGTCATGCCATCGAATGCCGCATCACCGCCGAGGACCCCAACACCTTCATACCGACCCCCGGCCGGGTGACCACGTTCCACGCGCCAGGCGGCTTGGGCGTGCGGGTCGATTCGGCGCTGTATTCCGGTTATTTCGTGCCGCCCTACTACGACAGCATGGTAGCGAAACTGATCGTGCATGCGCCAACCCGGCTGGATGCCATCAACCGGCTGCGACGCGCCCTCGATGAATTCGCCATCATGGGAATCCAGACCACGATTCCGCTGCATCGCAGGATCGTCGACGATCCCGAATTTCAGGCGGGCGATTACACGATCCACTGGCTTGAGAGATTCGTCGCCGGCTGACCCCACGCGAGCATCGCGCTTGTTCGGCGACCAGGCGCGGTGGCAGCGGGGCTGGCGAGTCCCGCCAGGGCCTTCGGTGGCGTCGAAGATCGACATAGGTCCCTGGAAACCGCGAACATCGCCGCGATATCTGTCCTGATGGACCGCGACCCCAAAGGCTTCTACCGGCTGCTCGGCGTCGATCCCGCGGCGCCCGTCGGCGTTATCGTCGCCGCGTTCCGGCGCAAGGCCCGCCTGCTGCACCCGGATGTGCCGATAACCGGCGACGCCGAGTCCTTTATCGCGCTGAAACAAGCCTACGACGCGCTCTCGGATCCGATCCGCCGGCTCGACTACCATCGGAGCGCCCGTCGGACGGTGGACCCGCCAGGTACACGCGGGCCAATGGTGGTGGACGACCAGGATTTCTCCGACCCGCCGCCGCCTGGGCGAAAGCAGGGGCCGGACCTGAGCATCGTGATCGCGATCTGCATCGTTCTGATCACGCTGGCCGGGATCGCGGTTTGGAACAACCACCGCGCCAACCGCCAGGCCGCTTTGCAGGAGGCATCGGCGCGATCGCGTGCGACCATCCGCCCGAATGCCCCGACCGTGACCTTCGCGGGGCCCAACGCGGATGACCCATCCTTGCCGCGCAGTCCGCCGACGCCAATGCCCGGCGTAACGAACTACTACATCACCTCGGCGCCCGGACGGACCATTCTCTGGCGCCCCGGCACTGGCTCGGAACTGCCCCAGCCGGTGGGAGAGCTTGCGCCCTTCACCGCCCTGCAGGCCCTGCGGCGTCACGGTCAGACGAACCTGATCGAGGTGCGCGCCAGCGAGACCGGATTGGGTCTCGTCGACGCCACCCGCCTGGTCCCGGGTGACACGACCGTCGCCAGGCGGGCGTTCTGCGCCCATTACGCCGGGGTGTTGCCGGGAAATGGCGACGTGCTGCGCCAGACCGGAACCGGAAACGGCCGCCTGACGGTGCATAACCGCAGCCTGCAACCGGCGGTCCTGAAACTGCGCACGCCGGATGGGTGGTCGGCCGTCAGCGTGTTCATCGGCCCCAATGCCGAGGCCGAAATCAACGGTCTGCCGGACGGAAACTATCGCCCCGAATACGCCATCGGCGAAATGTGGAGCCGTCCGTGCGGCCTGTTCGTCGGCGGCATGCGCGCGCAACGATTGGCGGTGACGTGGCCGTTATCGGCATTGACGCCGTTGGTGATTCCCCCCGATCCTGCGGCGTCGGTCGTTCTGTCCGATATCCTGGATGCCGACTTTATCCGGGAATAGCCGGCGGGCGGCCGGATCGCGCGTATCTCGTCGGAGATGCGCTGTCAGAGATGCGTGGCAAAGGGGCGAACATGACGATCACACTCCAGGAATCCTTGCGCGGCCTGTTCTATGCGCCGTTCTACGTCGCCCTGGCGCATGACGCGTACAAGACCGAAGGAGTCGATGTTCAGTTTGTCAGCGCACCGAAACCGGGCGACGCCGCCATCGCCGTCATGTCCGGGGCGGTGGACATCAACTGGGGCGGGCCGATGCGCGTCGCGCAGACCTACCACCAGCGGGCAGACTGCGACCTGGTCAGCTTCGCGGAGGTCGTCACCCGCGACCCGTTCGTGCTGGTCGGGCGGGAGCCGAAGCCTGACTTCTCTTTCAACGACCTGCTGACCGCGCGCATCGCCACGGTCAGTGAAGTTCCCACCCCCTGGCTGTGCCTGCAGGAGGATTTGCGACGGGCGGGCATCGATCCGGGCCGGCTGAACCGAATCTCCGATCGGACCATGGCGGAAAACCGAGACGCCCTGTTGCGCGGCGATGTCGATGTCATCCAGGTATTCGAACCCTTCGTGTCGATGCTGGAAACCAGCGGCCAGGGCCATGTCTGGTATGCCGCCGCCACGCGCGGCCCCACCAGCTACACGACGTTCTACGCCCGCCGGGGTATGCTGACCGAGCGCCGGGATGAGTTGATCCGCATGGTGCGGGCCATCGCGCGCACCCAGCGTTGGGTGACGGCGGCCGATCCGTCCGCGATCGCGGAGGCAATCACGCCGTATTTCCCCGACGTTCCGCTCGAAATTCTCACCGCCGCCTGTCGCCGCTACAAGGCGCTGGGTATCTGGGGCAAGGACCCTCGGCTGCCGCGAACCGGCTATGACCGTTTGCTGGCGGGACTGGTGTCGGGTGGATTTGTCGATCCCGGCGTTCCGTTCGCGACCGCGGTCGACAACAGCCTGGCCGAGGCGGTACGGGCGGAACTGGCGGGGACCTGAATCCGGACCGCGCCGCGGGCTGTTTTTTGCAACGATCGAGGAGGACCAGACATGCCTTACGCAACGACGGATGACGGTGTGCGCCTGTTCTATCAGGAGGCCGGCACGGGTGTCCCTTTGATCTTCGTGCATGAATTCGCCGGTGACCATCGCGCGTGGGAGCCGCAGATGCGCCATTTCGCGCGCCGCTATCGTGCGATCACCTATGCGGCGCGCGGCTATCTGCCGTCCGAGGTGCCGGAGCAGGTGTCGATGTACTCGCAGGCCCGCGCGGCCGACGATATCCGCGTGATCCTGGATCATCTGGGGATCGACAAGGCGCACGTGGTCGGATTGTCGATGGGCGGCTTCGCGACCCTGCATTTCGGTTTCCGCCATCCCGGCCGAGCTTTGTCGATTTGCGTGGCGGGGTGTGGATACGGGGCGGAGAAGGGCCAGCAGCAGAAATTCCAGGCCGAGGCGGATACGATTGCCGCCTTCCTCGACGAAAGCGGCATTGCCGCGTTCGCCGAAAGATACGCCTACGGACCGACCCGGGTGCAGTTCGAAAACAAGGATCCCCGCGGTTTTGCCGAATTCAAGCAACAGCTTGGCGAACATTCCGCGCTTGGCGCGCGGAACACCCAGCTTGGGGTCCAGCGGGAGAGGCCGTCGCTGTACGATCTGGTCGATCAGATGAAAACGGTGACGATACCGACCCTGATCCTGACCGGCGATGAGGACTGGCCGTGCCTGCAACCCGCCTTGCTGATGAAGCAGAACATTCCGACCGCGGCGTTGTCGGTGATGCCGAATTGCGGCCACACGATCAACATCGAGGCACCGGATGAGTTCAACCGGATCGTCGGCGATTTCATGGCCCAGGTGGACGCGGGCCGCTGGCCCACGCGGGATGCGCGGGCGATGTCGGCATCGATTACCGGGATGAAATAGGCGCGGCGGGGCTTTCCGCCGCCGCCCCTTGGGCGACGCACGAAAATGATCGCATCGGGGGCGATGGCACATGCCTTTCCGCGTCATGGTGGGCCTGCGCCCACCATGACGAGGAGACGTATGTGCCATCGCCCGCCCTGACGGGGCTTGGCGTCCATACCCCTGTTGGAGCGGTAATTCTTGCGAGTCGCCTTACCGTCATTGCCGGGCTTGACCCGGGAACCCCCCACCGTTGAAGCGCGGGTTGCTGGGTCAAGCCCGGCAATGACGATGAGGGGGCGGCGGAGTGCGCGTCGCCTATTCGGGATAGATCATCTTCCGGGTGACCCCGCCATCCACCATGAATTCGGCGCCGGTGATGAAGCCGCTCTCCGGCCCGGTCAGGAACGCCACCAGGGCGGCGATGTCCTCCGGCGTGCCGACGCGACCGGCGGGATGGAACGCGTGCTCCCCCGCGGTCGGTTCCGGCCCTTTGGTGCGGATCCAGCCGGGGCTGACGCAGTTGACCCGGATCGCCGGCCCCAGGCTGACCGCCAGCGCATGGGTCAATGCCACCAGCCCGCCTTTTGACGCCGCATAGGCCTCGGTATCCGGCTCCGACATATGGGCACGCGTGGAGGCAATCGTCACCACGGAGCCGCGGGACGTTTCCAACAGCCCGGCCAGTGCCTTCACCAACAGGAACGTGCTGGTCAGGTTGGTGGCCAGGACGGACGACCATTCGGCCAGGGTCAGATCGCGCAGGTTCTTGCGGATGCCGAACCCCGCATTGCAGATCAGGGCATCCAGGCGGAATTCCGTCGCTGCCAGGTCAGCGGCGAGGGCGGCGACCGCGTCCTCCCGCGCCACGTCGCACACGACAGACCGCGCATTGGTGGCGACCACGTCCCGATCGGCAACGACCACGCGCCATCCGTCCCGCAACAACCGGTCGGCGCAGGCGGCACCGATGCCGCGTGCGCCGCCGGTAATCAGCGCGACCCGTTGCCCGGACATGCCCGCCTAGGCGGTCGCGGCGTCCAGCGCCTGCGACAGATCGGCCAGGATGTCGTCGATATGCTCGATCCCCACCGACAGCCGCACATAGCCCGGAGTCACGCCGGTCGCCGCTTGTTCGGCTTCCGTCAACTGCGAGTGCGTCGTGCTGGCGGGGTGGATCGCCAGGCTGCGCGCGTCGCCGATATTGGCGACGTGGTAGACCATCTTCAGCGCGTCGATGAACTTGCGTCCGGCCTCGGTGCCGCCAGCCAGTTCGAAGCCGCACAGACCGCCCTGCCCATGCGGCAGGTATTTCGCCGCTCGCGCCGCTGCTTCGCCGGTGTGGTGCGCCGGATGGATCACCCGGGTCACGCCCTTGCGGCCGGCCAGGAAATTCGCCACCGCCAGCGCATTGCGGCTGTGTTCGCGCATCCGCAGCGCCAGGGTTTCCAGTCCCTGGATGAACAGGAACGCGTTGAACGGCGCCATCGCCGCGCCCAGGTCGCGCAGCAGGGTCACGCGCATCTTCAGGATATAGGCGATCGGCCCCAGCGGCTTCACCGCCTGCGACCACACCGCGCCGTGATAGGACGGATCGGGGGAGTTCAGCAGCGGCTGGCGCGCCGGATGCGCTTCCCAGTCGAAATTACCGCCGTCGATCACCACGCCGCCGATCGACGTGCCATGCCCGCCAAGATATTTCGTCGCCGAATACATCACCACCGCCGCGCCGTGATCGAATGGGCGCACCAGCAAGGGGGCCGCGGTGTTGTCCATGATCAGCGGAATGCCGAATTTGCGGCCGATGGCGGCGACTTCCGCGATCGGGAACGGGATCAGCTTCGGGTTCGGCAACGTCTCTGCGTAGTATGCACGGGTGCGGTCGTCGGTGGCGCGGGCAAAGGCCGCCGGATCGGTGGGATCGACGAAGCGGGTCTCGATCCCCTGATCCTTCAGCGTGTTGGCGAACAGGTTCCAGGTCCCGCCATACAGGTCGGTGGAACTTACGATATTGTCACCGGCCCGCGCCAGATTCTGCACCGAAAACGCGGATGCCGCCTGCCCGGACGCGAGACCCAGAGCCGCGACGCCGCCTTCCAGGGCCGTGATGCGTTGTTCGAACGCATCCTGCGTCGGGTTCATGATGCGGGTGTAGATGTTGCCCAGTTCCTTCAACCCGAACAGGTTGGCGGCGTGCTCGCTGCTGTCGAACTGAAACGATGTCGTCTGGTAGATCGGCACCGCAACGGCATTGGTCGCGCTGTCGCGCCGCCAGCCGGCGTGCAGGGCCAGGGTCTCAGGGTGTTTCGATGGCATTGCGGACGCCTCCCGGGATATGTTTCGCGGCACTATGCGCGGTTTGATACGCCCGGACCATGGCCGAAGTCGAGGGCGGGCCAAGGTCCGGGATCACAGGGCGATTATTTCGTTCAACGCCAACCGAACGGAGACGTTTCATCTCCGCCACGGCCAGAAGACGCAAATTTCAGGCGGCTTTTTCGCGCAACAGCTTCTGCCCGCGCCGCAGCGCGTTGGCGATCGTCTCGGCCGGCATCGCGCCCGAGAACAACCCATAGCCATCCAGGAAGAACGACGGCACGCCGCTGACCCCGGCCTCCCGCGCGGCCTGATCGGCGGCGCGCATCTCCTGGTCCGCGAGGTCGCCGGTCAGGAAGGCCGCGATCTCGGCCGCGTCCAGTCCGGCCTCGACCGCGCAGGCGGTCAAAACCGTGTGATCGCCGATATCGGCGCCCTGGATGAAATAGGCCTTGAACACCGCTTCCATCGCCGCGTCCTGCACGTCGCGCTGGCCGGCGAACCAGATCAGGCGATGCGCGTCGATCGTGTTCGGGGTGCGCAGCATCAGGTCGGTGCGGAACGCCAGCCCGACATTGTCCGCCGCCTCCGTGATGCGCAGGTCCAGCTCGGCGGCCTTCTCGGCACTGCCGAACTTCCAGGCGCGATAGGCGGCGCGGTCGCGGCCGTCCTTCGGCATGTCGGGGTTAAGCTGGAACGGGTTCCAGTGGACGGAAAACACCAGCCCCTCCCGCGCCAGCATCTCCAGCGCGCGTTCCAACTGCCGCTTGCCGATATAGCACCAGGGGCAGATCGCGTCGGACACGATGTCGATCCGGGTTCCGACCGAGGTTGCCGTGCGGAACGAGGCGGGCGTTGCTGTGTCGTCGCAGCCATCCGGTCCACAAACGCTGCCGGCGGGAATGGTTTCATCCATGGCCTTGTCCTTCCATCATCCAGGTTCGGCGCGCCCGGATGCGGCACCGGACAGGGACCGGCCCCGGCATCGCGGCGCGCATTGCGTTCCCACTCACATTACCCGTCCGATCGGTGGCTTGTCACGGCTCGGTATGCGTGCCGATAGTCGGACCCATGATCCCCGTATCCATCGTCACCGGCTTCCTGGGCAGCGGCAAGACCACCCTGATCGGCCGCATCCTGCGCGATCCCGGCTTCAACCGCACGGCCGTCATCGTGAACGAATTCGGCGAGATCGGCCTCGATCACGCGCTGATCGCCAGCAGCAATGAGGCGTTCACTACGCTCACCACCGGTTGCCTGTGCTGCGCGGTGCGGAGCGACCTGGTCCAGACCCTGCTCGATCTGCACGCCAGCCGCCAATCCGGCGCCGCGTCCTACGACCGGGTGCTGATCGAGACATCGGGGCTGGCCGACCCGGCGCCGATCCTGCATGGCCTGATGACCGATGACACGATCGCCGCCACCCATGCCATCGACACCGTCATCACCCTGGTCGATGCGGTGCATGGCGAGGCAACGCTCGCCGAACATCCGGAGGCGCGCCGGCAGGTGGCGCTGGCCGATCTGCTGGTCATGAGCAAGACCGATGTCGTTGCCTTGTCGGCGGCGCTGTCGGATCGGATCGCGGCGTTCAATCCATCCGCCCCGCGCGCCCTGGCGGCCGGAGTCACCCCGGGCGTGCTGTTCGCCGGCGCCGACCCCACCGCCCGCGCCGGTCGCCTGACGCGGATTCCGGACCAACCCGCAGGGTCGCCGTTCGATCGATCCCGCCACGGCGACGGTGTGGAGACCTTCGTGGTGCGGCGGGAGCGCCCGCTGCCCGCCCTTGCCCTGACCCTGCTGTTGCAGGCACTGACCGAGCATTGCGGCGCGCGCCTGCTGCGCGTGAAGGGGCTGGTGGAGATCGCCGAGATGCCCGGCCAGCCGGCCCTGGTGCATGGCGTGCAGCACGTGTTCTCCCCACCCGAATTCCTGCCGGACTGGCCGACCGAGGACAGAACCACGCGGCTGATCTTTATCGTACGCGGCATCCCGCCGTTCTTCGTCGCGCGCCTGCTGGACGCGATCGAGGCGGAAGTGTGCGAGGAACTCGGCGCGTAATCCACCGCCCCCGTTGTTCGGCCGAACCCATCGGATTTTTCCGCAAACCCTCGCTCCGATTCACCCGCTCGGCGAAACCTGGGGTAGGATAGGAACATCGATACAGGGCACACCAAAACAAGCCTGGGAGGAACTGACAATGATCAAAAGACGCCGTCTGATCGCGGGAGCGACATTGGCCGCGGCGATGCCGCTGGCTCGCCCGGCGATAGGGTCCAGGGCAAAGACCCTGTCGATGGTGCCGCAGGCGGTGCTGAACACCATCGACCCGGTCTGGAGCAGCGCCCAGGTCGTGCGCAACATGGGATTCATGGTGTTCGAGACGCTGTACGGGCGCGACGAACACATGAACCCGCATCCGCAGATGCTGGAATTCGGGCTGATGGAGGACGGCGGCAAGCGCTGGACCCTGAAGCTGCGGGAAAAGCAGATGTTCCATGACGGCACGCCGGTGCTGGCGCGGGACTGCATAGCCTCGCTGCGTCGCTGGGCGCGTCGCGATCCCGCCGGCGCAACCTTGATGGCGCGGACGGACGAGATGGCGGCCACCGACGACCGCACCATCGTTCTGCGGCTGAACAAGCCGTTTCCGCATCTCCCGGAACTGCTGTCGAAATTCGTCGTGCCGGCGGTGATGATGCCGGAACGGCTCGCCATGACCGATCCGTTCAAGCAGATCCCGGAAGCCATCGGATCGGGCCCGTTCCGTTTCGTGCACAACGAGCATGTGCTGGGCAGCCACGCGGTCTTCGCAAAGAACGAAAACTATGTGCCGCGGGATGAAAAGCCGAGCTGGACGGCGGGGGGACGGCGGGTTCTGGTGGACCGGGTGGAGTGGAAGATGATCCCGGACGGCGGCACGGCGGTGAACGCGCTGATGACCGGGGAGATCGACTGGATCGAGATTCCGCTGCCCGATCTGATCGGTCCGTTGCGCAAGGCAAAGGGGATCAAGACCGGCCATCTGGACACTTACGGGCAGATCATGGCGCTGCGGCTGAACCATCTGGCCTACCCCACCAGCAATCCCGCGATCCGCCAGGCGATGATGGCGGCGATCGACCAGCGGGAGGTGATGATCGCGATCATGGGTGGCGATCCGGAGAACTGGTCGGTGCCGATGGGCTTCATGGCAACCGGCAAGAAGGAGGTCGACGAAGCCGGTCTGGACAGGATCCGGACGCGCCGACCCGTCGCCGAGATCAAATCCATGCTCGAAAAAGCCGGCTACAAGGGGGAGCGCATGGCCCTGCTGCATGCGACGGAGCACACTTTCTACAATCCGGCGAGCCTGATCATCGCCCAGCAGCTTAAGGAAGCCGGGCTGAACGTGGACGATCAGCCGATGGACTGGGGCACCGTGCAAAGCCGGCGGACCAATCGTGGCCAGATCAATGAGGGCGGCTGGTCGATGTTCCCGACCGTGACGCCGGTGCCGGACAATCGATCGCCGTTGACCTCCAGCTTCACCCGCGGCAATGGCAAGGACGCGTTTTTCGGCTGGCCGGAAGATGCCGAAATCGAACGCATGTACCATCAGTGGCTGGAGGTGAGCGACCCGGCGGAACAGACCCGCCTGGAACGCGCCTATCAACTGCGATCGTTCGATGTCCTGCCATACATTCCACTCGGCCGCTATTTGCAGTCCTCGGCCTGGCGGGAGAACGTGACCGGCATTCTGAAAGGGCCGTCGGTCGTCTTCTGGAATATCAGCAAGGGGTAGTGCGGCGGGGGGGGGGGCGCGCCGCGTGCGTCGCCCTTTGCTCCCACGGCCCGGCCGGGCTAACCTGCCTGTCGGAGGTTCGTGCCCATGGACAAGATGTCGCAACGCCAGGCCGCATTCCGTGCCGATTTCCGCACCCGGATCGCGCCGGCCTATTTCGGGTGGGCGCATGTCGCGCTGATCTACGCGCTCGGCGCCGCCGCGATCTGGTATTGCGCGCGTCAGATATCCGCACCCGCGTGGTACGAATTCCTGGTGATCCCGGTCGCGTTCTGCATTTCCAACACCTTCGAGTGGTGGATCCATCGCACCATCATGCACCGGCCGGTGAAGGGATTCATGGGTATCTACAAGCGCCACACCCTGGCGCATCACCAGTTCTTCACGCAGATCGAGCCCACGATCGACAGCACCCGCGACTTTCGCATCGTCTTTTTCCCGCCTTATGCGCTGGTCGCCTTCATGGCGATGTCGCTGATCCCGGCGGCGATCCTGGGCGGCGTCGGGCTGGCGAACGCCGGGTGGCTGTTGCTGATCACCAATGTCGGATTGTATCTGAACTACGAGCTGTTCCACTTCTGCTGCCATGTGAAGAATGACAGCGTGGTCCGGCATATTCCGCTGATCAACTCGATCCGCCGCCACCACATCGCCCACCACAACACCGCGATCATGATGGAGCGCAACTTCAACCTGACCTATCCGATCGCGGATTGGTTCTTCGGCACCTCGGATCTGAAATGCGGGCTGCTGAAGCATGTCTTCAACGGCTATGACACCAGCCGGGTTCGCACCGACCTGAAGCGCGTGCGCAACACGACCGATGATGTCCGCGTCGGCCACGTCGCGGCCCCGGCGGAATGAGCGCGACGCGCGCCCGGATCAAGACGGGCAAGGCGAGCCTGATCGGCGGCATCGCGGTCGGGATCGCCGGCTTCGTGCTCTGGACCGTCATTGCGCGGGAACTGGGCATGGCGACGCCGCTGTGGCTGGTGGTGGGATTGGTCGTGTCCGCTGGCGTTGCCACCTGGATCCGGGTGGCGGATCTGTAATCGACGCGATCGACCCGCGACGCGGAAAGGGACTGCCCAGGTGAAGCTTTTCTACAGTGCCGGCTCTCCGTTCGCACGCAAGGTGCGCATCGTGTTGATGGCGAAGGGTCTGGCGTTCGAATCCGATATCAGCGACGGCGGCCGTCCGATTGACGAAGCGCCCGCGCCAACCCTGGCGATTCCGGTGCTGCAGGACGGCGACCTGCGGCTGTGGGAATCGGACGTCATCGTCGATTACCTGATGCAGACCTATCCACATGCGATGGCACCGGGGGGCGACCCACCGCTCACGCCCGGGTTGACCCAGCCGGACCAGCATTGGCACGACATGATGACCTTGGCGACGATCTCCACTTGCGGCAACAGCATCGTCAATCTGCGGGCGATGCAGGGCGACGGGATCACGCCCGCAAACTCCGATTATCTGGGGCGGCAGAAAGCGCGAGCGGAGCACTGCCTGGACTGGTTGGAAGCGCGGGTGACGGAAACGGGGTTCGCGCCCGGTTGGTTCTCGGTGATGGACATCGCGTTCGTCTGCGTCATGAGCTACTGCGAAGGGCGCGATGTGATGCCCTGGCGCGGACGGCCTCGGTTGGAAGCGCTGTATGACGGATCGCAATCGCGCCCTTCGGTGGCCGCCACGCCCATCCCCTGGCGCGCGCCGACGCCGGTGCGTTATGTGGTCGAACGCAAGCCGGTGGCGTGACGGGACGCCAAGAGGAACCAGATTTTTTTCCGCGGGAGGCTGACATGCTGACCATCGAACCGACGGGTGCCATCCTGGGGGCGACGATCCACGGGATCGACCTGTCCCGGACCGTCTCGGACGACGATTTCCCTCGCATCCTGCAAGCGCTCGGGCAGCATGGGGTGCTGCGGTTTCCCGACCAGCATTTGGAAATGGCGCAACTTCGCGGGTTTTCCGAACGGTTCGGCGATATCCAGGGGCCGGTGGCGGCCACGCCGGCCGCCGCGCGCGCGACCTATGAAACGATCGGCACGTTGTCGAACCTGCAAGAGAACGGGAAGTATGTCGGCTTGCCCGATGCCGGGCAGGACTGGCACACCGATCTGTCCTACCACCCGGTGGTGGGCTTCGTGAACGTGCTGTACGGCCTCCGTATCCCGCGCCGGGACGGCAAGGCGCTGGGCGGCACCGAATTCTCCAACATGCATGCCGCCTATGATGCTCTGCCCGACGACATCCGCACCCGTCTGGCCAATGCCACGGTCAGCCACGACTTCGAAAAACTGTGGGAGCATATGCGCCGGGTCCATGGCAGCAAGCGGCCGCCGCTGACCGATGAACAACGCCGACTGCGCCCGCCGGCGGTGCATGACCTGTTCCTGACGCATCCGATCACCGGGCGGAAAGTACTCTACGCCAATCCCGGCTACGCGGTCCGGATCAATGAGTTGTCCGAGAGCGACAGCGAGGCAACCCTGTCATTCCTTATCGCCCATCAGCTCGAATCCCGGTTCCGCTACACGCATGAATGGACCGAGAACGATGTGATCGTCTGGGATCACCTCGGCACCATCCACCGGGCGATCGCCGATTACCGCCCGGACGAAATCCGGTTGATGCGCCGCTGCCAGGTGATGGCGAGCCGGGTGTTCGATCCGGCGTTTCTGCGTCCGGTGCACGCGCTAAACGCGTCCGCTGGCGTATGACAACGCCAAGCGGAGCGTGACAGTGTGAGTGTGCTTTAGTTCGTCGCGGGCAGGCGGCAGGCTCTCCCGACGAGGTAGGCAACGCCTTCCGGCCCCACCTGGGTCGTGTGTTGGCAGCCGGCCGGGATTTCGCAGTGATCGCCGGCACGGAAAACATCGGCCTTGCCGTCACGGGTGACCGTGATGTCACCGCCGAGCACCATGATCCTCGCGTCGAAATCATGCGCGTGCAGGTCTTCGGCGAAATTGGGTTTTTGTCCGCCATTGATAACGTCGAAGCCTTCGCGCCGCAGGTCGCTTTCGAACGCCTCCCGGGTCAGTGGGCCGCCATTGCGGCGGCGGCCCGACATCAGGGCAACGCCCTCCGGACCAACATGTTCGGCATGCATGCAGCCGGCCGGCACCTCGAAGCATTGCCCCGCACGAAAGGTGACCGAGGCGTTGTCGCGCGTGATGGTGATGTCGCCATTCAGGACCCAAACCTTGGCGTCGAAATCATGGCAGTGATTGGGTGCAACCAAGTTTGGCTTCACACTGGTGTTCACAAGCCGATAGCCGTCGGAACGCAGGTCAGCTTCGAATTGAGCCTTGTCCATAGCTTCTACTCCTTGCGTGGATGGACGGCATGTGCACTATGGAGGACATGTTGTCAACTTTAGGGGATGAAATCAGCCTCCGCACGGGTCGTGCCGTCAAGCAGCAGCGGGAGGCGGCCGGTTTCAGCCTGCGGGTGCTTGCCGTGCGCAGCGGCATCTCGGCGTCGATGATTTCGGACATCGAGCGCGGCGCGAAGTCGCCGACCGTCACCACGTTGGTGCGGCTTGCCCAGGCGCTGGGGGTTGGCGCCGCTGCCTTGGTCGACGGAGGCATCGGTGTTGCACCGCGCATTCGCGTGCTGCGTCGCGGCGAGGGTTCCAGTGGCGAGCATCCCGCCCGGTGGAACAGCCTGGGGCCCTCGGGGCTGGGCAGCCGCATCGACTTCATGCGCTATCAGGTCCCACCGTCCACCGTCCTGGGGCCGTCCGCCGCCCATGCTCCCGGCACTGTCGAGCATGTGCATGTGGCCGCGGGCACGGTTCGCGTCACCGTGGGCGACGAAATGGTCGAACTTTCCGCGGGCGACGGTTGCAGTTGCCGCACCGACGTGCCGCATGGGGTAGAGAACCCGGACCCGTCGGTCGAGGCGATGATCTATCTGGTCGTAGAGCGGGTTTGATCCAGCCGGCTGGGCGGGCCGTGCGTTGCTTGCCGCAAGTGGATCATGTTCGGCCCCGATAGCGGCTGTTGTCATTTGTGGGCCCAGATCAGGCCGGTCGGGCGGGGTTCGCCTTGTCCGGCGGTCCCTATCATCCTGGGCGGGGTTCGGCTTCGATGCTAGACTGCCGCCTTGCGTCGGGGGCGGCAGACCGCCGAGCACCAGGGGGGATGAAAATGATGGGACGGAAGCGTTGGATCGGGATTTTCGTGGGGCTGCTTGCTTGCACCGTTGCCGGTGGCGCGGTGGCACAGGATCGCTACCCCAACAAACCCGTGCGTCTGGTCGTTCCGTTTGCCGCCGGTGGGGCGACCGACATCATGGCCCGCATCATGGGCCAGAAAATGGGGGAACTGCTGGGCCAGACCTTCGTGGTGGACAACCGTCCGGGCGCCGGGGGCAATCTCGGGTCCGACCTGGTGGCGAAGGCGTCCCCCGACGGCTACACGTTGCTGATGGCGACGGCGTCCAGCCACGGCGCCAATCCGCATCTGTACAAGAAATTTCCCTACCACCCGATCAACGACTTCATCGCGCTGGGGGCTCTGGGCATCAACCCCGCGGCGCTGGGTGCCCACCCGGGCATTCCGGCCAAGGATGTGCCGTCGTTGATTGCCCTGGTGCGCGCCAATCCCGGCAAATACAGCTACGGCTCCGGCGGGGTCGGCTCGATCCTTCACCTTTGCGGGGAGCAGTTCAAGATCAAGGCCGGCGGCCTTGATATCGAGCACGTGCCCTATCGCGGATCGGCGCCGATGATCAACGACCTTGCCGCGGGGCAGATCATGATGGCGTTCGATGTGCTGTCGACCATCCTGCCGCAGATCCAGGCCGGTGCGGTGCGTGCCATTGCCAATGGCGGCGTGGAGCGGGCCAGTGCGCTGGCCGATGTGCCGACCGTCGCCGAACAGGGGTTGCCCGGCTATGTGTGCTACTCCTGGGGCGTCCTGATGGCCCCGGCGAAGACCCCGGCCTCGATCGTCGCCACGCTGCATCAGGCGCTGATCACCGCCTTGACGGACCAGACGGTCGTCAAGCGGCTGCGGGAAACCGGGATGGATGTGTTCCAGCCGCCCCGCGATTTCGATCAGACCCAGGTGTTCTATCGGGCCGAAGTGGCGAAATGGGGAGAGATCGTGAAGGCCACCGGCATTCTGCTGGATTGATCCGGACGATTGGGGGGATCGGGCGCTCTCCCCCATGACGAGCCGGCCCGGGCCTGTTATCCGACGGAAAGCCGCGATCACGTCCACCATGCCCACCCGGGGGGAACCATGTCCGACAACGCCACCACGTTCGATTTCATCGTTGCGGGAGCCGGTTCGGCCGGCGCCGTCGTTGCCGGGCGCCTGTCTGAGTCGGGACGGTATCGTGTCCTGCTGCTGGAGGCCGGGCCGCCGGATACCAACCCCTGGATCCATATCCCGCTGGGCTTCGCCAAGACCTACGTCAACCCAACCATCAACTGGAAATTCGAAAGCCTCCCCCAGCCTCGGCTCGGCAACCGCCAGATCTACCTCCCGCGCGGCAAGACCCTGGGCGGCAGCAGTTCCATCAACGGCATGGTCTATATCCGCGGCAACCACGCCGATTACGACGAATGGCGCCAGCGTGGGTGCGAGGGCTGGGACTGGGATTCGGTTCTGCCGTTCTTCCGCAAGGCGCAGAACCAGGAGCGCGGTGCTAGCAGCCTGTCGGACTTACGCCCACCGGAGGCTCATGTTAGAATCGTAACGTCGATTCGCTCCCTCCCCGGATGCCGCCAATGAGCAACTTCCGCCCCACCGATCGCCTAACCGGCTTCCTGATGCCGCCGTCTATCGATGAATG
>CAMATI010000112.1 GCA_945861095.1 Asaia bogorensis | reverse complement strand
ATCAAGCCGTCGGAGGTGAAGAAGGACTGGTTGCTGATCGACGCCGAGGGCATCGTGCTCGGCCGTCTCGCCGTCCTGATCGCCAACCGTCTGCGCGGCAAGCACAAGCCGCAATTCACCCCGCATGTCGATTGCGGCGACAATGTCGTGGTGATCAACGCCGACAAGGTGCATGTCACGGGCAACAAGGCCGAGCAGGCGATCCTTTACTACCACACCGGCTATGCCGGCGGCATCAAGGGCCGTTCGATCCGCCAGCGCCTTGACTCGAAGCATCCGGAGCGGGTGTTGGAAAAGGCCGTGGAACGCATGATCACGCGCGGTCCGTTGCAGCGGGCGCAGATGAAGCACCTGTATGTCTACGCCGGTGCCACCCATCCGCATGACGGCCAGGCGCCCAAGCCATTCGACGTTGCCGCGCTCAATCCCAAGAACAAGAGGGTCTGACCGATGTCAGGAAACCAGACCGGCACGCTCGCCGACCTGAGGGATGCCCTCGCCGCACGTCAGGCCACCGCCGCCGAAGAAGCCGAGGCGACCGGCCAGCCGATGCCAGCCAACCTTGCCGCCGATCGCCCGAAGGTGGAGCCCAAGCGCGATGCGTTCGGCCGCTCCTACGCCACTGGCCGACGCAAGGAATCTGTCGCGCGCGTCTGGATCAAGCCCGGCAAGGGGGAGATCCTGGTGAACGGCAAGAAGGTGCTGCAATATTTTGCCCGCCCCGTGCTGCGCATGCTGCTGACCCAGCCGTTCCTGGTGTCGGATCGCTACAACCAGTTCGACGTCTACTGCACGGTGAACGGCGGCGGACTGTCCGGTCAGGCCGGCGCGGTGCGCCATGGGATCAGCCGAGCACTGACGTATTATGAGCCTGATTTGCGGCCGATTCTGAAGGTGGCGGGGTTCCTCACCCGCGACTCCCGAGCAGTCGAGCGTAAGAAATACGGCCGAGCGAAGGCTCGCCGGAGCTTCCAGTTCAGCAAGCGCTGAGTTCTGCAACCGATTGCTATGTTTTCGTTCGTTTTCCGCGACATGTGGAAAACGAACGAAAAGCCTACCCCGGTCGTGCGGGAGATGTTGCCAATTTGGATGCAACCATGGGGCAACACCAGCCTCGGCGACCCAATCCCTATTCCCGTCTGCTGACGTGGACCGCTTGTGCGAAACAGCCGGTCAATCGCTGCGTCGGTCGGACGACGACACCGACATCACCAAGCCATTCGGAAAGCATGTCGGCGCATTGAGTGCACGCACACTCAACCCTTGGCGCGGATGCGAAGGCACGGGGCGCCCCACCCATCGGCAGGGATGCGTGAGGTTTGCGGCGATCCTCGGCCTGATGCTGCTACTGCCATTCATGGCATGCGCGGACGAATTCGATCGCTTGCGCCCGGCGGACCGCTCCAGCCCTCAGACCTCTCTCTATGGTTTTGTGACGACCCTGGATGGGACCTATAATCGGCTCGCCGACGCGCTGGAATCGTATGCCATATCCGGCCGACTATATCTCAGCCGAGAGGAACGCCGCATGCGGATCGACGCCCTGCGGCGGGCAAGCGGGATCTCCTCATACCTGGACCTGTCCCGAATATCGCCGGTCCTTCGCGATCTTGTCGCGCTGGAGCGGCTGGTTCAACTCAAGGAGGTGCTTGACCGTATTCCTCTGCCTGCCGCGGACACTGTCCCCAATGCGTCGACTGCCGCCGCGACCGGGTTGAAGCGATGGCGGATACCGAACACCGAGATCGATTTCGTGCTGACCGAAAATGGCCCGCAGCGCGGCGAATACCTGGTTTCGGCGGATACGATCGACAGGCTGCCGGAGTACTACGACAAAGTCAGAGACCTGCCCTACAGGCCCGGCCCCGCGATGCGGCTGAACAACGTTTATCGGACGTTGAGCGGAGAGCAGACTGACACGATCTACGAGCGCTTGCTGAGCTCCCCCATCGGCCTTGCGATCGTCGTACCGGTGCGCTGGATGTTGAGCCTCCCGGAGTGGGCCAGATTCAAGGTTGCCGTAACGGCGTCCTGGCAATGGCTTGGGCTGGCGATCGGCGCCGCCCTCACCTGGCTGATCCTATACAGTGCTCGGCTCGCGGCAGGGTGGCTGGCGAAAGACGAGGCAGCCGAAAGCAGCCTGAAGTGGCACGCGCTGCCCATCCCGCTGGCGATTCTTTTGATATCGGGCCTGTTCGTGCCGCTGCTTTGCACGCTCCTGCGGATCGGCGGCACGCCCCGTGTCCTGCTGACCTACGCGGAGACCGGCATGTTCTATCTCGCGATCGCGTGGTTGGCGGTCGTCGGTTGGATCATCCTGGGCGAGATCATCATTGCCTCCGAGCAACTCAAGAGCGGCAGTCTCGACAGTCAGCTCGTCATGCTTGCCACGCGCAGCGCCGGGGTTCTGATCGCTGCCGGATGCATAACCCAGGGCGCGGACGATCTGGGTTTTCCAGCCTATTCCGTCATCGCCGGCCTGGGTATCGGCGGCCTGGCAGTGGCACTGGCCGCCCGCGACACGGTGGCGAACTTCATTGGCTCGATGCTGATCATTCTCGAAAAGCCCTTCCGGGTCGGTCATCTCATCCGCGTCAGCGGTACGGAAGGGACGGTGGAAAATGTCGGGTTCCGCAGCACGCGCATCCGCACGCCGGATAATTCGGTCGTGTCGATCCCGAGCAGCGTCGTGGTCAATACGACCGTTGAGAACCTGACTCTCCGCCCGCTGCGACGGCAGCGCTTTCTGGTCCAGGTGTCCTACGACACGCCGCGGAATCGACTGCAACAATTCATCGATGGCATCCGCGCTCTACTGGGGGATCATCCCCAGGTGAACGATGACAATTCACAGGTGCGGCTGAACGCGTTCGGCGACAGCAGTCTCGACATCCTGGTGATGTTCCATTTGTCCGTGGAGACCTACGCCGCCGAACTTGAGGCTCGGGAGGAAATCCTGCTGCGGATTATGGACCAGGCAACGGATCTCGCGATCGCGTTCGCCTTCCCGACGCGGACCATCCACCTAACCGGCCCCACATCAGAGCTTGGTCTTCCTGGATGAAGACGACGTCAAGGCCGGCTATGACCGACTTCCTGGGCCAAATAGAAGGACAGAGGACGTGTATGAGCGACCGCGCGACCTCCCTGGTATCCAGCCGCCGCCTGCCCTACCCTCGCCCGCCCTCGACACCACGGACGTGGGCCTGTTTGAACGAGGCGAGATCAGGGGAGGGTTTCAAATGCGGGGACCACGCGGCCTGGCGGCGTTGAACCGGCAGAGGACAGACAGACAATGAGCGAGACCCATGACCGGCTGACCTTGTACGGCAGCTTCACCTCGTCCTCCTCCTACAAGCCGATGCTCTACCTCTCGTTGGCGCGTGTGCCGTTCAGCTTTCGGACGGTGAACCTGAAATTCGGCGTGCAGAAGCAGCCCGAGTATCTGGCGATCAACCGCTACGGCCAGGTGCCGACCCTGCGGCATCGGGGGCTGACCATCGTGCAGTCCAACATCATCCTGGATTACCTGGCTCGCACCACAGGCCATTTCGCAGGCTCGACCGAACAGGACCAGTGGACGACTCGGGAATGGCTGTCCTGGGAGGCGGACGCGATCACCAATGTCGCGAAAGTCCGCCATTACAGCCGTTTCCGCACCGTGGACCCGGCCGTGATGGACTATTTCCGCCCACCCGCCGAAGCCGCGATCGGGTTTGTCGACTCGGCTCTGGAAGGCCGGGACTGGCTGGTTGGGGACGGCCCGACCATCGCCGATATCGGCTGTTGGGGCCGCATGGTGTTCATGGCCGAGGGTGGGTTGGACATCAACCGCTGGCCCAACGTGCTGGCCTGGTCGCGCCGCCTGGCCGCCATGCCAGGGTTTGCGCTGCCCTACGACCTGATCCCAAAGAAGGACCGGGAATTCGACCCTGCCTGAGCAACAATCCTGAAGACATCGGGGCGCGGCCGACGCGGCAGGAACCGGAAACCGGGATCGTCCGCTTCCAGGACCTGCACAGCCGCAAATCCAACATCAAAACATGCTGTTGCCTCGGTTTGAGCGTGGCCGCTATTCCGTGACCATCGAACCACCATAACGACCGGCATCCGAATGAACCGGACCGAGATCAGGAGACACAAACGATGCGTATAGCCGTCATCGGCGCCGGTGGCGTCGGAGGAGCCTTCGGGGCTGCCCTCGCGAAAGCCGGCGCGGACGTGACCTTCGTCGCGCGCGGCGCCCACCTGGCCGCGATGCGGACAAACGGCCTGCGGATCGAAGGCGGCCGAGGCGAGACCCATCTGCAACCGACCAAGGCGACCGACGATCCGGCCTCCATCGGCCCGGTGGATGTCGTGCTGTTCTGCGTCAAGCTGTGGGACGTGGAAAGCGCCGGGGAGATGATCCGGCCGCTGATCGGCCCCGACACCGCGGTGATCCCGCTGCAAAACGGCATCGACGCCTCCGACCGGCTGATCCCGATCCTGGGGGCAGGGGCGGTTATGGGCGGCGTGGCACAGATCAGCGCGACGATCGCCGAACTCGGGGTCATACGCCAGACCGGCACGTTCATGCGGCTGGTGTTCGGCGAACTCGCCGGCGGCAAAAGCGAACGGGGGGAGCGGTTCCTGGCGCTGTGCAAGCTGGCCGGGTTCGATGCCACGCACAGCGACCGCATCCGGACAGAATTGTGGTTGAAATTCATCATCCTGGCCACCAACAGCGGGTTCACCGCCGCCACCCGCCGCCCGATCGGGCAGTTGCGCGACGATCCCGATATCGCACCGCTGTTTGCCGCTGCCAGCCAGGAGGTCATCGCGCTGGGCCGAGCCGCCGGGATCGAACTGCCGGATGATGTGATGGACCGGACGCAGGCGTTCAGCCGTAACGCGCCGCCGATGATGATGGCATCAATGGCCCACGACCTGATCCGCGGCGGACGGATCGAGCTGCCATGGCTGTCCGGCAAGGTGGTGGCTTTGGGACGAGAATTGGGAGTGCCCACGCCGGTGCATGCGGTTTTGAACGCGGTACTGAAGCCGCATACGGAAGGGGCTGGGTAAGGCCCCAGCGGTCAGCGGGAATCTCGGTCAGGAACGCTGCCCCCTCGTCATTGCCGGGCTTGACCGGGCAACCTTCGCTGCGACGGCAGGGGGCGGGTTGGGGGATCAAGTCCGACAATGACGGTGAGGGGACGCTGTTGGTCAACGGTCCGGACGGTTGGCATACAATCCCGTGCTTCCCTCCTTACGCATTTCCGGCGCATGCTGGACGTCCCAGCAGCACCGGAGCTGCGTATGATCCGTCGGCGCCACCTGTTCCCTCTGTTATTCGGCAGCGCGGTCGCACGGGCCGATACCGCTACCTCTCTGCAACTCGTGCTGGCGGTCGATGCGTCCGGCAGCGTCGACGCCTACCGCTTCAAGCTGCAAAAGGACGGTTACGCCGCCGCCTTCCGCAGCCCCACGATCCGCTCGGCCATTCGCAACACCCTGACCGGGTCCATCGCCGTCACCATGCTGCAATGGACCGGTCCCGCGATGCATGTCGTGGCGGCCCCCTGGACCCTGATCGACACCGATGCCGCGATCGAGGCCTTCGCCGCCGCCATCGACCGATCCCAACGGGAATTGTTCGGTGGCGGCACGTCCATCAGTGGTGCGATCGATTTCGCGTCGACCTTGTTTCCGCTCTGCCCCTACCCGGCCATCCGCCGGGTCATCGACGTCTCGGGCGATGGCGCCAACAATCGCGGACGCCCGGCCCAGTCTGCTCGCGATGAGGCGGTCGCCGCCGGCATCATCATCAACGGCTTGCCAATCCTGGCGCTGGAACCGTATTTGGACGACTACTACCGAGACAATGTCATCGGCGGCCCCGGCTCCTTCCTGATCGCCGCGCGTAGCTATGAGGAATTCGCCCGCGCGATCCGGAGCAAGCTGGTGACGGAAATCGCCAACACCCCCCTACCCCTTCATCCGCCAGGACCATCCCATGCCTCACGGAACATTCTACTGGAACGAGTTGATGACCAACGACGTCGAGAAGGCCAGAGCCTTCTACACGACGGTCATTGGCTGGACCTTTGACGCAATGCCGATGCCTGAAGGCACCTATTGGGTCGCCCAGCAAGACGGCAAGCCGGTCGCCGGCATGATGGCGATGCAGGGCATCGTTCCGGACGGGATCCCTCCGCACTGGATGAGCTACCTGGCGGTGGACGATATCGACGCCAGGGTCGCCGCGGCTCAGGCCAATGGGGCGACGATTATGCGGCCGAGCTTCGATGTGCCGGGGGTTGGGCGCATCGCGATCCTGACCGACCCGACCGGTGCCGCCATGGGATGGATCACCCCTACCCAGGAATCCTGCCCGACACCGTGAAGCCTGGCTGGGGACCTCTCACATCGCGGACCCGTATTTTCTCCGTTGCCGCGATGTGGGAATGCAGGCGATTCACCGAACAGAGGTGACGGCGTTTCGGTTCTGTGCCCAAGCCTGCGCGTTCGAATCGGGATCGATGGGCCGAGCCTTGCCATAGCTGATGGTCTCGATGCGCGACCGCGCGACGCCCTGCGCCACCAGATAGTCCCGATCCGCGTTCGCTCGGCGTTGCCCCAGAGCGAGATTGTATTCCTCGGTACCGCGCTCATCGCAATTGCCGGCGACCCAGACATTGACCTGCGGATTGCGCTGCAGCCACTCCGCCTGCCGGTTCAGGGTGGAGCGCGCCTGCTCGCTCAAACTGGTCTGGTCGCTGCCGAAGAATATCTTGTCGCCGGCCGACTGGACCAGGTCTTCCTGCGATCCGGGCCCCGATTGGGCGGCGCCACCCAGGGCGGCCGAACCCACGCCGCGTCCGTCGGTGCCACCGGCACCGCCCGCGCCATACCCGCTTCCCGGGCCGCCGGCCCCGGCCGCTCCCGCCGCGCCGTCGGCGGTCCCGGTCGTCGAATCCGACGAACAGGCGGCCAGGAAGGCAACGCCGGCGAGGCACGCGATGGTCAAGCCCTTCATGAAATCCTCCTTGGGTCGCGACACCGAAGCGTTCCCCGAATCGAATCGGAGAGCCGGGCCGATTCGGGCGCACAGAGGTGGTAACGCCTTGACGACGCGTCGTGCAAACCCAAAGCGCAACCGCGGGAGCACGATCGTTCGGGCGTCACGGGCCCTGGCCGGCCTTATCATGGCGGGCTGGTCGGGCGGGTTCCGACGCGGTGCTGGGCAGGCCGGATGCGGACCCGATCACGCCCCCATCAAGCCAGGTGTCGTGCGATCAGCGGCGCCACCTGATCCGGCATCAAGCGCGGAAATGCATGATCGCCGCCGGCAACCACTGCCAATGTCGCATGCGGCAGCAGGCCGGCCAGGTGACGTCCGACAGCCAACGGGCTGATCGGGTCGGCGTCCCCCCATATCAACAGGACCGGCACGGAGATCATGTGCATGACCGCGGTA
This sequence comes from Asaia bogorensis, assembly GCA_945861095.1. Taxonomy (GTDB): domain Bacteria; phylum Pseudomonadota; class Alphaproteobacteria; order Acetobacterales; family Acetobacteraceae; genus Rhodopila. The sequence continues at coordinate 10,081 of CAMATI010000112.1, read as the reverse complement.
TGGTCTGCCCGCATCTGCGTGATCCAACCGGCGGCATTCGGAAAGTCACTGCCATAGTCAGCCCGCCAGTCCGCTCCACCCAGCGCCGCCACGTCCACACCGCCCGAGGTTCCGGTCAGGACGATCCGCCGGATACGGCCGGGGTGGCGCAGCGCGGTGCGGATTGTGATCAATCCACCCATGGACTGACCGATCAGATCGACCGGCCCGTCCGAGGCGTCGATGCGCGCGCTGACCAGACCAACCAGGTCGTCGATGCTGTTCACGCCGGGATCGGGCGGCTCGTTACCCAGACCGGGCCAGGACAGCAGGATCTTCGGCCAGTCCGCCGGCAGCCGATCCGCGACCGGCTGCCAGAAGCCGGCCGAACCGCCGGCGCCGGGCAGGAAAATGCGGGTCGTCGCGGCCATCGCCCTGGGTCAGAAATTCTCCACCCAGGGACGCAGTTCCACCTCCCACGTCCAGGCGCTGCGTGGCTGAGTCGCGACGTGCCAGTAGGTTTCCGCGATCGCGTCCGGGTCCAGCGTGCTGTCGGGATTGTCGTTCGGATCGGACCGCCCCGCGCTGCGGATGCCGCCATCGATGACGAAATGCGCGACATGCACGCCCTTCGGCGCCAGTTCCCGCGCCAGGCTCTGTGCGAGCCCGCGCAGCGCGAACTTGCCCATCGCGAAGGACGACGAGTTCGCATAGCCCTTCACGCTGGCGGACGCGCCGGTCAGCAGGATCGCCCCCTGCCCGCGCGGCACCATCAGCCGAGCGGCCTGTTGGGCAACGAGAAAGCCGCCATAGCCGCTGACCGCGATGGCGCGTGCCACATCCGCCGGATCCAGGTCCGTCACCGGCCCGCGCGCCCGGGCGCTGGCGTTGTAGACAACGATGTCCGGCTCCCCCTGCGTCGCCACGACCACGTCGAACAGGCCGGCGACCTCTTCGGGTTCCGTCGTCTCACAGGCGAAGGTGGCGGCGGCGGTTTCCTCGGCCAGCTTCGCCAGCCGGTCCGGGTTGCGGGACGCCAGCGCCACCTGCAAGCCCTTGCGCGCGAACAGGCGGGCGAGCGACGCGCTCAGGCCCGGGCCGACACCGACGATGAGAGCTGATTTCGGTTCCATTCAACGTCCTCCGGAGATCGGCACCAGGATGCCCGTGATGTAAGATGCGGCGTCGGAGGCGAGCCACAAGATCGCTTCCGCCACTTCCTCGGCGCTGCCGGTGCGGCCCATGGGCACGCCACCGACCAGGCGAGTCAGACGGTCCGGCAATCCGGCGCGGGCGTGCAGGTCGGTTTCGATCAGGCCGGGATTGACCGCGTTGACCCGGATGCCGCGCGCCGCCAGTTCCCTCGCCGCCCCGATGGTCAGGCTGTCCACCGCGCCTTTGGATGCCGCGTAATGCACCCATTCCCCCGCCCCGCCGATTTCCGACGCCCGGGAGGAGACATTGACGATCGAGCCGCCCTTGCCGCCGAGGTCGGTCGCCATGCGCTTGATCGCCTCCCGGATGGTCAGGAACGGGGCGCGGACATTGACCGCCATGACGTCATCCAGGATCGCGCTGGTGACACTGTCGATCTTACAGGTCGGGCCGGGTCCGCCGGCATTGTTGACCAGCGCGGTAACCGGGCCGAGTTCACGGTCCACGGTTTCAAACAGCGCCAGGATCGCGGCCTCGCTGGCCATTTCCGCCTGCACGGCGATGGCGCGCTGACCCAGGCCCTTGATGTCGGCCACGACCTGTTCGGCGAGTTCTCGGTTGCTTTGATAGGTGATGGCGACGTCGTAGCCACGCGCGCCCGCCATCCTGGCGGCGGCGGCACCGATGCCCTGGCTGCCGCCGGTGATGATCATGACCGGATTCATGGTGTTTCCTCCTGCCGTCAGGCTCGCCGTGTCAGCCGCCTGGGCTTTGAAATATATCGCGTTTTTCTCGCATGTGGTCAGTGTTCGAGCAAGAGCCGGTGGCCCCGGGGATTATATATGAGACCACAGATATCTGTTGCATTCCGGCCACCTCTATAGATATGGTCAATCAGATATCTTATTATACGTATATATGCGGCGGAGACCTAAGCCCATGACATTCCACCTGTTCTACGGTCATGCCGTCTCAGGCAGTCAGCGCTTCCCCAGGCCAGACCTGGAAGCCGACATGCTGCGAATCCTGGAACACAGCAGCGGCCTGAAAATGTTCCATCTCCGCCGCATCGGAAAATCCACCTTTACCGTCCTCGCCGAAGAACGCATGCGCGAACGCGCCTACACCGTCGTTAGCGTTGACGCCCAAGGCCTGCGCTCCCCCGACCAATTGCTATTCGCCATGTTCGCCGCCCTGCCGAGACATGAAGGCGGTTTGCTCGGTCGGATGACCGCATGGGTGGCCAGCGACGCCGCGATCCCGCAACTCCTGCGCGATACGCTGAGCGGCGCCCTGAAAGGCATCGTGCCACGTGACAAGGATGTCTCCAGCGGCATCAACCATTACTGGCCCACAATCTCCGCCCAGATCGTCCGCGCCTTGCAGGACGAGCGGACCAAAATGCTGATGACCATCGACGAGTTCACCTATCTCCTGAAAAACATGATGGAAGACCCCGGAGGCCAGGGCCGCCAGCAGGCCGACATGCTGCTGGCGTCCATGCGGGAATGGCGCAAGGCCGGGCTGAAGATGATCCTGACCGGGTCCATCGGCCTGTTGGGACTGGCCAGGAAGCACCGTTTCAGCATCGAGCACGTCAACGATCTGTCCAGCTTCCAGATCCCGCCCCTGCGCGACGAGGAGGCGCGAGCCTTTATCGCGGCCGCCGTCGCCGGACATCCGGGCAGCACCTGGACCGACGCGCACACCCAGGCCCTGCTGCACGAATCCCAAATCCTCTACCCAGCGTTTCTGGTGAAGGGACTGCTGGCGATCGGCATGGCCAACCCGCCACCAGTCGAGGCCTTTTCCGAAATCTTCGCCTCCCGTGTCCGCCCCGAGTTGCATGACAATTTCATTGCCCAGTTGAATACGCGGTTCCGCCTGTATCGCGACCTGGACAATGCGGCACAGCGCGCCCTGATCGTGCCGATTCTGAAGCAGATCATGGCAACCTCCCCGGCACCCTGCCCGCAATCCAGCCTGAAATCCCCTGGTGTGTTCGACCAGATCGACGTTCAGGATGGGCTGTCCCTGCTGCATGAAGACGGGTTCATCCTTTACAACGAAGCCCGCGACGGCGGGCGGGACTGGCGATCGTCCTCCCGCCTGGTCGATCTCTGGTGGAAGCGAACCGGCCTATGACCATCCCCCCCCGCTCGGCCCCCCTGATCGAGACCTTCAACACGCATCTGATGGCCGACGCCACCGTCACGGCTCTGGCCACCGCGCGCGAGCAGGAAACCGCCGAAATCCTGGACGCCATTCACCGCAATCTGACCGTGGTGCCCGGTCCGTTGCAGCATGTGGTTGTCTACGCGCCACGCGGCTTCGGCAAATCCTTCATGACCCGGCTGATCCAGATCGAGACCGCGAAGATCGCGCCAGCCGAAGGGAGGATCATCTATGTGCTGCTGCCGGAGGAGCAGCATAACCTGACCCGCAGCCCGCACGCGCTGCTGACCTACCTGACCGCCAAACTGGCCGACCAGCGCCTGGGCCAGAACCGCAGTTGGACCGAGGCAGCATTCCGCTGGCCTCGCCCCGACCAGGAAGCCGCCTTGTGGGACGGGGCGGTGCGCGACCTGGAAGCCGAGCTGGACGCCAGCCTGGATGGACAGCGCGGCCTGGTCATCGCCGCGATCGAGAATTTCGACACCCTGCTCGCCACCCTGTTCAAGGCCGATCCAGACGAGCAGAGGCTGCGGAAATGGCTCGGGCGGGCGGGCAACCGGCTGATGTTGCTGGCGACCGGCACCCGCACCGCCGATATCGACTATGAGCGGCCGCTGTTTCAGGCGTTCCAGTCGGTGCGACTGGAACCCTGGTCCAGCGACGACTGCGTCGCCTATTTCAATCGCAGGCGCACCCTGGAAGGAAAGCCCGCGCTGGACGGCCGGACCGAGGCCAAGGCCCGCGCGATCGCGGATTTCATCGGCGGCAATCCTCGCCTGGCTCAGCTTCTGGGGGACGTGCTGGAAACCGGCGATGCGATGACCGTCGCCGGGACGATGACCGCCCTGGCGGACCGGCTGGCCGATTACTACCGGCGGCGGATCGATGACCTGCCGCAACTCGCCCAGGGCCTGGTCGACGCCCTGATCCGCGGCGGCGAGCCCTGCTCGGCCACCGAACTGGCCACCCGCGTCGGCGCGCAGCAGAGCGATATCGCCCGGGTGATGCAGGACTTGCGGCAGGCGGACGTCATCCGCGGCACGCCGGCAAGCGACAGCCGGGAGACGATGTTCCGGATCGTCGATCGCGTGTTCGTGCACTTCTATCGGCTGCGGCAGGGGAATGAGTTGGTCCGGACCAGCCCGTTGCAGACGATCCTGGAATTCCTACGGACCTTCTACTCGCGAGAGGAGCAGCGGGAACAGGCGGCGCGTTATCTTGAACAGGGACAGCCGGCCGAGGCGATGGTGTTCAGCCGGTTGGTACTGGAAGAAGAACGGCCCGGCACCGTAAGCGCGTATCGGCGTGACTTCCCGAGCCGTCTGCGCCTTTATCTCGCGGCCGCGCCCGAGGCCGTGCCTTTGAGTGCGGATGAGATTGTCTCACTGTTGGATGGCACCCAACCGGCGGACTTGGAAGCGATCTGCAATGAAAGCTCAGCCAGCACGATGCTGGAGGCGACCATTCGTGGTATCATACGGGCGCAAGTGCGGTGCCGGTTGTCGTTGCTGGAGCCGGCCGAACATCTCCTGCGGACGCTCTTGAACGAAGCCGGCGAGGATCCTGCCGCGATCACTGTCGCGGCCGAGGAATTGGGGGAATTCCTAGGGTGGGAACACCAAGCATTACAGGACTCACGTCTAGCCTTTGAAAAATGTGCAGCACAATGTGAGGCATTGGCTTCACCACACTTGGCAATCATGGCATATCTTGCGCGCGCCTGGTGCCTTTCGAACAACAAGCAGACGGCCGAGCAGGCGATCGTGAGTGCAGACCAGGCGGCCGCGATTGCGGGCGAATCCAAGGAATTGCGCGCGCAGGCTATGGCCATCCAATACAAATCCATCGCGCTCGCCCGCCTCGGCCGGCAGGAGGAGGCCATCGTCGCAGCGGACTACGCCGCAGCATTCGCGGGCCAAGCAGCGGACGTCGGTGTGCAGGCCACGGCCTTCTTGCACAAAGCCTTGGTACTCGATGAACTTGGCCGTCATGAAGAGGCCATCGTCGCAGCGGAACAAGCCGCCGCGTTCGCTGGCCAATCTGCTGACATTGGCGAGCAGGCCACGGCTATCCTTCAAAAAATCATCAATCTCAATCGACTCAAGCGGTATACGGATGCCATCGTTGCAGCGGACCATGCCGCTTCGCTAGCCCGCCAAGCTGCGGACAGCTTTAAACAGGCCCTGGCGATCCTGCACAAGGCCTTTGCACTCTGCAAACTCGGCCGGCATGAAGAGGCCATCGGCGCAGGCGATGAGGCGGCCAAGCTGGCGATCGACTCTGGTGAGATTGACTCTGATGTCCGGTGGGTTGCAGCCATGGCGCTAAACCACGGTAGCGACTCACAACGCGCTTTAGGGCGCCTGGATGACGCTTGGCGTGCTGCCCTCGCCGCCTCCAACCATGCGCGGGCCGCGCAGAATCTCTGGGCGATGAGAATGACGCAAAGGGCCATCATCGCAACAGCAGCGCTGAGCCCACGGCCCGGCGTCGTGCCCGCCTATCGGGAATGGATCGACATCCAAGACGCAGGTCCGGAAGCTGGTGGACCCGCCCCAAGCCTCTGGCTGGACACATTCCTCACCGCCGTCATGCGTGCCGGCGCCTGGTCCGACTTCGACCAATTCGCCTCCGAACAGGCCAACTGGCTCGGACAACACCGCAACGGCCTTCTGTCCTCCGAGATCGGCCAAGCCATCGCCGGCATCTTCCGCGATTCCGGCCGAGCGGCGGGGTTTGAGGCGGCGCGGGCGGTGTTGCCTCGGCTGGGGCGTCTGTTGAACGCCGGCAATCGCGGCAACCAGGAACCGATCGCCTGGTTGCAGCCGATCCTCGGCGCATTTGCCGAACACTGCCGCGATCCGGGGATGTTGCGGGACGTGGCGGGGCTACTCGACGACGCATTGGCACCCGACGCCGCACAGGTTCGCGCCCTGCTGCAAGCGCTCGCGGATTTCGATGCCGGCCGCGGTGGGGAGGCCGGGTTGACTCGGATCGACCCCGATGTGGCCACCTGGATCCGCCGCATCCGCAACATTCCCGAGGAAAAACCACCCGCCCCCGCCCCGGCCAAACCCCGCGGCAAGCGGCGCGGTTGAAACGATGTCGCCAGACCTCCGCACAACGGAAAACCAGCCCCATCGCATAGTCCAAACCACCGTCGATCGCGTATGATCGTTACCCGAACCCAGCGCAACGACGCCACCCCGGAGGGAACCACCATGCTCGGCCTCATGCAGCCCCACCCGCTGATGATCTCATCCATCCTGACCCACGCCGCGCGCCACCACGCCAAGGCCGAGGTCATCTCCCGCACGCATGAAGGCGACACCCACCGCTACACCTGGGCGGACGTCGAACGCCGCTCCCGCCGCCTGGTCCGCGTGCTGCAAAAGCTGGGCGTCGGCGCGCAGGACCGGGTCGGCACGCTCGCCTGGAACGGCTACCGCCATCTGGAGGTCTATTACGCGACACCGGGCATGCAGGCGATCTGCCACACCATCAATCCCCGCCTGCATCCGGACGACATCGCCTATATCGTCAACCACGCCCAGGACAAGGTGCTGTTCGTCGACACCAGCTTCGCCCCGCTGGTCACCGCCATCGCCCCCCATATCAAGGACAATGTCCGCGACGTGGTGATGCTCACCGACGCGGCCAACATGCCCGAGGTCACGCTCGCGCCCGGCATGACCCTGCATTGCTACGACACGCTGATGGACGGCTCGGACGACGACCATACCTGGACCAGCTTCGACGAGAATACCGCCAGCGCGCTCTGCTACACCTCCGGCACCACGGGGCGGCCGAAAGGCGTGCTGTACAGCCACAGGTCCACGACTCTGCACGCCTATGCGATCGCGCTGCCGGATGTGATCAACATCCGTGCCACCAGCCGCATCCTGCCGGTGGTGCCGATGTTCCACGTCAACGCCTGGGGCATTCCCTATGCCACGGCGCTGACCGGCGCGGCGCTGGTACTGCCCGGCCGGCATCTCGACGGCGCCAGCATGGCCAACGTCCTCAACGCCGAGCAGGTGTCGATGACCTGCGGCGTCCCCACCGTCTGGCTCGGCCTGTTGCAACACCTGCGCTCCAGCGGCGAGACCCTGACCGCCACGAAACGCATCATGACCGGCGGGTCGGCCGCGCCCCCGCTGCTGATCGAGGCCTTCCGCGACGAATACGACGTGATCGTGGAACACGGCTGGGGCATGACCGAACTGAGCCCGGTCGGCACCTACAATGCTCCGAAACCGGACCAGGCGGGCCTGACGGGTGACGATTTCGTGCGCCACACGCTGAAGCAGGGCCGCATCCTGCCCGGGCTCGACATGAAGATCGTGGACGGAGACGGAAGCGAACTGCCCTGGGACGGCGCGGCATTCGGCGACCTGATGGTGCGCGGCCCCTGGGTCACCAGCGCCTATTACGGCGACGAACCCGGAAGCGCCCTGGAACCGGACGGCTGGTTCGCCACCGGCGACGTCGCCACCATCGACCCGGACGGGTTCATGGAGATCACCGACCGCTCCAAGGACGTGATCAAGTCCGGCGGCGAGTGGATCAGCTCCATCACCTTGGAAAACATCGCCGTGTCCCACCCCGACGTGGCCGAGGCCGCGGTGATCGCCGCGCGCCACCCGAAATGGGACGAACGCCCGCTGCTGCTGGTCGTCGCCCGCCCCGGGCACACGGTCGATCCGGCCGCGGTGCTGGGCATCTATGAGGGCAAGGTCGCCAAATGGTGGCTGCCGGATCAGGTGCTGGTGGTGGCGGAACTGCCGCACACGGCCACCGGGAAGCTGCAGAAGATGTCGCTGCGCACCCAGTACCGGGACCACTACATGACCGAAAGCGCCTAATCCAACGGGCGGGGACGCTGGTTGCCGCATTCACGCCGCCCGGGTTGAAGCACCGTCCGGAGAAAACTCTCCCCCTCCCCTTGCGGGCTTGGTCCGCTTCGCGGCCCAAGGTTGGGGGGAGGGGTAAAGCCACCCGAAAGTCGTTGGGAATCCCCTCCCCCCAACCCCCTCCCGCAAGGGGAGGGGGAGAGTTTTCTCCATTTCGACAACCCGCGCTCCCACGCGCATCCACCACCCACATTGTAGCCGCCTGCCCGCCGCTGGTATGACCCGCCGCGTGAACAGCACCGCCGCCAAGCACCTCGACCTCGGACGCACCGCGTTCCAGACCGGCGACATGACCGCGGCCGAAACCCATATCCACGCCGCCCAGGATGCCGGCCTCAACGACCCCGAGACCCTCGGCTACCTCGGCTATTTCGCCCGCCTGCGTCACGACTACGACGCGGCCGCCGATCATTACGCCGCGGCGTTGGAACAGGCACCCGGCGATGCGGCGCTCTACAACAACCTGGCGGATGTCCGGCGCGCCCAGGGGCACAACGCCGAAGCCGTCGCTCTGTTCCGCCGAGCGCTGGCCCTGGCGCCGGATCGGGCGGGAATCGGCGCCAATTTGGGTGGCCTGCTGCTGACCTTGCGCCGCCCGGAGGCCGCGTTGCCGGTGTTGGAACAGGCCCTGGCCTTGGACCCGGCGCAGATTGGCGCGCATGCCGACCTTGCGTCGGTCCTGTGCGCGATGAACCGCTATCCGGAGGCGATCGAGCATTACCGCGCCATCCAGCGCCTGCAACCGTCCAACAACGATGCCCGCTACCTGGAAGCCATGGCCAGCCTGGCACTCGGCGATTTCCGGAACGGCTGGCGCCGGCACGAAGCGCGGTGGTACGCCGAACTGGGACGCAGCCACCGGCGGGTGTTCGACGCGCCGGGGTGGTTGGGGGAAGACGATCTGGCCGGGCGGACCATCCTGCTGCATGCCGAACAGGGCCAGGGCGATACGGTCCAGTTCGTCCGCTACGCACCGATGGTCATCGCCCGAGGCGCCTCAAGGGGCGCCTCAAGAGCCGCTCATGTGCTGCTGGAGGTGCAGGCCTCGCTCCGCCCCCTGTTCGCCGGAATGAACGGTGTCGCCGGCGTCTTCGCCCGGGGCGATCCGCTGCCGCCGTTCGACCTGCAATGTTCGCTGATGAGCCTGCCGCGCGCGTTTCGCACCGACCGAGACACCATCCCGGCCACCGTGCCCTATATCACGCCCGATCCCGACCGGCTGGCCCAATGGCGGCAGAGACTGGGACCGCCGGACGGACGTCGACGGATCGCCATCGCCTGGTCGGGATCGGACACAGTGTGGAACCGATCGCTCCCCCTGTCCGCCCTGGCACCCTTGTTCGATCGCAAGGACTGCGTTTTCCACGTCGCCCAGACGGAAATACGGACGCAAGACCGGGAAACCCTCGACGGGATGCGCATGCTGATCGACCACAGCCGGACCCTGGCCGATTTCGCGGACACCGCGGCGCTGCTCGCGTTGATGGACCAGGTCGTCACCGTCGACACCGTGCTCGCGCATCTGGGCGGCGCCATGGCCCGTCCCACCTGGACGATGCTCCCGCTCGGGTCCGACTACCGGTGGATGACACAGGGAACCGCCAGCCCGTGGTACCCGACCATGCGCCTGTTCCGGCAGCCCGCCTTGCATGACTGGGACAGCGTGATCACGGCCGTGTCCCAGGCCCTGGACCAGAATGCAACAGGGGGGCATCAGTTCTCAATGCGGACGAATCGCAATCTCAATTCCCGTCCGGCGATGAGCGATAGGCGAGTGTTCGCTGAGTCCGATCCGCCACAGGTCAAAGACAATCGTCCTGCCCGCCCAGGGAGTGGATTTGCAAACCGGCCGATCTCCG
>CAMATI010000111.1 GCA_945861095.1 Asaia bogorensis | reverse complement strand
AACGGGTTTGGTGGGAGTTGGCCAGGGCGGGGCTCCGCCCCGGACCCCGCCAAGGGCTTTGCCCCTGGACCCCACCAAAGGCCGCGCCTTTGGAATGCGATTCTTTTGGTGCCCTTGGGGACATGGCCCTACACGGACCTCTCACCGTCCGTGTAGGGCCATGTCCCCAAGGGCACCAATGGTCCGGGTTCCAAGGGCCGTCGCCCTTGGCGGGTCCAGGGCAGAGCCCTGGTCGGGGTCCCCAATGGCCGTGGGGGCGAAGCCCCACCCTGGCCAACTCCCACCAAACCCGTTACGCCGTGACCAACCGACCAGGAGACCCAAGACCATGAATGGCGCCGAAAGCCTCGTCCACTCGCTGCTGAAAAGCGGTGTCGACACGTGTTTCTCCAACCCCGGCACCTCGGAGATGCACTTCGTCGCCGCGTTGGACCGCGTTCCCGGCATGCACTGCGTATTGGGCCTGTTTGAGGGCGTGGTGACCGGCGCCGCCGACGGCTACGCCCGCATGGCCGGCAAGCCCGCCGCCACCCTGCTGCATTGCGGCCCCGGCCTCGCGAACGGCATGGCGAACCTGCACAATGCACGCCGAGCGAACACGCCGATCGTGAATATTCCGGGCGATCAGGCGACGTATCACCGGCCGCTCGACGCGCCGCTGACGGCGGATACCGAGGGCTGGGCACGCGGTGTGTCCGGCTGGGTGCGCACGGCGATGGATTCCAAGACCGTCGGCGCCGATGCCGCCGCCGCCGTGCAGGCCGCGATGATCGCCCCCGGCCAGATTGCCACCTTGATCCTGCCGTCCGATTCGTCCTGGAACGAAGGCGGCATCGTCGCCGAGGCACTGCCGCGGCTGCCGACGCCCACCGCCGACCCGAAGCAGATCGACGACGTGGCCGCCGTGCTGCGCCGAGGCGGATCCGGCAATGTGCTGCTGCTGGGCGGCATCGCACTCAGCGAGGAAGGTCTGGAACTGGCCTGGCGGATTTCTCAGGCAACCGGTGTGCGGCTGGTGGCGCAGGGATCCAACGCGCGGATGGCCCGCGGTCAGGGGCGAGTATCGCTGGACCGGGTGCCCTATGTCGTCGATGTCGCGGTCAAGGCGATGGCCGACACAAGGAACCTGATCCTGTGCGGCAGCAAGAAGCCGGTGACCTTCTTTGCCTATCCGAACAAGCCGCAGACCTCCATCCCCGACGATGCGCAGATCTACAACCTGGCCCGCCCGGAACAGGACGTCATAGAGGCGCTGATCCGTCTGGCCGATACGCTGCATTGCCCGAAGGTGGCGGCGCCCAACAACGGATCTCGGCCGGAAGCCGGTCGCGGCGCGCTGACGCCTGAATCCGTCGCGGCGACCCTGGGCGCGTTGATGCCGGACGGCGCGGTCATAGCCGATGAATCCGTGACCTATGGCCGCGGGTTTTTCTCCAACACCATGGCGGCGCCGCACCATGACTGGCTGAACGTGACCGGAGGCGCCATCGGCGGTGGGCCGCCCATGGCGACCGGGGCGGCGATCGGCGCGCCGGGCCGGCGGGTGATCAACATGCAGGCCGATGGATCGGCGATGTACACGATCCAGGCGCTGTGGACCCAGGCGCGGGAGAAGCTGGACGTAACCACGGTCATCCTGTCCAACCGCAAATATGCGATCCTGCTGGGCGAACTGGCCAATGTCGGCGCCAATCCGGGCCGCACCGCGCTGGATATGATGGATCTGGGCAATCCCGACATCAACTGGCCGCAACTGGCGAACTCGATGGGCGTGGAAGGGGCGCGCACGGATACGGCCGATGGCTTCGCCGACCTGCTGGCGCATTCCCTGAAGCGCTCCGGGCCGTTCCTGATCGAACTGTTGATCTGACACCACCGGACGGTCCCCGCGGGTCGCTTTGCCCCGGGGACCGGTTGCCTTGCATGGTTCACGCCGCGATCGGCGTTGTGTCCGGGTGCTTCGGTCGCCGCCGGGGGCCGTGCGACACCGGTGGTTATCCGCATGACCGGGGTGCCGTCCCCAGATGCCCACATTGCAGCGCGACAAAGGCCTCGTGCGCGCGGCAAGCGCCCCCGATCGTCCGCCAGACGTCGGTGTTCGCAGTGGCGCGCGGAAAAATCGGCTCCCCTGCCCGTCATGGCGGCACTCACTTGCCCGGACGGCTGCGAATTGGCGGCCCCCACGACGGCGTTGCGGCCCGGTCGGGCATCGTTTTGCCCAATTGGCATGACGCGGCGATACCGTCCACCGATCGGTCCCAATGGCGGATGTTCTCCGACGCGGCGCGCACCCACATCCCCTCATGATTGCGTGATTCCCGGCCGATGTTGGGTTAGAACGCGCCGCCGAGGTCCGACCCACCGCCCCTGCCCCGTATGCCGAAAGGAACGCCCATGGCCGACGAGAACACGCCGCGAGACAAACCCACCGCGCTGCCGGACATGACCGGTGCGCCATACACCGAGGTCATGCGCCACCTGCATAACGTGCTTCGCCCAAGCTCCTATTTCGAAATCGGCACGGACGCGGGCTTCAGCCTGGCCTTGAGTTCCTGCCCCTCGGTCGCGGTGGATCCCGCATTCCGACTGGATGATCTGACCCGGATCAAGATGATTCTGGCCAAGCCCGCCATGGCGTTTTACCGCATGCCCAGCGATACATTCTTTGAACAATATGATCTGACGGCGATCCTGGGCCGCAAGGTCGATATTGCCTTCCTCGACGGCATGCACCGGTGTGAGTTTCTGCTGCGCGATTTCTACAATATCGAGCGGCACTGCAAACCGAACTCCATCATCGCGGTGCACGATTGCCTGCCGGTCGAGGAAGCGATCACCTATCGCAAGACACCGGGCCCGGGCGGGGCGTCAGCCGTGACGTCGGTGCCGTATCGGCACAACTGGTGGACCGGCGATGTCTGGCGCACCGCCCTGCTGCTGAAGCGTGTGCGGCCGGACCTGCATATCACGGCCCTGGATGCCCAGCCGTCGGGGCTGCTGCTGATCACGAACCTGAACCCGGACGATGACTCGCTGCGGCTGGAATATGCCGACCATGTGCGTGCGATGATGTCGTGGCGGCTGTCCACGATGGGGCTGGCTGAGTATTTCGCGGAAATGGAAGTCGAGCCGACGGCGAATATTCAGACCGAGGAGGACCTGACCGCGCGCTTCTGGCTTTGAGACATCGGAGGGGTAAGGGCGGGGCTTCCGCCCCGGACCCCGACCAGGGCTCTGCCCTGGACCCGCCAAAGGCACGGCCTTTGGAATGCGATTCTTTGGTCGTTTGAATTCCTGGGGCCTACCCGGATCTATCACCGTCCGGGTAGGCCCCAGGAATTCAAACGACAATGGTCCGGGTTCCAAGGGCCGTCGCCCTTGGCGGGGTTCAGGGGCAGAGCCCCTGATCGGGGTCCGGGGCGAAGCCCCGTCCCTCTTACCCCGCCGCCGTCTCAACCACGGTCGCACGCGCCTTCTCGGCGATGCGTGCCGACTTGCCGCGACGTCCACGCAGATAATACAGCTTCGCGCGCCGCACATCGCCGCGACGCACCACGGTGATCTCCGCGATCGTCGGCGCATACAGCGGGAACACGCGCTCCACCCCTTCGCCATAGCTGATCTTGCGCACGGTGAAGTTGCTGTTCAGCCCCTTGTTGGATCGCGCAATACAAACGCCTTCAAACGCCTGGGTGCGGCTGCGCTCACCTTCGACCACCTTCACCGCCACCCGCACGGTATCCCCTGGCGCAAACACCGGCACCGCCCGCGCCTCGCTCAACCGCGCCATCTGCTCGGCTTCAAACTGCTGGATGATGTTCATGGTCGGCTGTCCTCTGACTCTATGGGTTTGACGGCAGGGGGGCGGAGCCGCCAACCACAGCCGTTCGATGAGTTGAAACATGAGCGGCCCACAAATCGGGCCGCCGTTCTTGCGTTATTTGTTCGGATTGCCGCCGGCGCCAGGCAGCAATCGCGGCATGATGCCCGGACAGCAACACATCCGGCACCCGCCGATCCCGCCATTCGGCCGGGCGCGTGTAATGCGGATATTCCAGCAGTCCGTCGGCGAAACTTTCTTCCGTGGCACTGTCGGCGGCACCCATCACCCCAGGCAACAGCCGCACCACGGCATCGATCATGACCATCGCCGCAAGCTCCCCGCCCGACAGGACAAAATCCCCCAGGCTGAGTTCCCGCATGCCATGCGCCTCGATCACCCGCTGGTCGATGCCTTCATAACGGCCGCAGACCATGATCACGCCTGGACCATCCGCAAGGCGGCGCACGTCGTCCTGCACAAACCGCTTGCCGCGCGGGGTCAGACAGACCAACGGCCGCCCGTCGGCAACCGACGTCACCGCCGCGTCGACCACGTCCGCCCGCAACACCATGCCCGCGCCGCCGCCGAACGGCATGTCGTCAACGGTCCGATGCCGATCGGTCGCGAAGTCCCGAATATCCGTCACATCCAGCGCCCACCGCTCGGCTTCCAGCGCCCTTCCGGCGAGGGAGCCACCCAGCGGCCCCGGAAACATGTCCGGAAACAAGGTCAGGACAGACGCGCGCCAGGTCGTGCCGCCGGTCAGGCCATGGGTCGCGCCATGGGTCATGCCGCGGCCCCTTCGCCCGATCGGTCCGCATGTGCGCGGTCCGGATCTCCGGGCGTCGCCGCCGGATCGGCGTCCAGAACCTCCGGCGAGACGATGACCACCCGTCCGGACACGATATCAACCTCGGGCACGCAGGCCTTGGTGAACGGTACGATCAACACCGGGCCAACGGGACGTTCGACTTCCAGACTGGTCCCGGCGCCGTAGTCATGCACGACCGCGACACGCCCCAGCTTCGCGCCATCGGGCGAGACCGCCAGCAGGCCGATCAGGTCCGACAGGTAGAACTCGTCCTCCTCCGCGACCGGCGGCAATTGCGCGCGATCGATGAACAGGCGCGTGTTGGTCAGGCCCTCGGCGACGGTCCGGTCGGTGACCTTCACCGCGCCGCCGTCCAGCAGTTCGGAGACCTCGGCAATCCCCTCGCCCCGCCAGCGCAACAGAAAGCGCCGCCCTTTCGCATCGGTCAGCGGACCGTATGACGTCAGGTCGGTGGGATCGGCGGTGTGGCTCGTCACACGCACAAGGCCGCGCACGCCATGCGCGCGTCCGATCACGCCCAGCAGGATTGGGGAGTCCGGCAAATCTGCCTCAGCCAGCCGCCGCGGCGGCAGCGGCCTTCGCACGCTCCTGCGCCTTCTTCTTCGGCGCGGACTGCACGGGCTGCTCGTTCCAGACCGGCATCGGCGCCAGCCCGGCATGGCCGAGGAACTTCGCCACGCGCTCGGTCGCAACCGCGCCCTGGCTAAGCCAATGGGTCAGACGCTCCCCTTGCAGGCGCACGCGGTCGGCATGTTCGGCCGGCAGCATCGGGTTGTAGCTGCCAACCCGCTCAATGAAGCGGCCGTCGCGCGGGCTGCGGCTGTCGGCGATCACGATGTGGTAGTACGGACGCTTCTTGGCGCCCGCGCGGGCAAGGCGGATCTTGAGACCCATGAATTGGTAACTCCTTCAGAATGGTCGTTGTTTTTGCTGCATGCCCTTCGGCATCAGGGCGCCCAGGCCGTGACGCATCAGGCCTTTCTGCCCCAGCTTGTTCATCTTCTTCATCATCCCGCTCATGTCATCGAACTGCTTCAGCAGCCGATTGACCTCCTGCACCTGGGTGCCGGACCCGGCGGCGATCCGCTTCTTGCGGCTGGCCTTGATGATGTCGGGATTGCGCCGCTCCTTCATCGTCATGGACGAAATAATCGCCGCCTGACGCTTCAGGATCTTGGTATCGAGATCGGCCCCTTCGAGCTGCGCCTTCAGCTTGCCAGCACCCGGCAGCATGCCGATCAGGCCGGACAGGCTGCCCATCTTGGCGATCTGCTTAAGCTGCTGGCCGAAATCCTCCAGGTCGAACTTGCCCTTCATCATCCGGGCGGCGAGCTTTTCGGCTTCTTCCTGGTCGATGGTCTCGGAGGCCTTTTCCACCAGGCCGACGATGTCGCCCATGCCAAGGATGCGGCCGGCGACGCGTTCGGGGTGGAAATCCTCCAGCGCGTCCTGCTTTTCGCCGACGCCGACCAGCTTGATCGGGGCGCCCGTGATCGCACGCATCGACAGCGCCGCGCCACCGCGGGCATCGCCGTCCATCCGGGTCATGACGATGCCGGTAATGCCGAGCGCGTCATTGAACGCTTTGGCGGTGTTCACCGCGTCCTGCCCGGTCATGGCATCGACGACCAGCAGGGTTTCGGCGGGATTCGTCGCCTCCCTGACTTGGCGCACTTCGTCCATCAGGGCTGCGTCGATGGACAAACGACCGGCGGTGTCCAGGATGACGATGTCGTAGCCTTCCCGACGCGCGGTTTCCATCGCGCGGTGGGCGATCTGCACCGGCGTTTCCCCGGCGACGATCGCCAGGCTGGGGACCGAGGCCTGCTCGGCCAACTGCGCCAACTGCAACTGCGCGGCCGGTCGCTGGGTGTCCAGACTGGCCAGCAGCACCTTCTTGCGCAACCGCTCCCGGAACCGACGCGCCAGCTTGCCGGATGTCGTGGTCTTGCCGGAGCCTTGCAGGCCGACCATCAGGATGGGGACCGGAGCAGCGGCGTTCAGGTTGATCGGGACGGCGCCTTCGCCCCCCAACTGCTCGATCATCACATCGTTGACGATCTTGACGACCTGCTGGCCCGGGCTGACCGAGTCCATAACTTCGGCGCCGATCGCGCGTTCGCGGACCTTGGCGATGAAGTCGCGCACCACCGGCAAGGCGACGTCGGCATCCAGCAGCGCGAGGCGAACCTCCCGCAGGGCTTCCACCACATCGGTCTCGTGCAGCGCGCCGCGGCGACGCAGCCCGTCGAAGACCCCTGATAGCTTGTCCGAGAGCGATTCGAACACGCGAGCGACCCCTCCGCTATGGACCAACACCGCGCTGATGCACGATGCAACGACGAACACGCCGCTGCGCGAACCTTCGCGAAGCGGCGTAGCCCCCGCCTGACGCGGGGACCGGGTAGACCGGATCACGAGCTTATGAGAGAGGCCGCACCGAAAGTCAACGATATGAACCCGCCAACACGCCATCTGTGCCACCAGGGCGTCGGCGACCACGCTCTATTCGGACAACCCCGCGTTCCGGACCAGATATCGCAAGAGATCCAGGATCGCCCGGCCATGCGGCGTGTCGGGCACATGATCGAAGTCAGCCGATGGAGACAACCTTATCGCGTGCCCTGCATCTTCATCGACATAGGCCATCGCCCAACCGCCAAAGTCCCGCTGCGTGATCCATTCTTCCTGAACGAACCTGATATGGCTATGCCGGGAATCAAGCTGAATATGGTGCAGCAACTCTGTCACCGCCCCCACGGAGCCTTCCAGTACCTGAGCGAAGTGGTTGCCGTCGAACAGCAAGGCCCCCGTTATCCCGAAGCCTGGATTCGTCGCCCGGGACGCCGACAGGATCGCCCGGATCGTGTCCGCGACATCCTCCGCTCGCCCTGACCCCTGGGAGCGGCTGAAATACACGATCCGCAGCAGAGCATCAGACTTTGCAGCCCGGCTCAGGTTGATCGTCATATTGTCATCGGACGACCGGGTTACCGGGCTGTCCGGATTTCGGCCAGGAGCCGCCGATCGACACCCGCTCCGCCCCTCTCATTCCGCCGCCATCCGCTCGGGCGGCACCATGGCATCGGTCAGCGACCGGACACGGTTCAGGCCCTCCAACCCGCGCAACATCCCCAGCAGACCCCGCGCGGTGGCGGCGGGCAGCGCCCGTTGCGCGCAGTTCAGGAACTTGATCTCCAGCAACTCCACCGGCAGCGGGATCGTCGGGCCACGCCCCAACGGCCGCGGCACCGACTGGGTCAGCACCCGCCCATCCGTCAAAGTCACCGTCACGTCGGCGCCGAAATGCTCCCCGTCATCGACCGGTTTCGGCGCCTGGGCCTCGGACACGATGCGCGGCAGCAGGGCGCGGACGGTGGGGTCGCGATAGCTGTCGCCCTCGAAATGCTCGATCGACACGCGGCCGCTGACGACGGCGCGCGCCAGGCAATACTGCACGCTGAATTTGGCATCCAGTTCGCTCTGCGGATCGGGCCGGTTGGTATGAGCCAGACGGCGCGCATGGGTCCAGGATTCGATGCGCGCGACCTTGGCGGGCGTCAGATCGTGCTCCCGCACCAGCATCAGCATCGCATCGATCGCCGGATGCGTGCTGCCGCAGCACGGATACTGCTTGATGGCGACACCGGGGGAGACGATGTCCCAGGGCGCGCCCCAATGCGCCACGATCGCCTCGGCGTTGAAGTTTCCGGCGCCGTTGAAGACATGCAGGAACCCCTGCTTGTGCTCCAACGCATCGGCCGAGGCCGTGAACCCGTCCGCCGCCAGCAGCGCCGCCAGCAGCCCGTTGCGCGCGGCGTGCCCGACATGCAGCGGCTTCGTCATGGTGCCGAAATTGGCCTTCAGGCCCGATGAAAACGTCGCCGCCAGGGCCAAGGCCCGCGCCGTTTGGGTCGGCTGCAACCCCAACATATGGCTGCACGCGGCGGCCGCGCCGAAAACGCCGAGCGTGGCGGTGGGGTGCCAGCCTTTGGTGTAGTGGTGGAAGTTGACACCGCGGGCGATGCGCGTCTCGGCCTCCCACCCCGCGACATAGGATGCCAGGAAGTCCCGCCCGCTGACCGCCCGCGTTTCCGCCAATGCGAACAGGGCGGGCAACACCGGGGCCGACGGATGTCCGCCCAGGGTATCGCTGCAATCGTCGTAATCCAGCGCATGCGCCGCCGTGCCGTTGATCAACGCCGCGTCCAACGGCGACACGCGCCGGTCGGTGCCGAAGACCAGGCAATCCCCGCCCGAGGCGCCGATCGTCGCCACCTGGCCAACGATGCGCGCGCAGTCTTCTCGCGCGCCGGCCAGGGTGCAGCCCACGGTGTCCAGGATCGCGACCTTGGCCCAATGCACGGCGTCATCCGGCAAGGCATCGAAGGTTACGTTCGCGATGCATTCCGCCAAGGTTTCGGCAATGGTGGCCGCGGCGATGGTCATGGCGTTCCTCCAGCGGTCGACTTTCCGCACTATAGACACGAGTCGGCGGCTGTTAGAAGCTCCGCCCGCCATCCGGGAGGGCCCACCATGAATCTGCGGCGCCGCACGCTGCTTTCGATGCCGTTTGTCGCCGCGGGCACCGCCGCGTTGGCCCAGGGGGGGGCCCAGGGGACGGATTTGGCCCGGATCGCCGAGGCGGCCAACAAGGGCGGCCACATCGATATCCACCACAACATCCCGCCGCCGCTGGGCGACCTTTGGCTGGGCGATTTCCGCAAGGCGTTTCCCAAGATCGCCATTGAGGCGACGCGCCTGCCGAGCGCCGAAATGATGCAGCGCTTTGCCACCGAATATCCGGCCGGCGCATCGAGGACCGACGTGGTAATTACGCTGTGGGACGAGACTTTGGCCGCATGGGCGAAAAACGGCTGGGTGAAGACCTGGGTTCCGCCGGAAGCCGCGGCACTCGCGTCCGACTACAAGCGCCACGACCAGTTCTACACGATCCAGCTCATTCGTTCGGCCATGGTCTCTCACAAGGGCCGCATCAAGGACGCGGACGCCCCGCGGGAATGGGTGGATTTCTTCGATCCGAAATGGAAGGACAAGATCGGCATCAATCCGCCCTGGCGATCCGTCGCGGTGCAGGAGATGCTCGCCTACTGGCATGCCCAGGGGGAGCGTGACATTGCCAAGCGCCTGAAAGCCAACGGCGTGCGGTTCTTCAACGGCAGCGCCGGCATCGTGCAGGCGGTGATCCGTGGCGACGTCCAGGTTGCCGCGGTGATCGAACCGCCGGTGATCAGCGCCATCGCCGACGGCGCTCCGATCCGCGTCGTCTACCCGGCCTCGGGCGTGCCGGCGACGGCCACGGTCGCGTTTCTGCCGACGAAATCGCCGAACCAGGATGCCGGGATGCTGTTTCTGAACTGGTCCATGAGCGCCCCCGGTCAGCAAAGCCTGCAAGATCATGCCGGCGCCCCGGTCACCCGCCCCGGGGTCAAGCCGCCGAAACTGGTGCCTGGGCTGGATGGGATGAAGATCGTCCTGACCGAACGGTTGCTGACCCCCGCGATGCAAAAATCCATCATCGAGGAATGGCGCTCGGTGTTCGGCCTGCAATAGACTCCGATGACAACCGCACCGGTTCGACGTTCGGGCGAGACGACGATCCGTGTGATCTTCGCCGTCACCTTCCTGGTTACCGCATTCCTGATTGTTACGCCATTGGCATCATTGCTGTATGGCAGCTTCCAGACCGGCGGTCCGGGCACACCATCCGACTTTACGCTGAAAAACTGGGAAGGTTTGGCAAGCCGAGCGATTGTACATACGCTGTTCATGACGTGTTTTATTTCGGTGGTGACGGCTCTGTTCAGTACCCTGGGCGGTGCCGCCATGGCGTGGCTGGTCTATCGCACGGATTTTCGTTACAAAAAAAGTCTTGTTGCCGCGGTGGGGCTGAGCTTCTTCTTTCCGGGCTACATCCTGGGCATGGCCTGGGTCATCCTGGGATCGCCAGGCGGCGTGTTCAACGACATTCTGGAGCATCTGCTCGGCCCGGACGTGATCCGCTTCGACATCTACTCGGCGACCGGGATCATCTGGATCCAGGTGTTGCACATCCTGCCATTTGCGTTCTTCACCATCCGCGGCCCGCTGATCAGCATGGACAGCAGCCTGGAGGAAGCGGCCTACGCTTCTGGCGCGACGCCGTGGCAGGTGGTGTGCAGGATCACGGTGCCGCTGATGATCTTCCCGATGATGTCCAGCCTGCTGCTGTGTTTCGTGCTTTCCGTCGAGCAGTTCGCCATACCGGCGATGGTCGGCATTCCAGGCCATGTCCATACGCTTGCCACCGAGTTGTATCTGCTGACCAGCTTTTCCCCCAGCAACACGGGCCTTGCGGCCGCCGTGGGCCTGTCCATGAGCGCGGTCACCGGCCTGTCGATCTTCGCGCAACGGCGCATCGTGCATGGGCGCATGGCGCCCACCGTGACGGGCCGCGGCTATCGGGTGCGCGAACTCAGCCTGGGGCGGTGGCGCTGGGTCGCGACGACGGTCTGCCTGTTCTACGTGCTGATGAGTTTCATCATTCCGTCGCTGTCGCTGATCTATACCTCCGCCATCAAGTATTTCGTCGCCAACCCGTTCGAAGCCGCTTGGACGTTCCGCAACTACGTGCAGCTTTGGGACAATCCGGGCACGTTGCGGGCGTTCCGGAACACGGTGCTGGTGGCCGGAGGGGGCGCCGTTCTGGGCCTGACCCTGGGCGTGCTGGTGGCGTATTCGACGCACCGCCTGAAGCCGCGCGGCCACCGGGCGCTGGATATTCTGGCCTGCCTGCCATTCGGAATCCCCGGCATCGTGATCGGGCTGGGGTTCCTGTGGTCGTATGTGTATCTGCCGATCTACGGCACACTGTGGGTGCTGGTGTTCTGCTACGTCGCCCGCTTCCTGCCCTATGCGACCGAGACGGTCGGCGCGCAGGTTGTGCAACTCGATCGCGCGTTGGAGGAAGCCGCCTGGGCGTCCGGTGCCAACCGCATCGCCAGCTTCCGGCGCATCGTGCTGCCACTGCTGCGTCCGGCCCTGCAAAGCGGCTATTTCCTGCTGTTCATCGCCTATTTCCGGGAAATCGCGGCGGCGGCGCTGCTTTACACGGCATCCACGCAGGTGCTGTCGATCTCAATCTGGGCGTTCTTCGAGAATGCCAACTGGGGCGTCGCCAGCGCGCTTTCTGTCATTACAACCATCATCACCGTCGCCCTGATGGGCGCGGTGATGCGCGCGCCGCTGAAATTGTAGGAGACGGCATGGGAATTTCGGTGCGCAACCTGGTCAAGCGGTTCGGCGACAAGACCATCATCGACCGCATCAGCCTGGATATCGCCGATGGGGAACTGGTCTCCCTGCTGGGCCCGTCCGGCTGCGGCAAGACCACCACCTTGCGCTGCATCGCCGGTCTGGAAACGCCGGAGGAAGGCCGCATCGAAATCGACGGGGAAGTCGTGTTCGATTCCACAGCCGGCATCATGGTGGAGCCTTACAACCGCTCCATCGGCATGGTGTTTCAGTCCTACGCGATCTGGCCGCATCTGACGGTGTTCGAGAACGTGGCGTTTCCGCTGCGCGTCCGCCGCCGCCCCGGCGCGGAGATCGAGCAGAAAGTCGCCCGCGCCCTGGACATGGTGGGTCTCGGCGCCTTCCGCGACCGTTCGTCGCAACAATTGTCGGGCGGGCAGCAGCAGCGCGTCGCGGTGGCGCGCGCCATCGTGCATGCCCCCGCAATATTGCTGTTCGACGAACCCCTGTCCAACCTGGACGCCAAACTGCGCGACCGCACGCGGGCCGAACTGCGCAAGCTGCAACGCGACCTGCATGTCGCAACCGTCTATGTCACGCATGACCAGGCCGAGGCCCTGTCGCTGTCCGATCGCATCCTGGTCATGAGCGAAGGCCGCATCCTGCAACAGGGCACGCCGGAGGACATCTACCACGCGCCCACCGACAGTTTCGTGGCCGACGTGGTGGGCGCCGCGAATTTCCTGGAGGTCGAAATCCAAGGCGAGGGACTGGACGGGATCATGGCGGTCACTCGCGACGGCACGTCCGTCCGGGCCGCCACCGGATCGGCGCCGCGCGGCCCGGGCACGATCATGATCCGTCCCGACCGGCTGCGCCTGGAACCGCCCGGGCCGGCGTCGGAAAACCACTTGCCGGGCACGATCCGCCAACGGCTGTTCCTGGGCGGGCATTTCGAATACGCGGTGGCGGTCGGGGCGGATACCGTCCGGGTGATCTCCGTCGTGCTGATGCAGGAAAGCGCGCCGGTTCTGGTCGCGTTCGATGCGGCGGATTGCGTGGCCCTGGCGGGCGCGGGAGCGGCGGTGAGGTGATGGCCCAGGTTATTGCAACAGGCTTCCGACACCGCCCCAGCCCTCCAACAACAAACCATCCGACGGGGGAAACCATCCCATGGGCCTGACCGCCACCTTGTGCGAGCGGATCGCCGGTTGCCAGTACGACGACCTCCCCCCGCAAGCGCTGGAGGCCGCACGCCGGCTGGTGCTGGACGGCATCGCGGTTGCCGTCGCGGGCGTGTCCGCCGAGGACGCGGTGCCGATCATGGCGAAA
The DNA here is from genome assembly GCA_945861095.1 of Asaia bogorensis. Lineage (GTDB taxonomy): Bacteria > Pseudomonadota > Alphaproteobacteria > Acetobacterales > Acetobacteraceae > Rhodopila. The sequence continues at coordinate 4,507 of CAMATI010000111.1, read as the reverse complement.
ACCCTGCGCGCCCTGGGCGGCACGCCGGTCGCCACGGTCATCGGCTGCGACCTGCGCACCGATCCGGTGCGTGCCGCGGCGGTCAACGGTGCGGCCATGCATGTGCTGGACTTCGAACCGATGTGGAGCCCGGCCACCCACGCCTTGTCCGTCACCCTGCCCGTCGCGCTGGCACTGTCGGAGGCGCGCGGTCTGCCCGGGCGCGACATTCTGACCGCCCTCGTCAAGGGCATCGAAATCCAGGGCTGGCTGCGCGAGGCGTCCGGGCAATACACGCCGGATGTGCTGAAGTTCCACCCGCCCGGGCTGGTCGGGCCGATGGGCGCGGTCGCCGTCGCCTCTCACATGCTGCGGCTGAGCCCCGCACAAATGGCCAATGCGTTCGGCATTGCCGGATCGCGCGCCGGCAGCCTGTTCGGCAATGTCGGCACGATGACGAAGTCGTTTCATTGCGGTCAGGCCGCCTCGGTCGGGCTGGAAGCGGCGCTGCTGGCGGAGGCGGGATTCACCGGCGACACCGCAACCTTTGAATCCCCGCTGGGCTACGCCAACACCTTCTACACCGGCACGTTCAAACCGGAGCAGATGCTGAACTACGGCCGAACGCCCTGGCGGGTGGTCGATCCGGGCTATGCCATCAAGATGTTTCCCAGCCAGTTCGGCACGCATTTCGTGATCACCGCGGGATTGGCCTTGCATCCGCGCGTGCCATCGGCGACGGCGATCCGCTCGGTCACCCTGACCGGCCCGGTGATGCCCTATGTCAACCGACCGTCCCCCGAAACCGGCCTGTCCGGCAAATTCAGCTTCCAATATACGCTCGCCAGCGCGCTGCTGGACGGCAAGGTCGGCATCCACACCTTCTCGGACGCCCGTCTGCGCGCGCCCGACATGCAGGCGCTGCTGCCGAAGATCGCGATCGTGATGGACCCCGACATCCCGGCCCGGTTCGAGACCATGCATGTCCGCCTGCGGATCGAACTGCACGACGGCACCGTCCTGGAAACGCGCTGCGACGGACCGCGCGGCATGTGGGGCCAGCCGAAGATCGATCCCGCCGACCATCTGCTGAAGGTGCGGGACTGCCTGGCCACCGCGCTGACACCGGACACGGCGGAACGCTGCATCGCGCTCGCCGGACGGATCGACAGCCTGGAGCCGCATGAAATCGGCACTTTGATGCAACTGATCGGCTGAGTGGAGACAACACATGAGCGTAACCGCCGAACTCTGCGAGAAGATCGTCGCCACCACCTGGGATTCACTGACGCAAGAGGCGATCGCCGCCGCGCGCCGCCTGGTGCTGGACGGCCTGGCCATTGCCGTGGCCGGCACGGAAGAAGACACGATCCAGATCCTAGCCGAACACTACAAGGGCTTCGGTGCGCGCGGCGATGCGACCGCGATCGGCTTCGGATTCCGCACATCGCCGCTGTGGGCCGCCGCGCTGAACGGGGCGGCGATGCATGTGCTGGATTTCGAGCCGATGTGGACGCCGTCCAACCACGCCCTGTCCACGTCCCTGCCCGCCATCCTGGCCCTGGCCGAAACCCGCGACATCACCGGAAGGGACCTGATCGCCGCCCTGGTGAAAGGCATTGAACTGCAAGGCTGGATCCGCTTTGCCGGACATCTTTACGAGACGGGGGGAATCCGCTTCCACCCCCCTGCCCTGGTCGGTCCGATGGGATCGACCGTCGCCGCCGGCCATGTCCTCGGCCTGACTCCAGGACAGTTGGCCAACGCGCTGGGCATAGCATCGTCTCGCTGCGGCGGCATGGCGGCCAATATCGGCACGATGACGAAATCGACCCATTGCGGTCATGCCGCGATGCACGGGCTGGAATCGGCGCTGCTGGCATCGAAGGGATTCACCGGCAACCCCGAACCCTTCGAGGCGTTCAACGGCTATGGCCGCATGATGTTCGGCGAAACCTTCGAGCCCGCGGACCTGCTGAACTTCGGCCCGCCCTACCGGATCGTGCAGCCGGGCTACGCGATGAAGATGTTTCCGTCCCAGTACGGCACCCATTTCGCGATCACCGCCGGACTGACCCTGCATCCGCAGGTGCCCGATCCGGCGGCGATCCGCGCCGTCACCCTGACCACGCCGGTCATGCAATACGTCAACCGCCCGCGCCCCGACACCGGTCTGGCCGGCAAGTTCAGCCTGCAATACACCTTCGCCAGCGGCCTGCTGCGCGGCGGCGTCAAGATCGACACCTTCACCGACGAGGAAGTCGAAAAGCCCGACATGCTGGCTCTGCTGGGCAAGATCACCATGAACATGTCCCCCGACATCCCCGCCCGCTTCGACAAGATGTGGCTGGAAGCGCGGATCGAGATGAACGACGGCCAGATCCTGCACACGCGCTGCAACGGCCCACGCGGCATCTGGGGATCACCGCCCATCAGCCAGGAGGAACATCTGGCAAAGGTGCGCGACTGCCTGACCCGACGCATGCCGGCCGCCAAGGCCGAGGACGTGATCGCGCTGGCCAGCCGGGTGGAGACCTTGGACCCGGCCGGCGTGCGCGCCTTGCTGGCCCTGGTCGGGTAAAGCGACCCGCGACGATCGTTGCTTCAGTTGGCGGGGCGTTCGGGGGGCGGAAAGAAAGCCTTGGGGCGCTGCCCCAAACCCCGCGAGGGGCTTTGCCCCCTCGACCCCCACCAAGGCTGGGCCTTGGATGCCATTTCTTGGGTCAGGGAGGAAAGGGGGCCGACCATGGCGTTTCAACGTCCGTGTCGGCCCCCTTTCCTCCCTGACCCAACTGATCGCGGTCCAGGGGCCGAGCCCCTGGTGGGTTCGAAGGGCGAAGCCCTCGCGGGGTTTGGGGCAGCGCCCCAAGACTTACTCTCCGCCCCCGATTGCCCCACCAACCGCGGCAATGATTGCCGAGGGTCGCCTTTAGCCGACCAGGCCCCCCGCCGGCACGCAGGGCAGCCCGAACGCGGTTGCCACCGCGGGATGGGTGATCTTGCCGTCGTGGATATTCAGCCCATCGCGCAGATGCGGGTCTTCCCGCAGCGCGCGCTGCCACCCTTTGTCTGCCAGTGCCAACACGAACGGCAGGGTCGCGTTGGTCAGCGCGAAGGTCGATGTCCGCGCCACCGCGCCCGGCATGTTGGTGACGCAATAATGCACCACGCCTTCATCCACATAGGTTGGCGCCGAGTGCGTCGTCGGACGGCTGGTCTCGAAACAGCCGCCCTGGTCGATGGCGATATCCACCAGCACGGAGCCAGGCCGCATCTGCCGCACCATGGCCCGTGTCACCAGTTTGGGCGCCGCCGCCCCGGGCACCAGTACCGCGCCAATGACCAGGTCGGCGGCGACGACGGCATGCTCGATCGCGTCCGTGGTGGCGAACAGCGTGGTCGCGCGCGGACCGAATTGCAGATCCAGTTCCTTCAGCCGCGGCAGCGACTTGTCGATGATGGTGACCGATGCTTCCAGCCCCACCGCCATGCGCGCGGCATTGGTGCCGGATACGCCGCCGCCCAACACCACGACCTTGGCCGGAGGCACCCCCGGCACGCCACCCAGCAGAATGCCGGCGCCACCCTGCTCCCGTTCCAGGCAATGCGCGCCGACCTGCACGGCCATCCGGCCGGCGACCTCGCTCATGGGGGCGAGCAACGGCAGGGTGCCCGCGCGGTCGGTGACGGTTTCATAGGCGATGCAGGTGGCGGCCGAGCGGAGAAGGGCGTCGGTTTGGGCGCGGTCGGCGGCGAGATGGAGGTAGGTGAACAGCACCTGCCCGGACCGCAGGCGGGCGATTTCCTCCGGCTGCGGTTCCTTGACCTTGATGACCAGATCGGCGGCGGCGAACACCTCGGCCGCGGTGTCGACAACCGTGGCGCCGGCCGCCCGGTAGATGTCGTCGTCGCAGCCGATGCCGTTGCCGGCATTGCGTTCCACCAGGACTGTGTGACCGTGATGGACCAGCTCCCTGACCCCGGCGGGCGTCAGCCCCACCCGGTATTCATGCGTCTTGATTTCCCGGGGCACGCCGATTTTCATGGATAGACTCCTACGGTGTCGGTCTGGGGCTGTCGGTCTGGGGCTGTCGGTCTGGGGCTGTCGGTCTCTGATCGCATATGGGACGCAAAACGCGCGCTGCGAGATGCTTTGCGGGGCCGGGTTCCGCTAACCGCACTTGCGGCGACGGCGTGGGCGTGTGATCGTAACGGCTCTGAGACGAGCGGATCATGGGACGATCCACCGAAACCGCGACAGTGATCGTCCGACGTCGACACGCGGGAACAACGGATCGCCAGATCCGCCGAACCAGAAGGCCACGACCGGCGGCCAAGGCGACGGCGGAACGCGGCGACCCCATCGTTGAAAGCTTCAAGATAGGGGTAGGGAAGGCTACCAGCCTCCCCTCCCTCCGAACCGTGCTGGCGGTTCTCCCGCACACGGCTCTCCAGTGGCTGGTTATCCTCATCGGGGGTGTCTCGCGGTGTCCAGGGCCATGGTCAGGGAGAAGAGGTCCTGGGCCGC